>CAMYKY010000145.1 GCA_947259165.1 uncultured Acidobacteriota bacterium | reverse complement strand
ACACTTCGGATACAATGACTTACGGTAGAAGCGGGTGCTTGGCACGGTGGATGCTTTGTATCGAGGCAGGAGGACCCAGTCTTATGTCGAAGCAACTAGCTATCGGAACATCGCTCGTCATCGCGCTCGCCGTTACCGGCTGTGCGCAAAAGACGGTCAACGACGTGATGGCCGACCCGTCACGCTACGCGGAGCGCAGCATCACGCTCAAAGGTGAAGTGGTTGAAAGCTATTCGATCGCGGGAAACGGTTTCTACCGGCTCGAAGACACAACCGGGCGCCTTTGGATTTTTTCCAGACGGGGTGTGCCGCGCAAAGGCGCGTATGTCCAGGTTAAGGGGAAGATCAAAGACGGCTTCGACATTACGTCGATCGGAGACTTCCTGAAACTCCCCGAACCCATCCGAGAGCGGATCGAATCCGGGCTACTCCTCGTCGAAAGCTCACACAAAGCGTCGACCTGAGCTTCACGCTCCTGTTGGGATTTAGAAGAGCTGCAGCAGCGCGGGGACGTAGCGAATCTACGGTGGCCACTTGCCCGATGCCACACGCGTGAAGCCTATGGGAGGCGGCGCGGCGTGCACGTAGATGCCGACGTTCTCACCGAGTGACTCGATGAGCACGGACTCTCGCCAGTACCCGTACGGCGCCTCCAGTGCGTCGAGTTCACGGAGTTGTTCTTCGCTGACCTCGAAGATCTCGACCCACACGCGATGACGCTCCCCGTTGGCGGTTGGCACGAGCATGGGGTAGTCGTCGTTGGTGTACATCTCGAACGGGAGCTCGGCGAACAGAGCGGTCGTCGGCATCTCGCCTTTCAAGTGACGCTCGTAGTTGAAATGACCGACTTTGAGGGTCCCGTACAGCGCTACCAACATCAGAGTCCCCACTTCCGTCGAAGCTCGGCAACGGTCGTCGAGGCCGGGCCGGAAATGCCGAATGTCGTGTGGCCTACGGGTTCGTCACCGATCCAGCGCTCGTCGGCGTCTTCGTGTTCGGACTGGAAGCGCACGTCACAGCTAATCCGCAGATCGTCGCCCAGGTTCGACGTCGCTGCATGCAGCGTGCGCAAACCGAACAAGACCACATCGCCCGCTGCGAAATCCGCCGTTCTCCATTGGCCATCGAGCTCCAAGGGCTCGTCCGTAAACCAGCCGGTATCGGCCACGCAGTCGCGATCGACATCGAGCTGGCCGTACATCTGATGAATCCGACGAAACGCTTCGAGGCGATGCGAAGCCTCGCACACGGTAAGAGTGCCCTGCTCGACTCGAACGTCTCCGAACGGAATCCAAACGGTGCAGACGTTCTGGCTGCCTCGACCCATGTAGACAGAATCGCAATGCGCTCCGGTTCCCGCACGGCTACCGACGGCCCGAAGCCACTTGAACGCAAACGTCATCGTCGGTGCGCCAACAATCTTCGAGGTTAGCTCGAACAGGGCGCGGTGTTCGACAACCTCCGTGATACATTCATCCCGACGCGCTCTTTCGCGGAGTTTTTTGATAGACGAGTCCTCCTCGCGCCAGGACACGACGCGCTCACGCGCATCCAGCACGCTTTGTCTCGGAAGAAGGCCGCGCACGAAGAGATAGCCGTCTCGCTCGAAGCGCTCTCGAAGACTCTCGTCATTCGCGCCCGCAGAGTCTTCGAGCTCCAACAGCTCTTGGCCGGGAAACGCGACGAGCTTCGAGCCGATAAGAGCTTGTCGTACCATCAATAAGCGAGCGAGTGGGTCTCGCGTCGAACGTCACCCGCGGCGATCATGAGTCCCGTCCTCGGGTCTCGGTAGGTCACTGTCAAGGCCCCGGTATGCCAATTCCAGAGTCCCCACGGCTCGACGTCATGGCCCTTCGCACGAAGAGCCTCGAAGGTATGTTGCGGGATACGCTCTTCGAGCTTGATCACGCCGGGGTCGCGGTTGACCTCGTCTCCGGTCCCCGGAAAGTTGTAGCTTCCGAACCGCGGCTGATCGATCGCGTGCTCCGGAGACATCCCCCAGACCACCACGTTGAGCAGCACTTGAAGCATCGCCTGAACTTGCTGATCTCCACCTGGCGTGGAAAGGCCCATGAACGGTTTCCCTTCCTTCATGACGAGAACGGGATTGTTGGTGTTGCGCGGTCTTTTGTTCGGAGCCATGACGTTCGCGAGGCTCGGGTCGAGATTCAGCTGCCGCATCCTCGCACCGAGTCCAAAACCCCAACCGGGGATCATCGGGCTCCACATATGCCCGTCACTCTCCGTCATCGAAAAGAGATTCCCATCGCTATCCATGACGCTGAGAGATGTCGTGTCAGCCAGCGGCAGAACGTCACGACTCTCTCCTGCTCCAGCAAACGACTCCGGCGCGTCGGTAGCCACGCTCTCCAAGCGGGCCGGATCACCCCAAGGTGGCATGTCGTCGAACGCATGCTCGCGATCGACGAGCTCGGCGCGCTTGGTCGCGTACGCTTTTGTATAGAGCGCGGGGGGCACGTCGACGACATCGGGATCGCCAATGTATTTGTGGCTGTCCGCCATCCCGAGCTCGATGATTTGGGACAGCACGTGAATGTAGTCCGCCGTGTTGTAGCCGAGCGCCTCGACGTCGAAGTTGTCGAGCATATTCAGGAACAAAACGAACCGCGGCCCCTGAGACCAACCGTCACACACGTAGACGTCGTACCCCCGGTAGGTGGTGTGAAGAGGCGCCATCCACTTGCCCTCATAGGAGGCGAGGTCGTCGTAGCTCATCAGCCCGTCGTCGAACCCCGTGTAGAGCTTGGCGACTTCCTTCGCCGGCTCTCCTTTGTAGAAGGCGTCCCGTGCCGCTCGGAGCGCCTCGGAGCGCGAGGCCCCGCCGGCGAGCGCCGTTTTTTCGGCACCGCGCATGTAACGGATGAGCCTCCCGAGATCCGGGTTGACCATCAGGTCCCCTAGCTGTTGATTGCTGACACCGTTCGGAAACCAAAACTCGACGTTATAAGGAAATCGAAGGATCTGGTCTTGCTGCGTGTCCAGGAGACCTTTTTGATGCTTATAAAGATGATAGCCACTCTCCGCGACTTCGAGAGCCGCCGCCGAGGTCTCCTCAAAGCTGAACGTGCCGTACGTGTCCAGGGTCGAAAGCCATACGTCGACGTCCGCCGGGATCAGCGCGGTATTGATGGGCGTCTTCCCGAATTCCTGGAAATGCGCGAGGGTCGCCTTCGCCGGTGTAGTCCCTGCGCCGACTCGCGTGATGACTCGATCTTCCACCGCGCTGTAGAGGATAAGTGGCGCCACACCGGTCCAACCCGCGTAGCCCATCTTCGTCACCTTTAGGGCCATCGCAGCCGAGACACCGGCATCGAACGCATTGCCGCCCTTGCGCAAGGCTTCCATCCCGGCGAGCGTCGCCAGATAGTGTCCCGTCGAGATCACGCCGTGCGTGCCCATAACCCGCGGCCGCATGGCTTCCACGCTGCTAGCGTCATAGACGTGCCCATAACTTTTGAACGGACCGATAGTCCGGAGAAGATCGGGTTGTTGGGCAAGCGCCACACTGCATCCGAGGAGCAACGCAACAACCGCAACAACGACTCCATGTCTCATCGCTCGCACCTCCCGCGCACTGTCATACGATCTTGTACCACAACCACGTCACAGTTGGCCCTGCGAGGCGAACAGACTTAGAATGACGCCCCACACCCTGATTGAACGAACGTGACCAAGCGGGAAATAGTCGAAGCCAACCATCTCGAGCTGGAGCTCGAGGCTCTGCGGGAACGTGTCGAGGAGCTGACCCGAGCCGCGTCTCAGCACGAGCAGACGGCGGACGCCCTGCGGATCAGCGAGGAGGTATTCCGACAAATCTTTGAGGACGGCCCCATCGGGATGCATCTGGTCACACCAACCTTCCATCTCCTCAAAGTCAACACGGCGCTGTGCGACATGCTCGGCTACACCCGCAAAGAGCTGTTGGGGCGCCCGCTGGCCGACATCATCCACGAAGCGGACCGCCGTCCGGCGCGCGAGCTCGCGAGGCAGATGCGAGGTGGGGAGCGCGACGGATTCAAGATCGAGCGCCGCTACGTCCGCAAGGACGGCGAGATCATTTGGACGCAACTCACCGCAACGATCATCCACGACAAAAACGGCGATGCGTTGTACGGGATCGGCGTCGTGGAGAACATCAACGATCAAAAGCGCGTCGATGAAGAAAAACAAGAGCTCGCGGCGCAGCTCCGCCATTCCCAGAAGATGGAAGCCATCGGCCGGCTCGCCGGCGGCATCGCCCACGATTTCAACAACCTCTTGACCGTCATCCTGGGTAACGCCGCGGTGCTTCAGCAATCCTCCAAGAAGGACACACACCGGATTGGCGAAATCATGAAGGCGGGCGAGCGCGCCGCATCGTTGACTCGTCAACTCCTGACGTTTAGCCGCAAGGACGTAAACAACCCGGAGGTGCTGGACCCCAACCAGGTCGTCGGTCACATGGAGACGACGTTGCGCGGCTTGGTCGGCGAGCGCGTCGTGCTCGAGTTGTCGCTCGACCCGGACGTGGGTCGCATCCGAGTAGACGCCTCTCAACTCGAGCAGGTGATCTTGAATCTCGCTTTGAACGCACGCGACGCGATGTCGGATAGAGGATGTCTTTCGGTCGAGACGGCGACGACGATTCTTCCTTCCGAGTCGAGCGTTCAACGAGGCGGACGCTACGTGCTCCTCACGTTTCGTGACGATGGACGCGGCATGAGCCTTGCAACTTTGGAACATGTTTACGAGCCCTTCTTCACCACCAAGCCGCCGGGGCGCGGCACCGGGCTTGGCCTCGCAACGGTCTATGCCATCGTCACCCAGGCCAAAGGTCATATAGAGATCGAGAGCCAGCTCGACACGGGAACAACGGTGCGCGTGTATTTTCCGGCGACCGACGACGTCGCCACCCCGAACGACACCCCGCCCGTGGCAGCGGAGTATAGTGGCGACGAGCTCATACTCGTTCGAGAAGACGACGACCCGGTACGGACGATCACAGCCCAAATACTACGCTCCGCGGGCTACGAGGTACTCGAAGCAGAAAGCGCGAGTGCGGCGCTCGAGCTGTTGTCGGCAAGCCGACGTCCCGTCGACCTTCTGATCAGCGACGTCGTCATGCCCGATATGAACGGACGGGACCTGGCAGAGCGCCTGACGCACGAACAGCCAGCGATGCGGATCTTGTTCATTTCCGGCTACACGTCTCAGATACTGGATGGCCAGGGCGTTCGGGAGGAAGACCCGGAGCTCCTGCCGAAACCGTTCTCCCCCGCCGATCTCACAAAACGAGTCCGCGAGATACTCGACAAGAAAGCCCCAAAGTAATGCACTCACCTTTGTAGGAGGCAACGACATGAGAGCCTGGCCACAAATGACGCTCGCGGGAGGACCGGTACAAGTCAGCGAACGGACGCTTCGGGACCAATCTCGTCCGGTGTTGTACCACTACGACCCGGCGTTCATCGAGCTATTCGCCGAGACTTGTGGGTTGCTCCAAAAGGTCTTTCGGACACGCTACGACGTCGTCATCCTGCAAGGCGAAGCCATTCTCGGGCTGGAAGCCGCAGCCGCGAGTCTTTTCTCACCAGGAGACAAGGTGCTGAATCTTGTCTCGGGAGTCTTCGGTAAATGGTTCGAGCTGTTCATCGACAAGTACGGTGGTGAGACCATCGAGCTCGCCGTCCCCTACAACGAAGCCATCGATCCCGACGCCGTGCGCAAAGCCCTCGAGCAGAACCCCGGGGTGAAGTTCCTATCGGTCGTGCACTCGGAGACACCGTCGGCCACGATCAATCCGGTCGAGGCCATCGGCGCGATCGCCAAGGAGTTCGGGGTTCTGACGGTCGTCGACACCGTCTCGGGAATCGGCGGCGAGGTGCTTTCTCCGGAGGGCTGGGGCATCGATGTCGGTATCGCCGGTCCGCAGAAATGCCTCGGGGGGCCCCCGGGCTTGTCGCTGCTGTCCGTGAGCCCAGACGCTTGGAAGGCGATGGAATCCAAAACCGAACCACTGCGGGGAAGCTTCCTGTCGATACTCGATTGGAAGGACACGTGGATCGAGAATAAGCGGTTCCCGTACACGCCTTCCGTCAGCACGATGTACGCCCTCGAGTCGATCCTCTCCCAGGCTCTAGAGGAAGGGATCGATGAAATGGCCACACGGCACGCGACAATTGCTCAGGCGTGCCGCCGCGGTGTCGAGGCAATGGGGCTCGAGCTGTGGAGTGCGAGCGAGGCGATCGCGGCCCCGTGCGTGACCGGGGTGGTGATGCCCGACGGGATCGACGACGAGCGTCTCCGAGGCCACCTGCGTGATCGCTACGGGGTGATGATCTCCGGCGGATACGGTGAACTGGCCGGAAAGCTATTCCGCCTCGGCCACATGGGGCTGGCAGCCCACCCGACGTACCTCATTGCGCAACTCGGGATGCTCGAGCGGACGCTCGCCGATTTGGGAACCGACATCACTCTCGGGCAAGGCGTCGGCGCCGCACTCGATGCACTTTCACATTGGAGTCAAGCTTGAAATATCTCACCGTCTTTGCACTGTGCGCCCTGAGCTTCCTGTCCGCATCGTTCGCGCAAGCGCGTGTGGTGCGATTGAATGTCCAAACCCAAGAGCTCATCCTGAACGGAAAAGCGTTCGGTCTCGCCGGAGCGTACGAAAAACTCTCGGGCACTGTCGACATCGCGCTGCATCCCGAAAATCCCGCCAACGCGCTCGTCGTCGATCTCGAGCTGGCACCGCGCAACGAAAAGGGAGAGGTAGAATTTTCCGCCGATTTCTATCTCCTGAAGCCCGTCGACCCCGCCCGGGGAAACGGTGTGGTCTTCTACGAAGCAGGCAATCGGGGCACGAAGCGCATTCTCCAAATGTTTCAAAAGGGGACTCGTTCCCAGGACCCGAAGGCGCCGGAAGACTTCGGAAACGGCGCCCTCATGGAGCAAGGATTCAGCTTGCTGTGGATGGGATGGCAGTGGGATGTTCCCGAGGGCCGCATGCGGATGGAGATGCCCATCGCGACCCAGGGGGGCGAGACGATCTACGGACTCGTTCGCGGCAACTTCATCGGTGGACACTCAGAAACAGCCCTCGTGGCCGACCGCGGTCATCGAGCCTATGCCCCAGTGGATACGTCCGAGAGCGAGCAGGTCATGACGGTCCGATCGCTGCCGACCGACAAGGCCGAGATCATTCCACGACAACGTTGGCGCTTCGTCGATAGCGGTACCGTGACGCTCGACGGCGGCTTCGAGCCGGGTCGGATCTACGACGTCGTCTACCGCAGCCAAGATCCCAAAGTGGTCGGCACCGGTCTCGCTGGAACTCGCGACATCGTGAGCTTCTTCAAATACGAGCGCTCGGACGCCAACCCGCTTCCGGGGATCCGCTATGCCATCGGATGGGGAGTTTCCCAGACGGGTCGATTTCTGCGTCACCTGCTGTATCAAGGATTCAACGCCGACGAACAGGGTCGGATCGTCTTCGACGGCGTGATCGACCAGGTCGGAGGCGGTGGCCGTGGCTCGTTCAACCATCGGTTCGGACAGGCGTCTCGCGACGCGCTGCAGCACTATAACATCCTGTTTCCCGTCGACATGTTCCCGTTCACGGACGGACCGGAGACCGATCCGGAGACCGGCGAGACCGATAGCCTTTTGCGGCGGGCACGTGAGAGCAACACTGTGCCCAAGGTGTTCCATATCTTGACCAATTCGGAGTTTTTCAACCGCGCGGGTTCTCTCGTGTTGACGGACCCCGTCGCATCCCGAGATACCGAAGTCCCGGAGTCAACGCGGATCTACTCGATCGCATCTGCGCCGCACATCGTCGGCAGTTTCCCGCCGGAGCCGTACTCGAACCCCGCCTTCTTGAGCCAAGCGCCGATGAACCCGCTCGTCTACACCGGCGTCATCCGCGCCGCGTTCAACAACATGGTGAAGTGGGTCGTCGAGGACGTCGCTCCGCCTGCTAACACACATCCGCGCCTTGCAGACGGAACCCTGGTGACGCCGGCGCGAGCTGGATGGCCCAACGTTCCCGGTGTCGAGCTCCCGAAGCAACCCCTAACCGCCTACCGGCTCGACTACGGCCCGCGATGGGACGAAGGGATCGTCAGCTACACGCCGCCGCGTATCGGAAAGCCCTTCGCCATGCGCGTTCCGTCGGTGGACGACAACGGCAACGATCGCGCCGGCATTCGCCTGCCCGCGATCGAGGTGCCACTCGGAACCCACACAGGGTGGAACTATCGCCATCCCGACATCGGCGCCCCGGATCGACTCTCGAGCGAGATCGGCGCCTACTTCGCGTTCGCGAAAACCCGCGACGAGCGCATCGCGACAGGAGACTCGCGGTTGAGCGTCGAAGAGCGGTACCGCGACCGAGACGACTACATTGGGAAGGTGACCCGCGCCGCACTCGAGCTCGTCGACAAGCGCTTCCTTCTCGTCGAAGACCTGCCCGAGATCATCGTGAGCGCCGAGACGCACTACGAGTGGACGATCGGACGTTGAAGACATGGACACTTGAACGGCAGGCAGACGATGTGGACCGAAAGGGACGAGGGCGACGACCGCCGTCCTAGTGCGCTAGTCGTCGCTGTGGTCGCCGCCTGCATCCTGCCTTTTTTGTTTCGGATCGCAGGATGGCGGCTACTTCCGACGGGTGTCGACGGTAGTCTCATTCACAGTCTGTTCGAATGGAGCGCGGTGTGCGCATCCCTGTTCACAGCGTTTCTGGGGCTCTTGTACTTGCGGGTCCGCTCGGATTTCCTAGTGCTCACGATTGTGCTCGCAGCTTTTGTCCCAGGCATTTGGGACGCGCTGCACGCTCTCGCAAGCATCGGACTGATGCAAATCTCGACGGAGCTTCAGGACTTCGTCCCATTCACTTGGGCGATATCACGAACTCTGCGAGCACTTTGTTTCTTGCTCGGAACAGCCATCATCCTCTTGTGGACGCCGCGGCGGATGCGGATCGGGCCCGGAGCTCTGCTCGCAAGCGTCGTTGCCGTCGTTGTCATCGCCGCGAGTTTTCTCGATCTCGCACTCTGGGAATCACTTCCCGCGGCACACTTCAGCGAGGGGCTCATCAAACGACCGTGGGACGTACCGGCCCTGATTCTTTTCGCGATCAACGGGTTGGTGTTGTTTCCGCTGTTGCTCCGTCGCCGCCCGACCATTCTTTCTCGCGCGCTCCTATTGAGCGCGCTCCCCGATGTCGTTGCCGGCGCGGCGATGGCCTTCGGCTCAGCCTCCCTTTACGACTTTCCGTTTCGCGTCGCACACGGGTTGAAGCTCGTAGCCGCCGTTGTGCCTTGTGTCGGTATCAGCCTGTTTCTTATCGGCGGATTTCGGCGCGAGCGACGCGTCGCAGACCGACTCGAGCGAACTGTCACGGAACTAACGAAAGCCGAAGACGAGCTCCGGGTCAATGAAGCGCAACTGAACCAACTCACGGAAAACATCCGGGAGGTATTCTGGCTCAGCTCGGCAGATGGTGCCAGCATGTTCTACGTCAGCCCCGCCTACGAGGACATTTTCGGTCTCAGCTGCCAAAGTCTCTACGAAAACAGCGAATCGTATCTGGAGGTCGTTCACCCTGACGATCGCGAGACAATGAGCGACCTCGCTGCGCGCAACAATACGAAAGACTTCGAGCTCGAGTTCCGTATTCTGAAAAACGGCGGCGAGCTCCGATGGCTTCGTACTCGGGGATTTCCGATCCGAAACGAAGCGGGCGCGGTCTTTCGACTCGCAGGTGTGACCGAAGACATCACCGAAAGCAAGTACGCCGCCGAAGAGTTAAAGAAAAGCGAGGCACGCAATCGAGCTCTTCTAGAGGCAATGCCCGACCTGATGTTCCGTCTCGACCGGCGCGGCACGATTCTCGACTACCACGCACGCAGTGGTATTCCGCTCTATCGTGAGCCGAGCGAGTTTCTGGGCCGGAATCTAGGATCGTTTTTTCCGGAGCTCGGCGAGAGATTCATGGACGCGTTGAGAGCGGCTCTCGATAGCGGCACGATGCAAATCGTCGAATACCGCCTTTGCATTGACAACTTCGAGGCGGACTACGAAGCTCGTTTCGTTCGAAGCGCAGACAACGAAGTGCTGGTGCTGGTGCGCGACATCACCGAGCAAAAGCGGTTGGAGAAAGAAGTGCTCGATGTGAGCAACCGCGAACAACATCGCATCGGCCACGATTTGCACGACGGCATCTCTCAGCAGCTCACCGGTATCGCACTCCTTTGTAAGGCGTTGCAACGGCAGCTAGCAGCGAACGGGATACCGGAAGCCGCCCAGGCGCGACAAATAGAGGAGCTCGCGCACG
>CAMYKY010000144.1 GCA_947259165.1 uncultured Acidobacteriota bacterium | reverse complement strand
GCGTGCCCCGAACAGCGTCGGCAAGTTCGCCGTCCGCGCGGGTTCGACCGCGGGAAGGTTGTCGCCGACGCATTACGACTGCAGCGCGAGGCACAAGAACTGGGCGACGAGCGTGACGAGCTCGAACAGGCGATCAACAACGTGAAACCTTGGGGCGAGTTTCGCGTACCTTCCGGCGGCGCGGTTGGCGACATGCGTTTCTGGTTCTACGTGGTTGCACTGCGTGACGCGGGCCAGGTTCAACCGTTGGAATTTTGTCCTCGCTTTCGCCTTCGTCCCCCTGAAGTGCGCTCCATTCGGGATGCGGGCTAGAATCTCTTCGATGCGTGCGCTTTGGCAGAGAGTGTCCGTCTTCTGGCGGCGGGAGCCCTTTGTAGGCTTCGCGATTGTCGGCGGGCTTTTGTTCTTCCTTCTCGCTCCCTATCTTTCATGGGGACGGGAGACGATTCATGTCGATGCCCGGACTGTAGCAGGCATCGTCGAGCGCCGGAGCAACCTCGAGGGCCGCAAGCTGACGACCGAGGAGCGGGAGGAAGCCATCCAGGACTACGTGTGTGAAGAGATCCTCGTGCGCGAAGCCCATCGCAATGGGTGGCACCTCGAAAACGGGCGGGTACGGCAGCGGCTCGTTCTGGCGATGCGAACCGCTTTGAACGAGGATTTACCCGAGGCGTCGTCGGCCCAACTTCGCGCGTACTACCAAGCGAACGCCGATCGCTACCGCGTGCCGGTATCGGTGACATTTTCACATGTCTACTTTGAAAAGGGATCGTCGCCGATGCCCGGAGTGCTCGGTTCGCTCGAGAGTGGTGCTGACTTTCGCGCGATGGGTGACTCGTTTTGGCTCGGAGCGATCATGGTCCGGCAGACGCGACATCAGCTTCAGGGGGCCCTAGGCACGTCGTTCGCCGAGGCCGTGTTCACGCAAGAGCCGGGCCGCTGGTTCGGACCGATCGAATCGAGCCGCGGAACCCACTTCGTCCGCGCCGACGATCGGCATCCGCCCGAGCTCCCCGAGCTAGAGACCCTGGAGCGATACGTCCAACTCGATTGGGCCACGGAGCGCCGGGCCGAGCTTCTCGAGCGCAAAATGAGTCGCATTCGCGAACGCTACACCCTCGTCGAGCCATGACGTCGAACCACATCACGCTGAAGCTCGTTGCCCTCGCTCTGGTTTGCTACGGCGCGTACTACCGGTGGTCGCCGGGTGACGACAGCGTCATCGAGCTGACGGCCTCCATGATCGAAGGCATTGCCGAGCGGCAGGAAGCGCTCCTTGAACGCCCATTGACCGACTCCGAGCGCGTCGAAGTCAAGGAGATCTACATCCAGGAGGAGATTCTCTTTCGAGAGGCGTTTCGGCGGGGACTCGACCGCGGGGACCGGAGGGTCCGGTCGATGCTCATTGAGCACGCATCGCGCGAGCTGTTGCGCGCCGCGGGACACGAACCGTCGAGGCCTTCCGAAAGCGAGCTGGAATCGTATTTCGATGCGCACGCCGAGCGGTATCGGGTCCCCGAGCGAGTCGATCTGCAGCAAGTCTTGATCCCGGCCGCCACCGCGCCGACGGCCTACGACGACGTTCTTACCGAGCTTCGTGGGGGCGCCGACTTTACGAAGATGGGTGCGGCCGGGCTGGGCGCGGAGGTCAAAGAGGTCACACGTTCGCGGATCGCGCAGGCCTTTGGGCTCGATTTCGCGAACGATGTGTTCGCACTCCCGGATGGTGCGTGGCACGGTCCCTTCACTTCATCCGCGGGAGCGCACTTCTTCCGGATCCCAAAGCGGTGGCCCGGTCGCGAGCTGAGCTACGAAGACGTCAAGGGCACCATCGAGCAAGATTTCATGCGTGACAGCGAAGCGCTGGTCGTAGAGGCTGAGCTGGAGCGGATCCGAAGACGCTACCGTGTGGACATCGACGATGTGGACTGAAGCGAGAGCAGCGAGCCTTTGCGGCTTGGTGCTTTGGGTGAGCGCAAGCTCGAGTGCTGATTCCATGTTGGTTCCGACGGTCGAGCTCCGCGAGGGAGAGTCCGGTCGATACGTTCTCGAAGCGGTCGTCGCCGCCGCGATCGTGGCGCGGATCGGTAGCCCGACCCCTCCCGAACGATGCGAGGTCGGCGAGCCCGAGCAGGACGATGACGATGAGGACATCCGAATGCGCTACCCGATCCACTGCGAAGGGGAGCCGCTCACTCCACGAGACGTTCTCGTGCTGCCCTGGGCCGTCGACGGGATCCAGTTGACCGCGTTTTGGTCTGACGGCACGAGTCGCCGAGCGCTGTTCGGTCGTGACCATGCCGGGGTCGTCGTCCGCCTACACCTAATCATGGATCGGGAAGAGAGTATCGCCTACCGGGTGAAGGAGCTCGGGATCGCTGGATGGCGGCATTTCTGGACGAGCGGGACCCATCTCGTGCTTTTGTTGGCGCTGACGCTCGTGGTGCGCGGCACTTGGATCGGCTTGGGCGGACTCGTGACGGGTCACGCGCTCGCGTTGATCTTGGCGGATGTGGGTGCAATCGGGCTCCCGCGAGTACCCGCCGACGCGGCGTTCGCCGGTGCCGCGGCACTCCTGATGGCGGCTTTAGTGAGCCCCAACAGGTTCGATGGAGACCGCGTCGGTCGACGCGGGATTTTTGCAGTGACCACTCTTCTCGGAGTTCTGCACGGGCTAGGGATGGCAACGGAGCTGGCTGATTCTGGAGTGGCTGGCGCCGGACTCGTCACGGCCCTCTTCATATTTAACTGTGGACTCGACTCGGGTGCCGTCGTGTTCACGCTCGCTGCGCTCTTTGCGTGGAAGATAGCAGGTCCTGGGCTCGAGTCGCGCCGTGAGTTGATTGCCGGGCTCATTGGGATCGCCGGGATGTTTCTGCTCTTTGCGTTGATGCGAGAGGGATTGACCCCGACCGCGTCAACAAGTGCTGGTGAATCGGGTTTCATGGAAGTAGACGCGCTCGCAGAGCGCGCTCCGTTGTCGGCGGCGCGCCTGGCTCCGCCCCCGAGCCAACTCGACGCGACAGGGCAGCTCACGGCGCCATTCATGAGCTATCTCATCGTCGAGCCGTATCAGATCCGGCACGAGGTCCTCTTGGACGTGAAAGATGTCGGGGAGTGGATCGACATCCCCCTCGACGCAGCTGCTCAGATTCCAATCGATTCCCAGAAGCAGTTGACCCGTCACCTCGTCACCCTCGTATCCGAGCGTGCTGCCGTGGCAGTCGACGGAGAGCTGGCCCGGGTCGCCTCCGGACGCGCTGATTTCGTTCTCCTCGGGGCCACTGGCGCTCTGACGCGCGAGACGCCCATCCCGGAGACTTTGAGCACGGCCATCGTGGGCGTCACGCTGGTGTTCGAGACCGAGAGCATCGCAGATTCGGTGGCGCTCGACTGGGGTCTGTTCTCGGATGCGGTGACGACGGTTCCTTTCACGCTGACGGATCCCGTGGCCATCGCGGAGTCGAAGCTGACACCCGCCGCGCCGCGCTTCGAGTGGCGCAATACGCTCGGGGACTTCGAGCTTCCCAAAATCGAAGCGATAGCGGCGACGAAGGCGCGCGTGCCCCTCGTCTCGTTCGTGCTCGGAGGGGTCGGGCTCGCCGCGTTCCTCGTCACACGAAAACGCGCGGCCGGGGTCGTTTGTCTCGCGGCGGCCTATGTCCTCTATCCGTTTGCGAGGGTCGAGGCTTCGATCCCGTTCGTCCCCTTTATCGGGAAGCTTCGCATCGACCGTGCAGAGGCGGCGAAGGTCATCGAGGGCCTATTGACGAATGTCTATCGCTGCTTCGATATCCACAACGAGGACCTGATCTACGACCGCCTCGCTCTAACGGTGACCGGCGAGCAGCTGCTCGAGGTCTACTTGGAAAGCCGGCGCGCGCTCGAGATCGACAATCGCGGCGGCGCCCGCGTTCGCATCGATGAAGTGGTCGTGAGGGAAGTCCGCGAGATCCGGGAGACCGGCAACGGCGGCTTCGAACTCGACACGCGGTGGACGGTCGGCGGGTCGGTGAACCACTTCGGTCACATCCACTTCCGCCAGAACCAATACGACGCCACCATCGAGATCGCGCCGGTGGACGGTACCTGGAAAATTCGCGGGCTCGAGCTGATGGAAGAAAAGCGCGTGCTTTGATCGGGCTCTTCGCTAAGATCGGCTCATGCCCGACTCTCGCGCGTAGCAGCCGTTGGCTGTGACGCGAGTGCTAGGATGGTCGGAGGCAGCGATGGCACGTCCAGCGAACAGCGTTCTCCTAATCACGGTTTGCGTGGCGGTCGCGCTGCTCCCGTCGCAAGCGCAAGCTCAGAGTCTGAGGAGCGTGGACTACGCCGCGAGAATGCGGGTCGGGCTCGACCATCTGTATCGCCTCGAGCATGCCGACGCGATTCGCGCATTCGAAGAACTGGCCGAGCGCTTCCCCGAGCATCCCGGGCCTCCGCTGTCGATGGCCATGGCGGTTTGGCTCGAGGAGCTCTTCGATCGACAGGAGCTGGACCTCGACCGTTTCATTTCCCCCGGTTACTTCACGAAGCCGTCGGACGATCCGATGGATGAGGCGGAGCGACGAAGCTTTCACGACGGGATTGAGCGCAGCCAGGCCCTTGCCGCGCGCTGGCTCGAACGTCACCCAGGCGACAGCGATGCGCGCTACTATCTCGGCGCTTGCGAAGCCGGGCTCGGCGTTTTCGCGTTCACGATCGATCGAAGCTACCGCGGAGCGCTTCGACATGGAAAGAAGGCGTACCAGATTCAAAAGGGTGTCACCGAAGATGACCCCGAGTTCGGCGATTCCTACTTGACCGTGGGCACCTACGAGTACATCGTCGGGAACCTTCCCTGGTACATCAAGTGGATTGCCTCGATTGCCGGTTATCGCGGAAGCGAGAAGCGAGGGTTCGACTACCTCGGACTAGCCGTGCGGAAAGGCTTCCTCGTTCAAAACGACGCGCGACTTCTCTTGATGGTGCTGTATATGCGCGAAAAGCAATATGACTATGCGCTCGAGATGGCGCTACAGCTTCATGCGCGCTATCCGGAGAACTTCCTGCTGCACCTAAATCGAGCCCAGATCCTCGAGAAGCTGGACCGTCGAGAAGAGGCTGCTCTGACTCTCCTGGAGGTGGTCGAACGAAGTGAGGCGGGCGTCGCCAACTACCAGAAGCTCGATGCGAGCTCGCTGCGTTATCCGCTCGGAGAGCGATTTCTGTCACTGACCTGGCGCGAGCGAGCGCTCGAGCAATTCGAGGCTGCGATTGCCGACGTTGACACCTCCGAGCGACACCGTGTGTACTCGAGCCTGAAAGCAGGAGAGATTCTTGAAGCGCTGGGCCGCTACGAAGATGCGCAAGAGCGCTATCTCCAGACGCAAAACCTCGAAGATGTCGACGGTTCCCACCGCGTCGCGAATCTCCGCCTGTTGGCCCTCGAGAACCGTTGAGGGCGTGCTCGCGGTGAGGTCATCCCCACACGGTGCCGTGCGACGGTAGAATATAAAAATGAACGCTCACCGTCTTGCCGAGGAGCGCAGTCTTGCGTTACACCGCGCGATCGCGGACCGTATTCTGGAGGACCCGTCGGTGTTGACTCGCGCGCGCGAGCGTGTCCGACGGTGGCTCGAGACCGGCGACGTTGCGTCCTATTGGGCGCAGGAGTGGGACTCTGTGCTCTCGCAGTCCGTTGAAGAAATCCGTGCTTTCTTGGTGGACAAAGGTGAACCTGCACGGGCGATGCGCCAAGTGACTCCATTCGCCGGTGCGATCGACCCCCGCACCAGGTGGCGCATATGGCGAGAGGTTCGTCTCGCGATGGAGCAAGCGGGGTGAAGCGAACTGACCTCGAGCACATCATCCGTGCCGCTGCGGAGATCGCGGATGACACCGAGCTCATCGTGATCGGGAGCCAAGCCATTCTCGCTAGCTTCCCGGACGCGCCGGTCGACCTTCTCGTTTCGATGGAGGCCGATGTCTATCCGAAAAATCGCCCGGAAAGAGCAGACCTCATCGACGGGACCCTCGGTGAAGGGTCGCCGTTTCACGACGTGTTCGGGTACTACGCACAGGGCGTCGACGAAACGACCGCCATTCTTCCTCGCGGGTGGAAGGATAGGCTCATACCGATTCGAAATTCGAACACCCGAGACAACACCGGTTGGTGTCTCGAGCCCCACGACTTAATCGTCTCCAAGACGATCGCCGGTCGAGAGAAGGACCTCCGGTTCCTGGAGGGCGCCGCCAAAGGTGGCCTCGTCGATCTCGACACGCTCCGGAAACGACTCGCCGAGACTGCGGTGGACGATAGACTCCGGGCCAGTGCACTCGCGCGCTTCGGGCGCGCTTTCAGTTAGAGCAGAACAGTCGCAAGCTCGGGGGGAGAAAACAGTGAACCGCAGAGAATTTCCAACGTCGTCGACGACTGTTGCGGCGTCGGGGACAGCCGCGCTCGCGCGAACGCCTACGGGTCGTCAGCGCACTCCAGACGAAGCCAGCTTCGATCCGTGGGTCGAGATCATCGATGATGCCATCCTCAACAACGTGCGGGAGCTGCACCGCCATAGCGGGTGTCGACTTCTGGCGGTGATCACGAAAAACGCGAACGGGATCGGGACATCGCACCGATCTTCGATCCCCATGGACGAGGTTTACGGCCTCGCGGTCGCTCGCGTCGATGAAGCTCTGGCATTGCGTGAAGTCGGAGTGAGAAAGCCGATCGTACTCATGGCGCACGCGTCAGGGGACGAGGCGGAGTTGCTGGGCGCGAAGGTGTTACGCTATCGCCCTTCCAGGATGATGCCCTCTCGCGCCTAAAGGCACTCGCAGAGCGTGTTGGACGTCCGGTTTCCGTGCATCCTTGTATCGATACCGGGATGAACCGCGTCGGAATGCCTTACCGCCGAGCCCCCGGCGTGCGGATCGAAGGAACGTACACGATGTTCTCGGGCGCTGAGTGCGACGGGGAGAATTTCGATGAGACCCATCTTTCGCGTTTCTTGACGCTCGTGGGAGGGAAAAAGGGGACAGGTACAATTTGTCGCGCTTTGCTTCTGGCGACAAATTGTACCTGTCCCCTTTTTCAATCCGCGCAGCCTTTAATATTTCCAACTTTCGAGATCGGACCCCGCGGGCGCGGTTCGGCTGATGTGCTCCGCCATTTCGGGAAGGTAGTGAGACAAGAAACTCGTTTCTTCCGGAGCGCCCGTCCAACAGTGCGGCTGGCGCTTTCCCCACATCACCGTTCCTGAGTAGTGCGGGTTGTCGGTGCTGTCGAGAAACTCCTCCATCAGTCGGGTGGCCTCTTCGAGGTAGTAAGTGTCCGTGTCGCCCATGTAGATTCGGATCTTGCCTTGGAGCTTGGGCCCTAGAATCTCCCAGTCACGTTCGAGGATGTGTCGCAGGTCGTAGTTTGTTTTCCAATAGGCCGCGACCTCTTTGTCGATCACTCCGGTCTGCTTGTCGTAGAGAAGGCGTGGGTAACCATCGTCGCCCACCGGTCCGTAGACCGCTTGGAAGACGTCCATTTGATCGCCGGAGCGGCCGCGCGTTCCGAGCACGAGCTCGAGGATGCTCGCGTCGCGTTGGGTCATCAAAACCTGATCGTCGATGCTGCGCATCCACGGTCGGATCGGGTTGTTCTTCAACCCTCCGCTTCCGGGGTAAAACGCGTTTTGGTCTTCGTAGATATCGACCAGTTGGAAATAGCTGAAATCGACGGGGTCGGGACAAAACGCCCACGCGCCGTTGAAAAAGTCCGGATAGAAAACCTGCGCGGCGAGCGCGCGCCATCCTCCGGTGGACCCACCGAAAGTCGTGCGAGCCCACGGCTCGCCGACCGCGCGAAATGTCCGTTCGACTTCGGGAATGAGCTCCTCGATCAGAGCGTCACCATACGGCCCGAGATTCGCCGAGTTTACGGCGTAAGCGTCGTCGTAGAAGGGATTGGGGTCCTGGAGCACGACCACGAGCATGTTGGGCAGCTCGCCCGAACTCCATTCCTGGTAGAACTGGTGCGCGGATTCTTGGGACGTTCTCGTCCTCCCCGTGGCTTCGGGGTCGGGCGCCGCTTCACGGAACCGGGTGAACGTGGGCGCGAAGTGGCCCTGTAAATAGGCTACCGGGTAGTGGGCCTTCGGGTGCTCGTCGAACCCGGGGGGCAGAAGCACCGCGGCGCCCACGTGCATGTCCGTTCCCCAGAAAGCGCTCACGAGGTCGCTTTTGATCTTGACGTGTTTCACCCAGTCGGTGTCTTTCGGTGGGGTGATCGGAGGAATGGACTCGGTCAGCTCGATACGGTAGGTCCCTGCCCTCGCGGGATCGATGGTTAGCTTTTTGGGAGCGCTGTAGAGATTGCCGGGTGAGCGATTCCAGTGTTGACCCTCCCACTGATCCATGTGGAGCTTGACGACATGGCCGTCGGAGCGATGGAATGTCGTATAGCGATTCAGCAATGCTTGGACATAGTAGTCGCCTGCGGGCAGATCCCGAAGGCTCTCCACAGGATAGCCGAGCGTCGTCTCGTCGAACACCGCGGTCTCGCCGGCCGCGAGCCCATCCACGTCGACCGCGAAAAAAGGCTGTGGTGTCCGCCGGCTCACGACGTGAAATCTTGGCTCCTCGTCATCACGGCTCGACATCAGTAACAAAACACGGCCGTCGACCGGGTCACTTTCGGTGGAAGGCGCGATGGTAACCTCGAATTGAAGTGAATGCTCTTGCGAAAACCCAAACGGGCTCAGGCAAACGAAGACGGCTAGAAGGACGACATTGCGAAATGTCATACCTCGATGAGGTCTCCCACCACTAGGACGGCCAAAGCCACCCGAAGGCACCCGCGGTCACGAGCGCGTAGGCCAGTCCGTCCACGGTCGACTTGAAGGTCGTGCTCCACTTTCGCTTGTACCAGATCGAGTTTTGCCACAGTGCAATCGCGTAGCAATAAAATGCCGTCGTTCCTGCGACTCGGAAAACGCTGAGGTAGTCGGCTCCCGGTCCGAGTACTCTTCCGGTTACGTACGCCGTCAACATCCCGACCAAGATCGAGTACAGGAACCACTGCATCAGGCTCGTGCCCATCGCGGGCGGGCCCGGTTCCATGACGGTGACGAATGCTGTCGGACCCTTGTTGACCTTCGCCAGAAATTCTTCGGACGCCATCGCCTTGGGACTTCCAGCGTACGGGATCACGTATTCTCCCGGCGGGATGTCGAACTTGCGTAGCGCCTCCATGACCCCGTCTTCAGAAGGCACCTGCGCGAAATCGCTTTGGTGATAGGACAGAAGCATGTGAATGATGGAGCTGACGATAAACACGAAAACTGCGGATACGACAATCGGTAACCACAACGACAAGATCGATACCAAGCTACACCTCCCGGCCCCGTCAGGGCTGGCGCCAACACTACGGTACTGCCGGCGGTGGGGCAAGGGGCTCGACGGTCTCAGACGCGATAACGTTGCTGCGGGCGAATCCAGTCAGCGAAACGACGAAACCCCTCGTCGAAGCTCACCGAAGCCTTCCATCCGAGCTCCCTCTCCATCTTTTCGGCGTTTGCGACCCAGGTGGTCGTGTCCCAGGCGCGGTCCGCCATCGTCGCCCACTGCGGCTCGGCGGTGATCTCGAACGTCTCCCGCGATAGTTGGACGGCGTCTCTCAGCCTCGTTTGTGTCCCGGTGCCGACGTTATAGATGACGCCGCGTTCGGTGTCGTTTCGTTCAGCCGCCAGAACGAAAGCGCGCGCGACGTCGTCGGTATGAACGAAGTCCCTGGCGACGTCGGGGGAGGCAAGTGGCGGAAACCGTCCGTCGAGTCCGTGGGCGATGAGGGTGGGAACGAAACGCGTGGGCTCCTCGTAAGGGCCATAGACGGAGTACAGGCGAAGTGTGGGGATGTGAGCGTCGTGCCTTCTTGCGGTGAAACGGCAAAACGACGTCTGCGACAGTTTTGTCCAAGCGTAGGTGCTGTTTGGCTCGGCGCGTTCGTTCTCCGTGGGAGCGCGGTCGGTGAAGCCGTACTCCGACGAGCTGCCCGCGTTCACGAAGGCCTCGAACCCGACGTCGAGAGCGGCATCGACGAGGTTCATAGCGCCGACGACGTTCGCACGCACGATGCGTTGTGAGTCGGTTTGAGACGAGTACGCACCGTGGGTGGCGAGGTGGAAAATCCACTCGGGTCGTACCGACCGCAGGAGCCCGCGAATCCGCTCGCTATCGGCGAGATCAGCGTCTTGTCGTGGAGCGTCGAGGCCTTCGAGCCGCCACGTATCGCTCCCGGGACGCACGAGCAGCTGTACATCGTGTCCGTCGGCTAGAAGTTTGCGCGCCACCACGGCACCGACGAAACCCGCGGCACCGGTGACGAGGGCACGTTTGGCCATCAGAGGAAGCTCTTGTAGTCCAGTCGTTCGAGGTACGGCTCGGCCCAAGCGCGGACCG
>CAMYKY010000143.1 GCA_947259165.1 uncultured Acidobacteriota bacterium | reverse complement strand
GGTAGTGTTCAAGCCGGCGGCGCTGACGCCGTCGACCGCGTCAGTTCTCGCGGAGATTTACGAGGAGGCGGGGCTGCCACCAGGAGTTTTCAACGTCGTCGTGGGGCCGGGATCTACCGTCGGCGAGGCGATTGTCCAATCGCCCCACGTCCCGGTTGTATCGTTCACGGGTTCGAACACAGTCGGCAGGGATCTCTACGTCAAGGCGGCCTCGCGGGGCGCCAAAGTGACCTGCGAGATGGGCGGCAAGAACGCAGTCATCGTGATGCCCGACGCGGACCTAGAGAAAGCCGCGGTCGCGATCCGAGACGGTGCGTTTGGCTCAACCGGTCAACGCTGCACGGCGACGTCGCGCGTCATTGCTCTCGGCTCCATCAAGAACGAGCTCGTCGAGCGGCTTGCCGAGTACGCGAAGAAGATGAAAGTCGGTCCGGGCTCGGACGAGAGCGTCGATATGGGCCCCGCCGTCGATGAGAGTCAGTTCAAGACCGATCTGGACTACATCGAGGTCGCAAAAAAGGAAGGCGCACGCCTCGTCGCCGGAGGGGGAAGACCGCTAGGACTCGACAACGGCTACTTTGTCGAGCCCACGATCTTCGACGACGTCAAGGCCGAGATGCGCATCTTTCAAGAAGAGGTGTTTGGGCCTGTTCTTTCCGTTGCGACGGCGAGCGATTTCGACGAGGCGCTACAGATGGCGAACTCCGTGGAGTTCGGCCTCACCACCTCGATCTTCACTCAGGACGTCAACCATATCATGCGTTTCATTGATGGCGTCGAGACCGGTATGGTTCACGTGAACGAGCCCACCATCGGCGGAGAGGCTCAGCTGCCGTTCGGTGGCGTGAAGTCGACGGGTGTCGGCGAGCGCGAGATGGCTGAAGAGGGGCTCAACTTCTTCACGGAGCTCAAGACCGTGTTCATCAACTACTCCGGAGAGTCGGGGCGGACGATGATTCGCTAGTCTCGGTATACGGCACACGGTATACGGGAATATAAGTCCCTCTCACCCGGTCGCCTTTGGCGGCCGACCTCTCCCCTTCGGGGGAGAGGTTGTTCATTCTTATGGGGCGAAGGTGTCGATCATTAGATCGGCGTCGCCTAGGGGGTAGAGGACGGGGCAGGTGCAGCCTCTTGCTTTGTACTCCTCCACTCGCGCTTTGGCCTCTTCGGGAGTCCCGGTGGCGGTAATGTTCAAAATCAGCTCGTCGGGCACAAATTGCATCGCTTCGTGGATTTGTTCCTTTGTGGCGGGCCAGCCCAGAATGGATTGGATCTTTTTTACGGTCTCTTCGTCGACGCCGGAGGCTTTGGCAATGTGCGGTTGTTGGGCCAGGTATTGTGTGATCAGCTCCTTGGCTCCTTCGATAGCGACGGCGCGATCGTTGTCGACGGAGCAGACGATGAGCTGAGGCCGGTCGACGTCATCGACGCTACGGCCGGCTTTCTTCGCGCCGGCGGATAGCAGCTCCATCGCTCGGTCGTTGTACGAGGGCGGAACGCAGTAGTTGAGCAAACAGCCATCGGCCATCTCTCCGGCCAGCGCGAGCATTTTGTTGCCCGTCGCGCCGATCAACACCGGAACGTTTCGGGGCTCCCGCCGACCATGGACGACGTCTAGCTCGATGCCGTCGACGTTGTGAAACTCGCCATGGAAAGTGACGTTCTCCAACCGAAGCAAACGGCGGAACACCTCGATGGTTTCTTTCATCGCGAGCAGGGGCTTGCGGCGGTCGATCCCGACATTCTTTGCCAGAGGGTCCCACCACGCGCCAATGCCGCACAGGATGCGATCGGGCGCGAGGTCGTCGAGGGTGAGATAGGTCGCAGCCAGAAGTCCGATATTCCGCGTCCAGTTGTTGATGACGCCCGAGCCGATCTTGATCCGCGATGTGACCGCCGCGTAGGCGGCCATGGGAACAATGGCATCCCGGACGAGCCGGCTCTCGGCTTGCCATACGGCTTCGAAGCCCTTTTCCTCCGCGTATTTCGCGAGGCGAATGCATTCCTCGAGTGGGTGCGCATCCTGGAGATAAAGTGCGACTCGTTTTTCTGGCTGCATGGGCTACGATTGTAAACCAATGGAAGCTAGCTACGAAGAGCACGTTTGGGCGGGGGAGAGTGGCTACCCGACCCTCTATCTCGACGACGTTTCCGAGATTCCTTTTCTCGTCAACATCGCCGGAGTCGAAGAGTATCAGCATCGCGCGCGCGTTCGCGCCGGCGATGGGGACCTCTTCGCCTCGGTAACGCCGTCCACCCCGGGCTACGAGGACTATTGTCGCGACGTGCTAGGGCTCGGGAGCCCCGAGGACGTTGTTGCCGAAGTCGTCACGTCGCCTCTCGCGGTGGCGACGGCGTGCGGCCGCGGCGCGGCGCTGGCTCGAGTCGTCGCACGCGCGAGAAGTGGCGGTGGACTACTGATCCATCCGTACATGGCCATCGAGCCGGTGTGGGACCTCGCGGCGCGCGTCGCAACCGATGCAGGCGTGACAGTGAAAGTGATCGGACCGCCCCCACCCGTCACCTGGATCGCGAACGACAAGAAATCGTTTGGGGCTCTCGTGGAGCAGACGGTTGGGAAAGATTGGCTCGTTCGCACCGAGGGCGCCCGTGAGCGGGAAGCGATCGCACGCAATCTTAGAACGATCGCTCAATCGACACCGCGCGTCGGCCTGAAGAGAACCCGGTGCGCCTCCGCGATGGGCAACGAGGTGTTCGACTCCGCGGCGCTTCTTGTCGAGGACTTGCAGGACGTTGTCGATACGTTCTTGAAACGCACCGAGTGGGACGGTCGAGAGGACGTACTTGCCGTCGCATGGGAGAAAGCGGAGCTCTCACCGTCCACGCAAACATGGATTCCGCCAAAAAGGCAAGGCGAGCCAATCGTCGAAGGGGTGTACGAGCAGATTCTGGAAGGCCCGGAGAAGATCTTCGTGGGTAGCCGTCCGTGCGGAGGCGCGATCGCAGAGACACTCGCGTCGGTTTCGTCGCGAGTGGCGGCGGCGTTACAGGAGCTAGGGTACGTCGGCCGATGCTCGTTTGATTTCATCGTCCTCGAGGACGGGCGCATACTGTTCACCGAGTGTAATGGGCGCTGGGGCGGGACGAGCATCCCCATGTCGCTCGTGGATCGCCTCGTGCCGAGGGGACGCCCGCCGTATCGAGCGCAGGACTACGTATCCGACCGGCTCCTCGGTATGTCTTTCGACGAGGTTAACCGTCGACTCGAGGGAGAGCTCTACGATCCTGCGAGCGGCACGGGTACGTTCATTCTCTACAACGTAGGGCCGCTGGCGGCCTCGGGCAAACTCGATCTCGTCGCGGTCGGAAAGACGCAACAACACGCTGAGGAGGCCTTAGAGGTTCACCTTCCCCGAATTTTCGACTAGGGACAGTTACCGGACAGTGTTCCGTTGATCCCGATGGTTTTTCCGGGGACCGCGATCGAGATGACGCGCAGGTTCATCGAGGTTGCGAGAGGAAAGGTGGAAAGCTGGGAGGCGACTAGCAGCTGGCGGTGGGCAACGCTCGTCGTCCATGTCGTGCTGAAATCCGCCGGCGGGAGCCCGAACTGGAAAGGTGCGAAGACAATGTCCGGGCCTGCGGCGTTGCTGAAGGCAACCCCCATGATTGCCGGGCCGAGCACGCCCGCGCCGTCTAGGCTCCGCAAGACCGCCACTAGGGGGACGTCATGACAACGCTGAAAGGTAAAGTTGCTGTTGTCGCTGGAGCGACCCGAGGTGCTGGGCGCGGCATCGCGTCCTCGCTTGCTGAGGCCGGCGCTGGCCGCAGTGTTCGCGGCAAACCGGCGATGGAGGGTCGACCGGAAACAACCGAAGAGACCGCCGAGTACGTGACCGAGCGGGGCGGCGCTGGGATCCCAGTGCGCGTGGACCATACGCGACTGGAGGAGGTCCAGCATCTGTTCGAGCGGATTCGCAACGAAGGATGTCGCCTGTCTCGTAGCTCTGGTCGAGAGCCGAATGCCGAGAGCCGATAGCTTCAACGAACTACGGTTGAGGTGAGCAGGTCACTTCGGCGGTATTGTTGTTCTCGTCGCTTTCCTCGACGTCGTTGTTCGAGTCAGCGATCACCTGAAAGAAGCAGTCCGGCGCGAAACATGCTGCCGGGATCGGGATGGGTGGAAGCGTCTCGATCCGTCCACCTTCGATGCTCGAGGTCGCGACCGTCACTGAGCTCGCGCCCGCGAAGGTAACGGTCGTCGTGGACGAATCTGCGTCTGACGGCCCTTGATTACGTAGCGTCACCACGACGCCCTGCTCACGGCAAAAACCGGCCGCGGGGAGCGCGATGAGATCGGGCTGCCCATCGTTGAGAAGGGTCGAAACACCCGATGCGGCTTGGCAGCCTAACGTGATGACACAGCCAAAGATGGAGAAAACCAGCCAAATTGTCTTCATGCCTATCCATGTTACCGCACAAACAGGTGGGGTTTACCGAGCGGCCCTGATCTTTTCGTCGAACGACGGAATACGGCCCTGATGTTCGAGCCACCAGTTGCGATCCCTCTGAGCGTCGAGCTCCTGGACGGTTTTCCCCTGCTGTTCGACCCAAGTGTAGTACTTGAGGTTGTGCCACCGGTCGCGGTGATGGAGCGTGCCCTCTTGAATCCAGTCGAGTCCCGCGCTGTGGAAGATAGCGCTCATGCGCGCGGTGGCCGCGGCTTCGTCCATCGCACCCTCTTTTTCTGTCAGCCAGTCCATGACGCTGACGTAGCGGCCGATGTCGTCGGTGCAAACGGTGACGACGAGATCGTCCTTGCCGTAGCCGTAATGCTTGACGGTCTTGATGGCGCCGAGGAGGTTGCAGACGCAGCTGATCCCGAACACGGAAGCCAGCATTCGAACGTCGTCCGACGACACCCCGAAGCGGTCCTCCATGACGCGCCATCCGGTCTCCTCGGTAAACAGCTGGAGACCGCGGACACAGGCCATGTCGTCGATGCACATCATGGCGTCCATGTTGCCGACGTTGTGAATCCAGGTCACGTGCTTGTCGCCGATCCCTTGAATCTCGTGGGCGCCGTAGCCGTTATTGTAGAGGGTCGGACATTGGATCGGCTCGAGGCCCACGATCTTGTGCTCGGGATGAATTTGCTTCAAGCGATCGCCTGCCGCGATCGTGCCCGCGCTTCCCATCGCGGAGACGAACGCAGACGCTACACCGCGGCCAAAGCCGCGCTTTTCGAGTCGCTTCGCGAGCGCGGCGACCGAGTTTCCGGTGACGTCGTAGTGGAAACGGTAGTTCCCCATCACCTCGAACTGGTTGAGGATGCGTACGTTCGGATCCTGTCGAAGCTCCCGCGTTTTGTCGTAGATCTCTTTGACGTTCGATTCGCTACCGGGCGTCTTGATGACCTCCGCGCCGAATCTCTCGATCAGCTCGAAACGCTCCCGGCTCATGCCTTCCGGCAGCACCACGAGGCTGTTGCAGTCCATGCGGCCGGCCACCCAGGCGCCACCGACGCCGTAGTTGCCGGTACTCGGCCACACGAGGCGATGTTTTGCCGGGTCAACCTCACCAGAGACGATGAGCTCCGCGAGGACCGAGTAGGCCGCGCCGACTTTGTGACTGCCAGTAGGGAAGTCCTTGCTGTAGATCACGACGATCGGTGTCTCGACGCCGGTCACTGCCGGCGGGACGACGAAATGCTGGACCTCGTCGTCTGCGTCGTACCAGGTGATGTTATAGAGGTTGATCGGGTCGAGCGTATCCGACGCTTTGGCTGCGAGTGCTTTCTTACGAGTCGCCGAGTCGATAGTCCACGGCTCGCGCATTTCAGAAAGAGTGGGTCCGAGCTTCATCGTGAATCGATCTCAGAAACGATTTCGTGTAACAAGAAAGCGAACTCTAGCGCGAGCTCGATTGTGATGCCAGACGGTTGCTCGTCGTAGGTTGGGAAAAAGGCCGCCCAGTGCCACACGGCATCGTCCCGCTGTGCTGCTACGATCGGATTGAAACACCGTGCGACGCGCTCGAGGTGCGAGTGCTCTCCCGTGATTTGATACAGCGCAGCCGAAGCCCACGCGACTTTGTCGTTCGCCCAGTGCTCCCATCGGTCTTCGTGACAGCGATCGAACACCTCGATATAGCCGAGCGCACCTTCGAGGTACTTGCTCCGGCCGGTCGCACGGTAGAGCAGCGCGAGAATTCGAGCGGCGAAGCCGAAATACCAATAGGCCTGCTTGGGTTGCTCGAAGCGCACGACGCTCACGTACGCTTGATCGTCCGTGAAGTCAGTGAGGGCGCTCCCGTCGGAGTGGAATCGGCAATGAAACGCTTCCGCACGCCCTTGGGTCTCGACAACGCGAAGCAGAAACTCGCCGGCTCTCGACGCCGCGGCCCAACGTCCCGAATAGATCATTCCGAGACTTGCCGCACAGGTCGAGCCCAAATCGACGGCGCCCGCGATGGGCGAGAAACCTGCGTCGGGATTCGCCGCGGTCAGGAAGCCTCCCGTAGCTTCATCCTGGAAGCGCTCGAGAAATCGCGCGGCCGGCTCGGACACGTCGAAGCGTCCCAACCGGGCGAGACCCCACGTCAGCCATCCGTTGATGTAGTTCCACTGCATCGTGGGCTGAATGATGTCGCCCTTCTTGTCCTCGTAGCGGAAGTCCCCGTCGCCAGCGAGCGCGTTGTCCGCGAGCCAGCTCGCCATGCGCTGCGCTTCGGCCGCTCGGTCGCACGCCGCGAGCAAGTTGGGCGCGTGATAGTAGGCAATCAGATCGCGCTCACCACGGATGGTGCCATCGCCCTCGAGCGTCGACACGAACCATTCGGTGACGCTCCGGGTGCAGGCTCGGTAGGCGTCGATGTTGGGTTCAGCCATTCAATAGCCTCGTGGCGTTACCGCCGAGGATCTTTTCCTCGACGTCCGCTGGGAGATCCCACTTTTTGATTTTTCGGATGTTGTAGTCAACCCACTGCATGTCGGCGAAGCCGCCATCCGAACCGTACAAGATCTTGTCGACGCCGACGAGATCGAGGGCGCGTTGGAGCGACAGCAGCGTTGTCGCACAGGTCTGCAGGTAGACGTTGTCGTGGCGGTGGACGGTTTGAGCAGCCGTCACCGCAAGGTCTTTGAGGCCACCGTGCCCGAGGATCATCTTGCAGCCCGGGTATTGTTCGGCGAGCCAGCCGATTTGAAGCGAGCTGGTAAACGGCGGGGTCCCGTCGTGGAACAGGATTGGGAGCGCGAGGCGCTCGGCGGTGGCGAAGAGAGGCTCGAGGCACGGGTCGGTGCACGACACCGGTTGAAGCCAGCCGTGGAGCTTCAGCCCACGAACGCCGAGATCGGACACGGCACGCTCGAGCTCGCGCGCCGCCTCGTCACCGCGACGCGGGTTCACGGTTGCAAGAGCGACAAAGTGAGGTGCGTATCGCTCCTGAAACTCCGCCATGCGGTCGTTCGAGCGCCGGTGGTAGTCCGCTTCATTCGTGACGAGGGCATCCGCGGAGGAAAACCACGCTTGCTCGACACCGTAGCGTGCGAAGCCCTCCATGACGCGCTCGGGCTCGACCGGCGGCAGGGATGCATACGCGTCGAGCAAGATGTGGGCGTGGGAGTCGACGATGTTCACGCCCATACCGTCTGCGCGTTGGCGCCGAGAACGAGGCCCCTATCCGCGTCGCTCATCTCGAGCATCGAGATCTTTTCGAGCTCCAAGGAAAGATCACTCTCGGGGAAGTCCGAGCCGAAAAGAATTCGGTGAGCGCCGAGCTTCTCGATTGCCGTTTGAATATTCATGAAGTCGATCAGCGACGTCTCGAGATAAATGTTCTCCGATTGCAGCGCGGCTGGGACCGCATCGTACCAGAAGTCGGTGTAGCCCATGTGCCCCATGACCATCGTCACTTCGGGAAACGTGCGTGCGAGCTCCGCGAGCTGGAAGGGCTCTGCGGTGATGGGCGTGCCGGTGTGCGCGTACAGCGGGACGTCGTAGTTTCGGCAGACCTCCACCAAGGGGTGGACGATCGGATCGCTCAGAACGAATCCTTGCAGATGGCTGTTGAGCTTGAGGCCGCTCAGCCCGGCGTCCAAGCTTCGTCTGAGCTCCTCGACGCCTTGGTCCCCGAACCACGGGTTCACCGCTGCGAGGCCCCACAAGCGATCAGGCTCGGCGCGCACGGCCCGAGCCACCTCGTCGTTGCCCTCTCGATTGCTCACTGCGATGAACTGATCGACCGAGCAGACTACGGCGCGTTCGACGCCGGCGTCGTCCATCGCTCGGAGAAGCCGGTCGGTCGTGACACTTTTGCGCACGCCCGCTCCAATGTGACAATGGCTATCGATGGTAGGCATCTGCAGCAGGCAGTTAAACGAACCCGGGGGCGGGCGTCAAGGGTGAATCTTCAAACCGTCGATTGGATCCTCCTGGCTGCTCTGTTCGCATTCCCTATGATTGGGGGAGTCGTCTGCAAGCGATACGTCCGCGGGGTCGCCGACTTTCTTGTGGCGGGGCGTAGCGTCGGTCGCTACCTTGGACTCGGCTCCGATTCGATGCAAGCGGTGGGCGCCGTCACCATCCTTGCGTATTGGCAGATGAACTACAAAGCCGGATTCGCGGGGCAGTGGTGGTACCTGCTGACGCCGCTCGCGGGGATTCTCGTCGCGCTCACGGGCTGGGGAATCTTCCGCTTTCGTGAGACCCGCGCGATGACGTTGGGAGAGCTCGTCGGCAAGCGTTACGGCCAACGAGCGCGCATCTTCTTTGGTGCGGTGGCTTATCTCGCGGGTGTGGTCAACATGGGGATCTTTCCCGCCGTCGGGGCCGGATTCTTCGTGTACTACTGCGGTTTTCCCGCGGAGCTCATGGTGTTCGGCTTCGGCGTTTCTACCAGCGTCGTCATCATGTTGTTATTCGTCGGGGCTGCGGTCGTTTTGTGCCTGTTGGGCGGGCAGGTCGCTCTCGTGGTGACCGATTTCTTTCAGAGCCTTTTTGTCAACGCGATGCTGATCGCGGTCGCGGTCATGATCTTCCGTATGTTCACGTGGGATCAGTTCGCCGCAGCGTATCAAGCGGCGCCCAACGCGGATGCGCTTTTGAACCCGTTTCACGCCGGTGGCGTCAGCGAGTTCGACAAGAAGTTCTTCTTTATCTTTGTCTACTACTGGATGATCTACAGCGTCCTGTCGTGGTCGCCGAACTCGATGCTCGTGGCCTCAGCGCGGGATGCTCACGAAGGTCGCATGATGCGGGTCATGCTACACGTCCGCAATCTGGCGATGATGGGGCTCGGGCTCTTCCTTTTGCCGCTCGCGGCGTTCGTCCTGATGCACCACCCCGACTTTGCAGGTGACGCGTCCGCAGTAACGAGCGCAGTCGGGACCATCACCAACGAGCAAGTACAAAGCCAGATGCTGGTCCCGGCCGCCGTGGCCAAGATTCTCCCCGCGGGGATCCTCGGTGCGTTCGCTGGCGTGGTGCTGTTTTCGTTTATCACCACCCACGACACCTACTTGCTTTCCTGGGCCGGCCTGCTCGTGCAAGACGTCGTCATCCCGCTGCGCGGTACACCGCTTTCACCGCGGGAGCATTTGAACTGGCTTCGTGCATCGGTCGTCCTCGCGGCGAGCTTCATCATCGGGTTCTCCCTGAGCTTCAACCAAGTCGATAACATTTTCATGTTCATGGATATCAGCGCTTCGCTCTACACGGGAGCGGCGGGCGTCGTCCTGCTGGGCGCGCTGTACTGGCGACGCGGGACGACGATGGCAGCATGGGTGACGATGGTTGCTGGCCTGACGTTGTCGGCAGGCGGATTCGTCTACCGGGGTATCGACCCGACGTTTCTCGACGGACGTCTCATGGCGTTTTGGGTGAGTGTCGTTTGCATCCTTCTCTATGTCGTCGTGTCCCTGCTAGGGAAAGACCCCGACTTCGACCTCGACGGGCTGCTGAATCGCCAGCCTGAAATGAAGCCGAGGCGATGGCGTTTTGGTCCGGAAGTCCCGCGAGGCGATCGGATCCTCATCTGCGCGATTTTCGGTGTTGTCGGTCTCGCGTTGGTGACCCATCTAGGGGTGGGTTTGTACAGCATCAGCGCCGACGTTCCCACCTCGAGCTGGCTCGCGTTTTGGCCCGGCTACTTGTGGGTGATGTTCGTGCTCGGCACGGCGTTTCTCGTTTGGATCTCGATTGGAGGGTTTCGAGATCTGTTACGACTGCTAGGGACGTTGCGTGCGAGCACAAGTTCCCGGTGAGCGATCACGAAGCGCAAAACCCTCTCCCAACGAGGGGGAGAGGGATGCTCGCGCAGCGAGCCGGGTGAGGGGGCGCTGCCGAAGCCCCTACGACTCCGAGGTCTACAAAAGCGGTCTCTCCGCTCGAGCTCTGCCCTCGATAGAGAGAGACAAGACAAACTCCAAGAGCTCCGCGACCCATCGAACCGCACGCTCCGGCCTACCTCCGTGTCCTCCGTGCCTGTGTGGTGAACTCTAGTGCATGGACCCGCTGATCCTGTCGGTAAATTCCGACGTCATTTTGGGTGCTGACAAGGCGCTCCGACGAATTCATATCTAGATATTTGCCGCC
>CAMYKY010000142.1 GCA_947259165.1 uncultured Acidobacteriota bacterium | reverse complement strand
TTCACGACCCTGGTCGCCCCTCCGGCTAGATTTCCAAGACTGCACGACATTCTGAGCGGGTCGCTTCCCGCCGAGCAACCCGACGCTGTGACGAATCGAACACCGGTTTGTTGCCAATTGGAAATAAGCACGAGTCCTGACGCCTGCGTCGAAGACAGATTCTCGATCGTGAAACTCCAGGTGAACGTATTAAAAGTCGGCGGGTTCGAAACCGGCGCACTTCCCGGCGAGCTGACAGTAAGCCTCAGGTCGGCGCCACTCGGCGCGCTCGTCGTCGGATTCGTTGTTGGAGCCGTTGTCGGGTTCGTCGTCGGACTCGTGGTTGGAGCCGTTGTCGGGTTCGTCGTCGGACTCGTGGTTGGAGCCGTTGTCGGGTTCGTCGTCGGACTCGTGGTGGGGCTCGTCGTTGGGCCGGTGGTCGGGCTCGTCGTCGGACCCGTAGTGGGGCTTGTCGTCGGACCCGTAGTGGGGCTCGTCGATGGGCCGGTGGTGGGGCTCGTGGACGGACCCGTCGATGGACCGGTGGTGGGGCTGCTAGTCGAGCCACCCCCGCCGGCGCTCGTTGTCGGACCGGCGCCTATCGACGATGTGCCGCCGCCGCTTGGCACAGACGTTGAGCTCGTCGAGCTCGGTCCGCCTCCGGTGGTCGTCGTGGTCGTGGTGCCAGCGGTTGTCGTAATGACACCAATTCCATCGCTCGTCGTGGTCGCGTCGCTACTGTCGTCGCGTGCGAGGGCGAAGGCTCCCACGGCACCACCGGTGCCTCCAATCAGGGCCAGCGTTTTGGCGCTGATACCGCCTCCCGTGCTGGCGCCGCTCGTGATACCGGTCGGACCGATGTAGGCTCCGATTCCGGAGACGTCGAACCCTGGCGCGGCTGGTTGCCCCACACGCACTGCGCCGAGCGTGATATTGGGATCGGTGCCCGTATAGATGACGGCACCCGGGTTCTCGCAATCGCTAGCGGGTTTCACCGGAACTCGGAATTGGGGGCTGCGTGTCGAGGTAAAACTCGAGCTCATCGACTCGAAAAAGTAGACCGTGCCGGTTGTCTCGGGCAGAGTCTTCGGGAGCAACGCGACCCAAAGCCCTTGCGCGTTCAGCGTCATGGGCACGAAATGCCAGGCCGCGTGCCGATCCCAACGAAAATAGAGGAGGCTTTTTTGGACGTCGCCCGGCGGCTGGATGTCAGCGCTCAGGACGATGTGCTCTTCGGCGGGCCAACACTGGAGGGGCGTGTGGACGATCTGGGTGCCCTGCTCCCCGGAAGCACCGGCCGCGTAGGCAGACGTATGACCACAGGCTAGCAGCACGACCACTAGAGACGCCTCGGCCAACCCCGCGACGCGCCTCAGGTCGAGGCGTTTCGGCAGCACCATATTGGGAATCTTTAGTTTGGCACCACGCGATTGCGTTGTCAATCGATCAGGGAGACAAGGGCGCCGTCGGGTCGATGACGATGAGCCCTGGGGCGTCGACGCCCTTCGCGATGAAGAACGTGCCGTCGGGGAATACCGCCTTCACCTCGTAGGCGCGGCCGCCCGGTACCCCGAAGTGGAGCACGGGCTCGTTCTGGGAGCAATAGCCGGTCGCGGCGCGCGCTTCTCGATAGCCTCGCAGGTGGGCGGGTTCGTCGACGTGGCGCGAGTCATAGACGTAGATTTTGGCGCCGAACGCTCCGGCGTCTCCCCGGGGGCCGACTAGACGAACCCGAAGCCAGTTGGAGTCGTTGAGGTCATTTCTGAACATCGTATTGGGACCTCGTTTGCTGGCGAGTGCGATGTCCAGATCGCCGTCGCCGTCGAAATCCGCGACGGCCGCGCCGCGTCCGTCGTTACCGATCCCGACGATCCCCACGCTCTGGTGTGCAGTGAATCCTCCGGTACCGTCGTTCGCGAAAATCACTTCGGTGCCGCCGATGTAAAAATCCAAGTCGCCGTCGTGATCGAGGTCCGCGAGTGCCGCCGTGTAGTTGCCTCGCGGGATTCCCTGTCGGAATTGAAAACGTCCACCGCCGATGTTGAGGTAGATCTGCGAGCGATGCTTGGCGACTACGATAGCGTCGAGGTCTCCGTCTCCGTCGAGATCACCGAAGGACCAGCCGTTGATTCCGACGTCACCGAAGCGGATGCCGAGTGATTCGGTGACGTCGCTGAAGTTGCCGCGACCATCGTTGCGATACATCGCGAGCGGTCCGATGGGATCCTGGATAGGCAGGTGGCCCGTGAGCGCGAGGTCGAGATCGTTGTCCCCGTCGTAGTCGACGAGCATGATGCCTTGATTGGCGAGGCTGGCCGCACGGCGTCCGAACTGCGTGCCCCGGTGGTAGCGCACATTGCCTTCCCCGAGATAGAGCTGGAGGGGCGCGTTATCCCAGGCGCTGACGACGAGGTCCAAGATACCGTCTCCGTTGACGTCACCCGCCGCGACGCCGCGCGATTCACGATTGTCGATCTCGATGCCGCTTCCGGCGGTTACGTCTCGAAAGTTGCCATCGCCATCGTTGCGATAGAGTTTATGGTTTCCGGTCCACGTATGGGCGTTGAACAGGTCGTAGTCGCCGTCGTTATCAAGGTCGGCGAAAACGGCGGCGTGTGATTCTTCGCTCAGCCGGCCGAAGAAACCGTCATCGGCGACTCCGGCCTCCGAGCCGCGCTCCCGAAACGTGCCACCCCCTTGGTTGACGAAGTACAAGTCGGGCCGATCTTCATCCGGCGCGAAGATGTTGGTGACATACACGTCCGCCCGCCCATCGCCGTTGGTATCGGCCCATTGCACGCCGTGTCCGCCGTGATTTCGGAGCGAGAGAAATCTCGCCGAAGCAGTCACGTTGGTGAACCGAAATGGGCCATCCGCGAAAGCGGGTGTCGACAGCACGAGCAGCAAGATCGCGATGCGTTTCATGGGAACAGAAACCGCAACCCCGCGCCGAAAGCGAGGCCACCGGCGTCGATCTCGATCTCGCGTCCTTGGTCTACGGCAAGCTTTGCTCTCGCTTCGCTGTAGCGAACTCCGAAGTCGACGCCAACAATGCTCGCGACTCGGAACGTGGCGCTCACGCCAACGTTGTAGCCGAGTGGTTGGGTTTCCAGGACTCGCCCTTCGACGCCTTGGAACACGACTTCGTTGTAGGGAAACGTTTCATCGTAGAGGACGTCGACGAGAACCTCGGTTTTCGTTTGGAACCAGGACGGCCCGCCGAAGCCTTCGAGTGTTACCGGACCCCACGTCTTGGTGACGACGGCATCGAGATGGACGGCCATTTCCTCATGGAACAGGCCGGATTTCGTGCCCGAAAGCTCCCGGAATCGTTCAAAAACGAATGGATGTGGAAGCGACGCGTTGTACGACGCGCTCCGATCGTTCTCGAAACGCTGCACCGTTGCACCGACGGCGAAGGGCCCTGCAAATCGATACTGAACACCGAGCTCGAACCCCTGCGGGCGTGGATCGCTATAGACGCTTTCAATGTGTGCTTGTTCCTTGAACAGCTCGAACTGATTCGTGTCCGTGAATTGCAGAGTGTCGTGCCCGCGGACGCCGTTGAGTGCGATCGAGAAGCGGTACGGGCGCGTCGACGGTGCGGGTGGCCGCACAACATCTGCCTCGGGCAGCAGTGTCAGCTCGCGCTCGACGATGGTTTGTAGTTGTGGGGGAGCGGATAGCTCGGCCGGAGCAGGCGGCGGAGCGACCGGCGGCGTTTCTATGACAGTGATTACTTCGAGCAGAGGTGGCGTCGCATTGGCGGCTCGGGTCGCCTCGACGTCCACGGCATCGCGCAGCACCGACCAGCGTTTTCCGGCCATAGTCGTGATGTTGACGGCTCGCTCGGTAAGCTCGACCGCTCGGACCTCCGTGCGCTGGCCGTCGACGAAGACGACCCAGTCGGACCAGGCGGGTGCGGCAGCGAGAAGGGTACCTACAAAAAAGACGAACCGCGCCATATTGTGACCCCAGGGAGTCCTGACTCTACGAGCCGGACCCTGCCGAAGTCAAACGCGCTGTTTCACGAGAGCGTGGGCCGCGTTGCGCCCCGGGACGCCGGTGATGCCGCCGCCGGGATGAGCGCCTGCGCCCCCGAAGAAGAGGCCTTCAACGGGCGTTTCGTACTGTGACCACCCGGGAACGGGCCGCATGAAGAACAACTGGTCCAACGCCATCTCGCCGTGATGGAGGCTTCCATCAGGAAGCCCGATCTCGCGCTCGTAGTCGGAAGGCGTCCACATGTGCTGGTGAAGGACCGAATCGGTGAGCCCGAGTGCGGCGATGACTTTCTCCGCCGCAATGGAAGTTCCGACCGGCACGTACTGGATGAGGACACTCATCACGTGTTTTCCCGCGGGTGCGACGCTCGGATCGGCCAAGCTCGGGACCACGGCCCTCAGGAAAGGCTCGTTGGAGGCGCGCCCGTACTTCGCGGCGTCGCAGGCTCGCTCCAAGAAATCGAGAGAGGGGCCGACATGGAGCACGCCATTGCAGCCGTCGGGCAGCTTGTCGAGCGCCAAGTCGAGCTTGGCGGTGACGCCGCGGTAGCGGATGTTGTTGATCTCAGAAACGAAACTCGGCCCGAGCCACACTGGGTCCAAAAGCTCGAGAAACGTCCGGCGGGGGGACACGCTCGACAGCACCTGAGTCGCCTCGATCGTTTCCCCGTTTTCGAGCGAGACGCCTCGGACTCGTCCCGAAAGTTTGGCCTCGTCGATGAGAATCGCGGAAACGCCGTCGCCGGTGCGGACTACACCGCCGTGGCTCCGAACGGCGGCGTCCATGGACGCCGCCAGGTTCTTGGCGATCGCTGGGTTGTCCCCGAGCCGCTGGTAAAGAAACAGTGCAGCGGTTCCCGCTGCCCTTGGGCCGAGGCAAATTCCTTCGAGTCCGGGCCCGGCGAGCGCCGCTTTCACCAGGTCGTTTTCGAACCACTCGTCGAGAAAGTCGGACAACGACATGGGAAGGATCCGCAAGAGCTCGTGCATCGCTTGCTTGCCAAGTCGGCGGAAACCCCAACCGAGACGCAACAGCTCGAGGAGGTCCGCGCCGCTTTGGATGTCCGGCGTCGGTGCCGGCTTCGTCAGAAGTGGTTTGAGAAACGCCGCCAGCGTGTCGACGAGCGCGACGAACTCGGGATACGAATCCGCGTCTTTTGGTGAGTGCTTGCGGATAGCCTCGACGGAGTTTGCGACATCGCGCCACAGCGTGAGTCCCTCGGGCGTTGAGACGATCGGGTCGAGAGGAAAGATCTCGAGGCCGTGTCGCTTCAGCTCGAGATCTGCGATCACCTCGGCCGAGAGAAGACCCGCGAGGTCCGGTCCTACCGATGCGCGGAAGCCTGGGGCGAGCTCGTACGTCCCGGCGAGTCCGCCGACTGCGTCGCGCTTCTCGACAACGACGACGCTCTTCCCCGCCCGAGCAAGATAAGCCGCCGCGGTGAGCCCGTTGTGCCCCCCACCGATAACGACAACGTCCCTCTTCGCCATATTCGCTACTCGGAGCTCGCTGCCTCGGGCGTAACGCGCGGCAGGGTGCCGAACGTGCCGACAGCCGATAGCCGACAGCCGATAGCCGCGTTCATCACGTCCTCAACATCTCGAGTGCCGCAAGCTTGCCGGGTGCGCCCATCACGCCACCACCGGGATGAGCACCCGAACCGCATAAGTAGAGCCTATCGAGCGGTGTTTTGAACTGCGCCCAGCCCGCGACCGGTCTCAGGAAAAACAGTTGGTCGAGCGTGAGCTCACCGTGAAAGATATTGCCCTCGGTCAAGCCGATTCTTTGTTCCATGTCCCACGGCGAGACGACTTGTCGTCCAATGATGGCGTTTTTGAGATTCGGCGCGTACTCGGCTAGCGTGTCGATGACGGCGTCGCCAAACGCCTCGCGTTGGTCTTCCCAGGTCGTGTCCTGCAATTGGTACGGAGCGTATTGCACGAAGATCGACATCACGTGTTTGCCCGGAGGCGCCATCGACGGGTCGATGGTGGAGGGGATGAGGATATCCATATAGGGGCGCCGCGAGAATCTGCCGTACTTCGCGTCGTCGTAGGCGCGCTCGAGGTAGTCCATGCTCGGGCTGATCGAGATGGATCCCCGTAGGTGCGCTCCTTCACCGGGAAGGCAAGTGAAGTTCGGCAGCTCGCTGAGCGCGAGGTTCACTTTGCCGGAGGAGCCGCGGATCTTGAAACGTTTCACGCCGGTGACGAAATCTGCAGGAAGGTCCGACTCCTCAATCAACTTCAAGAAAGTACGCTTTGGGTCGAGGCTCGATGCGATCTGGTCGGCTTCGATTTCCTCACCGCTGTCGAGCGCGACGCCGGTGGCGCGTCCGTTTTTCGTGAGAATGCGCTCGATCCCAGCCCCGGTTCGAATCTCCACGCCGTAGCTTCGAGCTGCGGAAGCGAGTGCTTCGGCGACGGAGCCCATGCCGCCTTTTGCGAACCCCCAAGAGCGCGAGACCCCGTCGATCTCGCCCATATAATGATGTAGGAGCACGTAAGCCGAGCCGGGAGAGCGCGGGCTCAGGAACGTTCCGATAATCCCGCTTGCGGACATGGTTGCCTTCAGCGGGTCGCACTCGAACCAGCGATCGAGATAGTCCGTGGCGCTCGCGGTCATGAGCCGCACGAGGTCATAAAAGCGCTGGTTGCCGAGCCCCTTGAAATGGCGGGCGAGCTGGTTGAACCCGGCGAGATCGGAAGGCTTCAGCGAGCTCGGCTCGGGAGGCCGCATCATCAATAGCTCACGAACGGCGCGCGACATGTGGTGCATGTGCAAGCCGAATCGGTCGTAGTTGTCGGCATCGTTATGGGAGAATCGCCGAATCTCCTGGCGGGTGCGCTCGCCGTCGTGCCACCGGGCCAAATATCTGCCGTCCGGCAGCGGAGTGAAGGTCCCATCGAGAGCGAGAAGCTGCAGCCCATGCTTCGGAAGCTCGAGCTCTTCGATGATCTCCGGTCGCAGCAAGCTGACGACGTAAGAGAAGACGGAGAATTTGAATCCAGGGACGATCTCCTCGGTGACGGTGGCGCCGCCGACGAGATCGCGCTTTTCGAGAACCAGGACGCTCTTGCCGGCGCGCGCGAGGTAGGCGGCGTTCACGAGGCCGTTGTGGCCGGCGCCGATGACGATCGCGTCGTACTTCTTCATGTTGCCCACAATATGGTATCGCATATTGCAATGTGGACAATAGCCAAAGTACACTGAAACCATGGCTATCGGGACGCCGTTCCACACCAAGATCGCGCCCCTTTGCACCAGCTATCGTTGGAAGCAGTGGTCTGGCTACCTCGCACCAAACGCGTACGACGATTTCCATGATCCGGAGTACCACGCCATCCGAACGGGCGCCGGCGTCATCGATGTCTCTCCTCTATTCAAGTACGACTTCAAGGGGCCCGATGCGCTTCGGTTCGTCGATCATCTGATCACGCGGAATGCGCGCCGGTGTGACGTGGGTCAAGTGCTCTACACCGCTTGGTGTGACGAGGAAGGCAAGATTCTCCAAGACGGTTGCTTCCAACGACTCGAAGAGAACTTTTTTCGAGCCACGGCGGCCGAGCCCGCACTCGCCTGGTTCCGCCTGAACGCCGAGGGCATGGATGTCGACATCGAAGAGGTGTCGGAGCAATACGGTGCGCTCGCGATTCAAGGTCCTAACTCTCGCGAGATTCTTCAGCGCATCGCGAGCGATGACCTCGGCAAGCTCGGGTTCTTCCGGCTTGCGAGTACTGAGCTCGGCGGGGTTCCGACGATTGTGACGCGGACCGGCTACACCGGAGATCTGGGGTTCGAGCTGTGGGTCGAAAGCGACAACGCCGAGAAGATATGGGATGTGCTTTTCGACGCCGGTGAAGGCTACGGTATCGGGCCCGCGGGACTGCTGGCGCTCGACCGTACGCGACTCGAAGCGGGGTTTCCGCTCATTGACGTGGATTTTTGGAACGCCGAGAAGACGCTCATCGACGACCAGAAATCGACGCCCTACGAGCTCAACCTGGGCTGGACGGTTCATCTCAAGAAACCCGCGTTCGTCGGTAAGCGCGCTCTCGCGATGGAGAAAGAACGAGGAGCGGAGCGGTTCTTCGTTGGGCTCGAGGTGTCGTTTCGCGACATCGAGCGGCTCTACGAGATCGAGGGCCTTGCGCCCGAGATACCGAACGAAGTCTCGCGCTCGGGCATCCCGGTCTATGCGGGTGGACGGCAAGTCGGCAAAGCGACGACGAGTGGTTGGTCGGTGCTCCTCAAGAAGTTTCTCGCGCTCGCCACGGTGGATCGTGGCTATGAAGTCCCAGGCACGCCGATCGATATCGAGTTCACTGTTGAATATACCCGGCGCCGCGTCGCCGCGAAGGTCGTGCCGCTTCCTTTTTTCGACCCGTCACGGAAGCGGAGTGTGCTGTGAGAGCTCGGATGGAGATCCTCGAGCCCTCGCTCGTGGAGCAGATCGTCGACGAGGCTCTCTCCGTTCTCGAGAAGACTGGCGTGCTCTTGGAGCATGACGAAGCGTTCGAGCGTCTCGTTAGTGTTGGGTTTGTCGGAAACGAAGAGACGCGTCGCATCACGTTCCCGCGAAAGCTCGTCGAAGAGGCGCTCGAGTCCGCGCCTTCGTCGATCACGCTGCATGACCGGGACGGAAACCCGCACGCCACGCTCGAAGGCGACAACGTGCATTTCGTTCCATGTTCGTCCGCGCTTCGCATTCTCGATCGCAAGACGGGTGAGATCCGCCAGCCGATATCGTTCGACTACATCGACTACGTGAAGATCGCGAACGGCCTGAAGAACCTTTCGTATTTATCGACGGCGTTCATTCCCCAGGATGTGCCTCAAGACATCGCCGACGCGTGGCGACTCTATATGGTCTTGAGCTATTCGAAGCAACCCATCGTTTCGGGAGCGTTCACGTCGTTCGGCGTGCCGCGCATGGGCGAGATCATGAGCATGTTCCGGAAAGACAAAGAAGAGCTCGCGGCGAAACCGCTCTCGATCTTTACTTGTTGTCCGAACACCCCGCTTCGCTGGGGTGAAGACCCCATCTGCAACGTTATCGACTGCGCCGAGTGGGGAATCCCTATCGAAGTCGTTCCGGTTCTGCTTCTGGGAATGATCTCACCGGTGACGACGGTGGGGGCGCTGGTGTTGCACACCGCCGAGGTCGTGAGTGGTATCGCGATCGCGCAACGGATTCGACCGGGCACACCGGTCTTGTTCGGGGGCGCCCCGGCGAGCTTTCACATGAAGCTCATGACCAATCCCATGACCGCGGTCGAAGCGCTTCAGCTCTACTGCGGCTACGCGCAGATTGCCAAGCACTTGAAGCTTCCCTGTCAGGCGTACATGGCGATGTCGGACTCGAAGTTTAACGACTCCCAAGCCGGCGCGGAGACCGGAATGGGGGCCATGCTCGCGGCACTCGCAGGTTTCAACTCGGTCTCGGGGCCGGGGATGCTCGACTACGTCAACTGCTTCAGCCTCGAGAAACTCGCTTTCGACGACGAGATCGTCGCTCACGTCCACCGGTTCACCCGGCCGGTCGAAGTCAAAGACGACTTGCCGACGCAGCCGCTCATCGACGAGCTCGTCCGTGAGAAACACCTGATGATGTCGGAGCATACTCTCGAGCACTGGCCCGACGAGCTCTACATCCCCGGTCCCATGGTGGACCGCACCAACTGGGATCAGTGGGAAGAGCAAGGGAGCATGAAGTTCAAAGAGCGCGCGGCGGCGGTCATCGACGAGTGCCTCGAAGACTATGACGTGGAGCCTCTCGATCCAAAGCTCCACGATGAGATCCGGCGACTGTTCGTCTCCACGTGCAACGACAAGGACGTAAAGCTTCCGGTGTTTGAGTAAGAGACGATGGTCGATTACGCGAAGATGAACCAACTGCTCTTCGAGGGAAAGCACAAGATCGTCAAGCAGATGATCGAAGACGCTCTCGCCGACGGCCGCCCCGTGAAAGAAGTGCTCGATGACGGTCTCATCGCCGGCATGCGCGTCGTCGGCGAAGACTTCAAGCACAACCGGATCTTCGTTCCGGAAGTGTTGATTGCGGCGCGTGCGATGAAAGCGGGTATGGAGATCTTGCGCCCACTTTTGACCGAGCGCGAAGAAGACCACATCTCGGAGACCATCGTGATGGGTACGGTGAAGGGAGATCTTCACGATATCGGCAAAAATCTCGTGGGTATGATGTCCGAGGGCGCGGGCTACACGATCGTGGATTTGGGGACGGACACGAGCGAGGAGGAGTTTATCGCGGCCGTGAAAGAACATAAAGCGGCGATTCTGGGGATGAGTGCGCTGTTGACGACGACGATGATCTACATGCCCAAAGTCGTCCAAGCGGTGCGCCAGGCCGGCGTCGACGTCAAGATCGCGGTCGGGGGCGCGCCGGTGACGCCGGAGTTCGCCGAGGAGATCGGTGCCGACGGCTACGCGGCCGACGCCGCGAGCGCGGTCACGCTCTTCAAGAAACTCTGTGCTGCCCGCGAGTCCGCCCGAGCGGACTAGTGCTCGGACCCGCTGATCCTGTCGTAAATTCCGGGTCCTTTTCGGCGCTGCCGGCGTTGCTCCTCCTCGGAATATCTGGATATGATCTCGTCGG
>CAMYKY010000141.1:10679-19761 GCA_947259165.1 uncultured Acidobacteriota bacterium | reverse complement strand
GTCGACGCGCGAAGCGCGTCGGGTGAGGGGGAAATTCTCCGCAGCATCAGCACGTTGAAACACAGTTGCTCACGGAGCCTCGCGAATCGAAATAGATTTCGTGGGGATTCTTCAGTACCTGTCCCCGTTTCTCCTTTTGACTTCGTGGTGAAAAAAGCAGTATTGAGAGAAACTAGCCGGCATGATCGGGATCCCAGTTCTACTCGCCTCCTTGATTCTCGCGGCGAACGATGATGTCTTGACGGAGGCGCGTCGTCTCATACAGTCGCAGGACTACGACCAGGCCATCGCGCTTCTCGCGCCTGTGGTTGAGCAGGACGAGGCGCACGCCCAGGCGTGGCTTTCGTACGGTCGCGCACTGCAGAAAAAGGGCCAGCACGATCGGGCGCTGCAGGCACATGCCAAAGCTGTGAGCTTCGATGAGACGCAGCATCAGGCGATGTACAACACCGGGGCTACCTACGCCTTGAAGGGAGAAGCCGACAAAGCCTTCGAGTGGCTCGAGCGGCTGCGCGACACTGCCGAGTTCAACCTGACGGGGATCGGGGTCGATGCCGACTTGGCGAGCTTGAAAGGCGATCCACGTTTTGACGATTTGTTCCCGACGATGGCGGAGTTCGCGGAGCCATTTGTCGAGACGACTCGTGTCATTCATGAGTGGAGCGGTGATGCTGAGAACGCGTGGTTTGGTTGGATCGCGCGCAATATCGGCGATGTCGACGCTGATGGTGTGAACGACGTCACAACTTCGGCGCCGGCGCTCGCCGGTTTTGCGGGTCGAGTCGATTCTTATTCCGGGAAGTCTGGGGAGCTTCTCTGGTCGGTCTCTGGCAAAGAGGGAGACCAGCTCGGGATGGGAATCGAAGCCGCGGGCGACACGAACGCGGACGGCACACCGGATGTCGTTGTTGGGGCGCCGGGGGCGGGCAAGTCCTACGTCTATTCGGGCAAAGACGGCGCCGTTCTTCTCAGCTTTGAGGCCGCCCACGAAAAGGAGAATTTCGGTGGCAAAGTTTCCGATGTCGGCGATGTCGATGCCGATGGTCACGGTGATGTTCTTGTCGGCGCGTCGGGAAACAACAAAAACGGCGAAAACTCGGGCCGGGTGACGATCTATTCTGGAAAAGATGGCTCCGAGCTCCTCACGTGGCACGGGGGAGAAGCGGGCGATCAGTTTGGAAGTGCTGGGGGCGGCGCGCAGGGCTATTTCGTCATCGGAGCCCCCGGCGCGGGTGAGGGCGACCGCGGGCGAGTCTACGTGTATCGCGGTCGTAGCGGGGAGCTAGCGTTCACAATCGATCCGGAGGAGGACGACTCGCAGCTTGGTGGGATGTTCGTCTCCGTTGTCGGCGATGTCGATGCCGACGGGGTGGTCGACATCTACGCGTCGGATTGGTCGAGCAACGCGAACGGCGATGGCAGCGGACGGATCTACGTCCACTCGGGTGCGAACGGCAAGAGGCTGCTGACGATCGACGGCGAGGCGGCGGGGGATGGGTTCGGCATCGGTCCCGCGGATGCGGGTGACGTGGACGAAGATGGCCATGACGACCTGATCGTCGGCGCGTGGCAGCATGCGGGCGCCGCGCCGTCGGGCGGAAAGGTGTATCTATTCTCCGGCAAGGACGGCTCGCTGATCCGTGCCTGGACGGGAAAGGTGCCCGGGGAGACGTTCGGCTTCGATGCTACCGGCATGGGCGATGTGGACGGCGATGGAGCGATCGATTTTCTACTTACGTCTGCATGGAGTGCGATCCACGGCTCGCGATCGGGCCGGATGTATATCGTTTCGGGTGAGTAGACTGCCGAATGCCGAATGCTGTATACGGCATGCTGTGAAGACTGAATGAGCTCGTTCCAGAAAGACTTCTATCTCGAGACGTCGAATCCGTTGCGTCGGCTGTGGCGGAACGTGCGGCTTGTCGGCTACATCCTTCAGATCGCGTGGTTTTGGGGGCTCTCGGGTGCTCGTGTGCGGCGAGCGGTTCGTCGAGCTCGTCGTTCGGGCGAGCCGTTCGTAATCGATTCGTTGGGCGGTCCAAGCCCATGATGCGCCCCAAGAATCCGTTGCCGGCGGTTTATCCGTTCGCGTACCAGAGCAGGCCACGCTCGGGCAACGAAGTCAACGGGTTAGGGAAAAGCGAGAAGCGTCTTGCGACGCCGGTCTTCCACAGCACTGGGCGAGGCGGTGGGCGTCAGCCTCTCGACTGGGCTGCACTCGACACTTTGTTCAACGTGTTGAGCTCGCCGGGCTGTTTCTGGCAGGTGCTACGGAGCCTTTGGCAGCGCCGCCTCTACGCGGGGCCGGTGGCTTCCGACCGTGTTCCTGTCGACGATCCCGTTGCGATGGCGACCCGAATCAAAGCCAAGGCGAAACAACTCGGTGCCGGGGTCGTCGGTGTCACCACGATGGTCGACGACGCCTTGTATGAGAGCTATCAGAGACCTCCATATGAGTATGTCGTCTCCATGGGTACACCGATGGATCGGCGTGAAATGGAGTACGTGCCTCAACCCCGTGCCGCGCTCGAGGTGATGCGGACGTACCGGCGCAACTCACGTATCGCTATCGACCTTGCGGCACACATCCGCTCGCTCGGTTGGAGAGCGCAGGCCTATGCCGATGGCGAAGACCTGATTCAGATCCCATTGGCCCTATCCGCCGGACTCGGACAGCTCGGAAAGCACGGCTCGGTGATCAGCAAGGACCACGGCTCGAATTTTCGTTTAGCGGCGGTGCTCACGGATTTGCCGCTCGCGGTCGACGCTCCAGTTGATATCGGTGTCGACGATCTCTGTACATCGTGCCGGCGCTGCACGCTCGACTGCCCGCCGGGTGCCATCCTCGACGACAGGCAAATGGTGCGCGGCGTCGAGAAGTGGTATGTAGACTTCGACAAATGCGTTCCGTATTTTGCAATGACCGAGGGTTGCGGTATCTGTATCGAAGTTTGCCCGTGGAGTGAGCCTGGCCGCGGAGCGGTTCTATCGGAGACGCTCCTAGCGAAGCGTCGAGAGGGAAGCGATGTCACACAGTGAGAGTCGACGACAGTTTCTGAAGTATCTTGCTGCGAGCCCGGTGCTGGCCTACGCGCAGTCTACGCGCCGCTACGCCGGTCTCGGCGACGGTTTGATCAGCACTCCCGAGCACGCCCTCAACGTTTTCGACTTCGAGTCCGTCGCCGAGAGCGTTCTTCCGCCCGCGCACTGGGGCTATCTCAAAACGAGCATCGACGATGACGCGACGATTCGCCGAAATCGCGAAGGGTTCACGCACTACCAATTGCGACCGCGGCGCCTCATCGACGTTCGGCAAATCGATATGTCCACGGAGATTTTCGGAAAGACATGGCCGACTCCTATCGTGATTGCGCCCACAGGATCGAATCAGGCGTTTCACCCGGAAGGCGAGCTTGCTGTGGCGCGGGCGGCTCGTGTGAAGAACCATCTTCAAATGATTTCAACGGTCGCGTCCACCCCCATCGAGGACGTCATCGAGGCTCGCGGCGAGCCGGTCTGGTATCAGCTCTACCCCCGATACGATTGGACCGAGACCATGAAGATGGTGAAGCGGGCCGAAGCGGCCGGTTGTCCCGCGATCGCGCTCACGGTCGACAACACGATGGGCAGTAACCGCGAGACGGTGAGGCGATTCGCGAAGCTCGACGAGAGGGACTGCGCCGTTTGTCACACCGAGGAGCGCAAGAGCCCGATGCACGAGGGACTCAACATCCCCGAGCGCAATGATTACAGCCGATCGGTCGATTGGGAGTTCGTCCGACGATTGCGCGACGCCACGTCGATGAAGGTTCTTATCAAGGGGATCGTCCGCGGCGATGATGCCGAGCTCGCTGTCGGCGATGGAGTCGATGGGATCGTCGTTTCCAACCACGGCGCTCGTGCCGTCGCGACAGACCGCTCCACGATCGAGTGTCTTCCCGAAATCGTGTCAGCGGTCCGAGGACGCATTCTCGTCCTCGTTGACAGCGGGTTTCGCCGAGGAACGGACCTCTTCAAGGCCCTTGCTCTTGGTGCGGATGCGGTTTGTATTGGGCGCCCCTACCTCTGGGGTCTCGCGTCGTTTGGCCAGCCGGGCGTGGAAGCGGTGCTCGAGTTGCTGCGCGCGGAGCTCGAGCTGGTGATGAGGCAGGCAGGGACGACCTCCATCGACCAGATCGATCCTACGTATATCGTCGCCAAGCACTGACCGCCACCGACGCTGCGCGGAAATATTGAAACGTCGCGCGGTGCGGGTTCGTTTGCTATCCTAATTCCACAACCCAACACTCCAAACTTGTTCCCGTCGAAAGGCCACCATGGGCTCGCCGTCTCTCGACCAGCTCCGGCTTCTGTACATCGTCAACCGTTTCACTCACGCGATCGGTGACAACGGAAAACGTCGCTGGATGAAGGATTTGCCGCTGTCGGTCCTCGTCTACCATGGGATCCACAGCGGGATTTTCAGCGACTACGACTGGGCGCCAAGCCTCGTCGAGTTCCACGGCGTGAAGATGTACGGCAAAGTGAGCCAAGAAGCGCATGCGGATCTCAAGAAACTGCAGGCGGCCCAGCTCCTCGAAAAGCTCCATTTATCGACATGTCTCTATGATTCGATCCGGGCGTACCGCGCGACGCCGGACGCGGCTCGCGTGCTCGAGTCTCTCCCCGACGAGAGCCGGGTCGCGTTGGACGCTGTTTTGGAATGCTCCCACTGCAGCTCGCTCCAGGAAGTTCTGGCATACGTGGAGCGTGACCACCAGCATTGGAGCCCGGTGCGAAACTCCACGGTCTCCTATTGCCCTACGTGCTGTACAGTCCGCCGCGCCGCCGAGGGACCGGTGATTGATGTAGTCAACGGTGCGGGTCGGATCGACATCGATTTCTTCGACATCGCCGAGATCGTCTACCGTACGCGGCCAACCTCACCGGGAGGATTTGGGTGAGTCACGACCATAAGAATCTTCTGTTCTTGGGGGCGAATCCGAAGGTCACCCTCGCGGAGTGGATCCCCTTCGGCACCAACAACCTGATTCTCCTCGAGGAGAAGCTCGAAGCCCACAACAAGTGGGGCGAGTGCATGTTGACGGCCTTCATCGATAACGACCCGGAAACGGCCACCGTCGAGCTCGATGAGCCCGAGACCAAAGTCACTCCGGTGGACGGTAAGGACGGCGAGTGGGTCGCGTTCCAGGCCGAGGTCAACTACAAGGCCACCGGCGGCGAAGATCAGGTCGAGCGGTTCACGACGCGAGTTGGCGAGGGTGGCGTGGTGACCTGCGACCTGGAGCTGCTGGAGACCAACGGAAACACCGAGCGGCACAGCCTGGACGATCTTGCCAAGGTCCTCGCCGACCTCGTCGAAGACACGTCGTCGATGATGAACACCCTTTTGAACAACTTTCAGCGACGACTCCTGGATCTCGTGTACTGCCACCAAGCGAGTCAGCGTGACAAGTACGTGCTGATTCTCGCGGAAGAGCTCCTTCCCGAGCATGGCGTGCAGGTCTATCTCGAGGACCCTGCGTACCTCGCGGAGCTACAACAAATTGTCGGAAGGCCCTTCCACACGGATGCTCTGACGTTGAAAGACGGGAGCAAGTTGATCGCGGGTACCAACGGCGCGGTGTTCATCTCGAAAAATGGTGAGACCTACCGGCGCGTCCTCGAGCTCTACTGTTTCGCGGAAAGCGTTCAGTCGTTTCTGACGAATACGTTCTCGAGGATGTGGATGACCTGGGACCGCCTTTCGAAGGTGAAGGAGATGATCCGGTCGGAAGGCATCCGGAGCATCATGGAAATCCAGGACACCATCAGCGAGTTGTCGGGTGACATCTCGATGTTCGACACTATCCTGGCGTACGTCAAAAGAGCAGCGGCCAAGGGTGACGAAATTCTTCCGGCGATACGCAACGAAAGCTTGTCGGAAGAAGAAGACCTGATGAGCGCGCTCCGGCTCGGCGACGAAGTCCGGAAAATTCGCAATCGCGTCAACGACGCGAACCTCATCGTCGAAGGCTTGGAGAAAGAAATCCAGTCGGTGAAAGAGTTGGCGCAAACGCTTGGAGAGAAAGAAACCTACCGCATCAGTCAGTTCATGAACGCCCTGACGATCGTTTCCGTTATTGTTTTACCGCTGTCTCTCATCACTGGATTCTACGGAATGAACTTCCAAGCCTACGCCCCGGCCGGGGAGATCGTGCACCCGTACAACATGCCGGAGCTCTACATGCCACTAGGCTACCTCGGTGCCATTGCGGTGATGGGGTTGGTCGCGGCAGTGCAGGTGCTGTACTTCCGGCGCAAGGGACTCCTCGGCCAACATAAGCGCTGAAGTGCCGTTGAGGTCCTAGTGCTAGTGCTAGTGCCCTAGCGCTGCGATGACTCGAGCGCGCTCCAGGCGAGCTCGGCGATTGCTGCGTCCTGGGCTCCGACCCCGGTGAGATCGCAAACAATGAGCTCGTCGGCTTCACGGCCGGGCTTGTTCCCAATGACGATGTCGCCGAGCTCGGCATAGACGTCCTGCTCGCGTATGAGCCCCGCCTCGACAGCGTGATGTACTTCGCCGAGGCGAACGCACTGAGACAGACGATCGACGACGACCTTCCCGGCGCTAGCCAGAATGCTTGCATCGAGCTCCTGCTTATCGGGCCCGTCCGAGCCGACGGCGAGCAAGGTTGCGCTTTTCGAGATGCCGGAGGCATCGATGATCGGGGAGCGAGCCGTCGTCACGGAAAGCACCAAGGATGCGTCGGCGACCGCGTCTGCCGCCGTGGAGGCAGGCGCGCAGGGGACACCGAGCTCCTCTTCCATCTCGCGGCAATAGAGCTCTCGCCGTTCGCGAGTCGGGCTCCAGGCAACGACGTTTTTGACGTCGCGCACGCGCGTGATCGCGCGAAGCTGATACCTCGCTTGGGCACCGCTACCGAGAACCGCCATCTTGTCGATGGTGTCGTGCGTGAGGTGCTGGGTGGCAAGCGCACCGGCAGCGGCAGTCCGCATCTCCGTGAGGTAAGCGTTGTCTTGGAAGATTGCCAGGGGGAAGCCGGTGCTTTGATCGAGCACGAGCACGAGCCCTGAGCTCACCGGCAGGTTCCGCTCGGGATTACGGTAGAAACCCGAAGCGATCTTGACTGCGAAGATGGGGGAGCCCGCGATGGCGGCCCCCTTCACGTGCACTTCGCCTGACGTTTCCGGGAAATCGAAACTCATGGGAGAGGGCTGTTCCACCCGTCCTTCCGCGAGCGCTCGAAAAGCCTGCTCTACCGCTTGCAGCGACTCCTCTTCATGAATGAGCTGGCGGAGCTCGGACTCGGTGACGAGGCGCATCGCGATGCAGTCAACCTCCGGGTTCGACACGTATCTTGGTGATTCCCGAGCGCCGGATCTCGTCGCACGCACGGGCGAACTCGTCGAGGTTTTCGATGATCCGGGCGAAGAGATTCACCGGCACCGGCCCAGTCGGCATTGCCGGGCGAGCGCCCCGCCCGTAGAAGAATGCAAGCTCAGACAGGTCGTCCGGCCAGTCGACGATTCTTCCGGCTTCGACGGTGTAGTAGCCGATCTCCCCCGCCTGAGTTTGGACGGTCTGGTTCTCGGGGGCGATCCGGATCGTCGGGTCAATCAGGAGGTAGGTTTCGGGCCCCGACCAGATCCCGTGGTTGAGCTCACCCGCGAACGGAAGGGCGTCCCAAATCGCGCTGCACGTGGCTGGCGCTTGGGATTCGAGGAGCTCAGCGACGGCGGTGACGTCGGCATCTGGCAGAGCGAGTCGTAGTCGTCGTGTCATGTCTGGCGAGGGGAAAATAACACGATCTAGAGCACAGCGTCAGTAATAGAGTCGAGCATACATTACGCTGTTGTTTCGCGCGGGTGCAACGCTGACGGCAGGATGTCGGCTCGGTTCGGTCATCCGTTCGTAGCAACCCGGGCTTGTGGGGGCACGGATGTCGGGACCTACGGTATTCGCGGCTCGCGCAGGCGTGGGAGGCGGGGGCGAGCTCGGTCTAATACCCAAAACCAAAAGGGTTTGTCTCCGCCTCCTCATCTCCGGGATCGCGATCGGGTGTCGGCTGTTGGCATCCGGCATTCGGTTACCGTGCTCGTCTTAACAGCCTGCCACTCCTGCAGCCCTACGCCTCGCTGAGGCGCATCAACCGAATGCCGATAGCCGACTACGGACTGATGTTGAAGTTGTATAGGGTGTCTTGGTCGCGAAGGTAGAGTTGCCCGTTCGAGATAACCGGGTGCGACCAGCTCTTCTCGCCTGAGCGCGGTAGATCGAATCGACTTTTCTCGCGATACTCAGATCGGGTGGCCTCGACGAGACCCACGACACCGTTTTCACTGAAGACGTACAAGTGTCCGTCCGCATAGATCAGAGAGCCTTTGCCGACACTTCGGTCTTTCCACACCACGGCGCCGGTCTCGAAGTCGAGGGCCGTCAGAATACTGCTGCTGAAGCCGTAGAGTGTGCCGTTGACGAGAACGGAGCTCGCGTGGTGATTTTTCATCTCGCGGTTGAAGTAGACCTCACGTGCGGACATCCCAGAAGGGCCGCCTTGAATTTCCAGGAGTGCGCACCCGGTGCCGTAATCCGAGGAGAGAAACACGTAGTCTCCACGGACGATGGGCGTCGCGACGTTCGCGGTTCGGTTCGAGACCCGCCGGTAGTGCCATAGCAGCGAGCCGTCGGCGACGCTCACTCCGACAGCGCGCTCACCCGTGAAGTAAATTGCCTGGCGGACGCCACGCATCGTGGCCACGACGGCGGACGAATAGGACGTCTCGTCGCTGACTTCACTTTTCCAGAGAATCGAGCCGTCGCTTTTATTGAGTGCGACAATCGACCCATTGCGGCCGCCCGCGTTGACGAGAACGCGATCTTCCAGAACCAGTGGGGATTCGGCGATTCCCCAGCTGATGTTGCGACCGCCAAACGCATCGAGCACGTTGATCCACCAGATTCGTTTGCCGGTGGTCACATCGAGCACAGTGAGATCGCCGCCTCCGCCAAGGGCGTAGACTCGGTTGCCATCGACGGTCGGGGCGCCGCGGGGGCCGTCGCCACGCGAGTCGCGATAGC
>CAMYKY010000141.1:0-10662 GCA_947259165.1 uncultured Acidobacteriota bacterium | reverse complement strand
TCGGAATCGCCGTCGGCGCCCAAAGTAAAGATGCGTCCATCGGCGACGGTCACAGTGGAATAGCCGGAGCCTAGACCTTGTGTCTTCCAGGTGAGCGGTGGGCCCTCGGTGGGCCACGCCTGCAGTAGGCCGGTTTCGGGGGAGACGCCGTCGCGGAGTGAGCCTCGCCATTGGGGCCAGTCATCGGCGGTAAGCGGGATAGAAACGAGGGCCACAACAAGTACGGTTGGGAGCAAGGTCGGAACGGTCAGGTTTTGCACACTGTTATTCTAGCGCCAATCTGAGGGTTGCTCGGATGGGTCGGTCACGACGGGCTGCAATCGAGAACGGGTACGAGGCAGCGTCACTTCGGACTCGAGGTTTCAGTGCCCGGTAAGACGGGAGCTGTTCATTTCGATGATCCCGGCATGTTCGAGGCCTAGGAGAATTCGGGCGGTGTCCTCTTCGGATAGAGGGCTCTGGGCTAGTATCCCGCGGACGTCGGCTTGTCCGTCGCAGCGTGACAACACGAAGACCTCGTGCGATTGGAGGTTCAGTGATTCGAGAACCGCAAACGATTCAGATGTGACCACGGGGACCATGTCACCGTCGAGAATTGCTTTGAGAGCATTGTTGCTGCGTGACGCATGTCGTGCGGCCTCGATGATGGCGTCGGCCATCGGAACCGGACGGTCCGTGACCTTGCCGGCTTTTGCCGCGGCGCTCTGGTCCCGAAACTCGACCTTTTTGGGCGGCTCGTTCAGAATCTTACTCGTGACTTCGGCGAGCTGAGTGCGAACGAACGTCTCGATTTCCTCTCGCGCGACGATCTCCAGCTCGACGAGCGCGTCGCCGAGACGCCGACCCGAGCGTACCAGAGTCGACGCGTCATCGAATTGCTGCTGGGTGATCCGGCCGCGACGGACCATGATCTCGCCGAGTCGCTCATCGCGGGATGATGACACGGCTCCGACGATGGCGCCCGCTTCGAGTCGGATCTCCCGCTGGACAGTCTCTGCCGTCGTTCGGACCACGCCCGTACGTCGCTCCTTTTGCAAACGACGCAAAGCGGCCACGATTTGTCGATGCATCTTTTTCGTCTTTCCAGCGGGCCTCGTCTTGAACCTCGAGTCGATGGAAGCCCGCGAAAGCTTCAGAGCAAACACGTCGACAGTCTGGACCACTTGGTTGGGGGGCAAGGCGCCTGGTCCAACCAGACGCTGACTCGAGGACTCAATTGTTTCGAGCATGCGAAGCTTGTCACAAAGCGCGTCCGCAAAAAGTGATCTGAAACGTAGTGTGGACCCCACAGCGGTAAAATGTTCTAGGCGAACAAGTTAGCTTCGGTATTGTGGAAGCGATACGAGATAAATATGGGCGTCGCTCCTGACCTTCTGTCGTAGCACGTCGTGCCCGATCTGCCGTTAACAGTTCCGCTAGCGCGCGCCCCGTTTGAGGACGTGGCCTGGTAGTGCGCTCGTCCGTTCTCCGGCATCGACCGCGAACACGCCATTGACGATGACGTAGTCCACCCCCTCCGGGTAGCGGGCAGGCTCGAGTATCGTGGCTCGGTCTCGCAGACGCTCGAAGTCGAACACCACCAAGTCGGCCCGGTAGCCAACACGCACGTAACCTCGGTCGGTGAGGCCGATGATCTGAGCCGGGAGTCCAGTGGAGGACCGGATGGCGAAAGGAAGGCTCACGACACCGCGCTCTCTGACGTAGTGTGCGAGCTTGCGGGGATACGAGCCGAAGTAACGGGGGTGTCGCCCCGGTCTCTCCATCATCTCGATGCCTGCGTCGGTGCTGGTCGCCGTGTACTCTTGACGCATGTAGTTGTCGACGTCGCGCTCGTCCCCGGCAACCGGTCGAAAGAGCACGCCGTGGCGCAGCGCTTCCGTCCCCGTCATCGCGAAGTCGACGAGCGTTTCGACGACCGTCTTGCCGTTATCCTCCGCGATTTCCGCCAGGGTCTTGCCGACGAGCGTTGGGTCCTCGGGAAAGAAAACGATGACGTGTCGATCTGCGCCGCCTTGAGTATCAAGGATGTGCTCGATATCTTTCACGAGAATGGGACCGACAACTGGATCCTCGAGGTTTTTTCTCAAGTTGTCCTTGTGGTTGGCAAAAAACCCCTCCACTCGCCACGCAGGCGCGTCTAGCCCGCCCGAGCGATCGCTTCCCGGTGGCGCGAACGCCCAAGCCGGAATAACACCGGTGCCGCTGCCGCCGAACGTTTCGTAGGGATACTGGTCCAAGTAGACCTGCACGCCCGCGGCTCGGGCGCGTTCGATCAGCTGAATGTCGATCGCCGATTGTCCCCAGCTCGTTGGCCCTTTTGCTTTGATGTGGCTTCCCACCACGCGGATGCCCGTTTCTCTACCGATCCGGATTGTCTCTTTCATCCCGTCGGTGCCCGTAAGGCGCCATCCGTCCGCGAGTATGCTCGGCGTCTGCCACAAGGGAAGCGGAGATTGACTCCTTTGGTGCGCGTAATAGAAGCCGTCGTACTCGGCTACGATCTCGGCGAGCGCGATCAATTCCTCGGTCGTGCTGAATCGTCCAGGACGATATTCCGGGCCAGCGCCGAGCCCCCAGGCGCCCTCGTTCATCCCCTGGCGCACCAGCGCGCGCATTCGCTCAATTTCACTCGGGCTCGCGCTCCGCTCGTAGTCCTCGCCCATCACTTCGCCGCGAACAGTGCCGTGGCCGACCATCGGTACGAAGTTGAGCCCAATACCGAGGCTCTCGTAAGCGGCAATCTCGGCGGCGATCGGCCAGGTGGGATTGCGGCCGTCCGGCCCGCCGATGACGGTCGTGATCCCCTGGGCGACGAGGTTGGGTGCCGCACGCGCCTCGAGGTTGTCGTCGATCAGCGTGCGGTCGGCGTGGGAATGGATGTCGATGAACCCGGGCACGACGAAGCGTCCGCGAGCGTCGATGGTGCGTCCGGCATCGACGTCACCCAGCTTGCCGATAGCCACGATGCGATCTCCTCGAATCGCGACATCGGCGCGGAAATCCGGATTCCCGGTGCCATCGAGCACGCGGCCGTTCCTGATGAGAAGGTCGGCTTCCTGGGCAATGGCGGGCAGGCAAATGGCTAGCAGGAGTAAGACCGTTGCGGTGATCTTCAAAGCACCCCCAAAAACCCCACTTCAAGATCGATGGGTCAGGGCGTCATGATATTCAAGTGCACAGGTATTAGGGAACTTTCTCGCGCACACATACAGGACAGTCGAGCTTCGAATCCAAGGGCGTCGTGGGATGCTCGGCGTTGTCGAGCTGGCCACGATCGCCGCCGAGCCGGTGGAACAACTCGCACTCGCGTGCGAAGCGCTCGTCGAGGCTCTCGATCGTCTCGCAATAGAAATACGCGTACTCGCCTTCGAGCGACGCGATGGTTGTGCGTAGATCTGTGTCGGCTCGGCCGACGCGAGCTTCCTGCGTGCGGTCGTACGAGACGACGAAGATACCCGGCTGTCCGTTCGGAGTATGCTCCTCGACTATTTGACGGCGAAGTCGGTAGGGCGGTCCTTCGTGCTCTGCTTCGAAGCTTTCTGCCGTGGGTGGGACCTGCGTGGCTGGCTCGGGTACGAGTTTTTCGGAGCTTGTCGGCACGGTGCGCGGAACGACTGCTGGCTCTTGCATCGGGTCGGGTGCGACGAACCCGTCTCCGTTGAGAAGCTCTTGAAGTACGGCGCTGGTGTCGTTCGAGAGATCGACGAATCTAAGCCCATAACCCGGCGGCAAGTTGTCCCGTCGCTCGACGGTTCCACGATTCTCCCACACCACGATGGCCTCAGCTTCGACCCAGCGCCGCTCGTGGCGCAGCACGATTTGGAGTTTCACCCGAGCTTGCGGGAGGAGAAACATCGGTGTCGCGACATAGGCTCCCGTCGACGAGACGTTCAAGAGCTCGCCTTTGCCTGCGTTGAAGATAGAGCGTATCCGGACGAGAACCTTCTGGGTGAGGTCAACGCGTCTCGGAGTGGAATTAGCCATGCTTTTCCGCGACCCCCCAGTGGGCATTGTGCCAGATAGAAGGCTGTGGGGACAATTAGGACCCTGGTCCGTTCGAAGTCCTCGTGCCGGTGCCCGTGCCCGTGCCCGACACCGACCAAACTTACCCCGCGATTTCGGAAAATCGGGCACGGGCACGCACGCGCGCACGGGCACGAGACAGTTTGAATGGCGGGAAGGCGGCGAGTGGTGGGTGACTTAGTCGAACGCCTTTTCCACCACTTTCGCGGGGAAGTTGGGTCGTGGGTTTGTTTTGTCGGGCAACAGGCACGCACAGGGGCACGGACACGAGGCAGTTCAAATGGCGAGGATGGCGGCCCGCGGTGGATGTCTTAGTGGAAAGCCTTTTCCACCACAGCGGCGCCGACGGAGTCTCCGAAGGTGTTCACGGCGGTGCGGAAGCGGTCGAGGAGCCAGTCGACGGACAGTATGAGACCGATGTACTCCGGGGGCAGCCCGACGGCGTTCAATACGATGACCATGGTTACCAGTCCCGCTTCGGGGATTCCCGCGGCGCCGATGGCGGCGAGGGTCGCGGTGACGGCGACAACGCCTTGCTGAGCGAGCGTCAGCTCGAGACCCACGGCTTGAGCGATGAAAATTGCCGCCACGGCCTCATAGAGCGCTGTTCCATCCATGTTGATCGTCGCGCCTACGGGCAAGACAAACTCGACGGATTTCTTGGAGATGCCAGCGTTGACGACGGCGGACTCCATCGTAATCGGGAGAGTCGCTGACGAGCTTGCCGTCGAAAAGGCGGTAAGGATCGCCTGAGACATTTGTGCCATGAACCGAAACGGGTTCTTTCGAGTGAACATCCAATAGATCAGACACAGCGTTACATTTGCGTGGAAAGCGAGTCCAACCAGAACCGTAAGGAAATACCACCCCGTTTGCCCCAGCGTTTCGACGAAAATTCCTTCGGCACGCGCCTCTCCGAACCGCGCGGTCACAAGACAAAAAATGCCGAGCGGAGCGAGTTTCATGAGTAGCAGAATGAAGTTCAACAGTGCATCGTTCACTTGAACGATCATCCCGGTGATGGCCGTGACTCGTGTGCCCATGGTGGTGAGCATACCGGCGAAGACGATGGAGAAAAGGATGAGCGGAAGTAGATTCGCCTCTGCCGCGGAGAGGAAGAGATTTCGAGTGAAGAGCATCAGGAGAAGGTTCTCGAGAATTTCTCCCAGGGAGTCGGGCCCCGCTTGTTCGAGCTCGGCTACTCTTTCGCCGGAAAGGGTCTCGAGCTGTGCCGGATCCACGACGCCGACGCCCGGCTCGACCAAGTTCACGACGATGATACCGAGCATCACTGCGAGAAATGTCGTTGCCGCATAGTAGGTTACGGCGGCGAGGCCGGGTCGACCGAGTTTGCGTACATCGCCGAGTCCGATGATGCCACTCATCACGCTTGCCACGACGAGGGGGACGACCATCATCATCAAGAGACGCAGAAAGATCTCGCCTCCGACTTGGAACCGCATTGCCGTGTGAGGTGCCCCCAGAGCGAGGCCAATCGCAAAAACAATGGCGACGAGGATGTAAATTGTCAGGCGGCTGCCGGGGACCTTACTTTCAGCCGCGTCGGGCCCGCTTGCGCTCACCGCGTGAGGGTATCAAAGCGCGCCCCCGTTGGGTGAGAGACACTGTCCAGTGACGTAGGCAGCGTCGTCGGATGCAAGAAATAGCGCCGCCGCGGCAATGTCGGAAGCTTGGCCCCATCTACCCATTGGGATCGTCGCGAGCGAAGCGGAGCGAACTTTGTCGGAGACGAGCTCTGTCATCGGCGTTTGTGTGAAACCGGGCGCGATCGCGTTGACTCGGATGCCCCGCGACGCGACTTCTTTCGCGACCGCCTTGGTGTAGCCGAGAATTCCCGCCTTGGCAGCCGCATAGTGAGGTGCATCCGCGAGACCGGCGAGTGCTGCGGTGCTCGAAAGATTGATGATGACGCCGCTACCCTGCGGGTTCATGATCTTGAGTGCTTCGCGGGTACAAAAGAAAGTCCCGTCCAAATGCACGGCTATCATCCGACGCCAAGTGGAGTCGTCCATTGAGACGGTGACATCCCAATGGGAGGTGATGGGAGACTCTTCGAGCCGAGCCTCTGCGATCCGATTGACTTCCCGCCAACGCTCTGGTGACTCCGCAACCCCCGCGTTGTTCACGAGAATATCGAGACGCTCGAGAGAGGAGAACATCGTTGCGACCTGCCCGCTATCGGAAACGTCCGCAACGAGCGCTCGATCGGCTCCTAAGGTCTCCTCCGCCGCCGCAGCCCTGATGTCATTGACATAAACAAACGCCCCCTCGTCATGAAACCGCCGAGCAATAGCCCGACCGATCCCGGAGCCTGCCCCGGTAACCAATGCTACTTTGTTGCTAAGCCGCATGCAGTAAACCGAATGCCGAATGCCGCAACGCGCCGAAAACAAAAAAGCCCGGACGGCAAAGCCGTCCGGGCTTGATTGTTGAGGCGACTTTAATAGTCCCCCATATCTCCCATTCCCGGAGGCATGCCGCCAGGACCCGGAGCGCCACCCTTTTTGTCATCCTTTTCGGGTAGCTCGGTGACGAGAGCCTCGGTCGTGAGCATGAGCCCCGCGATCGAGCTCGCGTTCTGGAGCGCATACCGAACGACCTTGGTCGGATCGATTACGCCCGCGTTGACGAGGTTCTCGTACTTGTTCTTCGCCGCGTTGTAGCCTTGCTCGCCTTCGAGCTCCTTGACCTTGTTGACGACGATCGAGCCTTCCTGCCCGGCGTTTTGGGCAATCCAGCGCATCGGCTCTTCAATGGCCCGGTTTACGATGCCAACGCCCACGCGTTCGTCGTCGGTGAGGGCATCGCTCTTCATGAGCTTTTTGAGAGCGCGGCTTCCACGAACGAGCGCGACGCCGCCACCAGGCACGATACCTTCTTCGGCAGCGGCCTTGGTCGCGTGCATGGCGTCTTCCACGCGAGCTTTCTTTTCCTTCATCTCGGTCTCAGTCGCAGCGCCGACCTTGATCAAGGCAACGCCGCCCACGAGTTTCGCGAGTCGCTCCTGGAGCTTCTCACGATCGTAGTCGGAGGTCGTCTCTTCGATCTGGTTGCGGATCTGTTTGATGCGGCCTTCGATGTCGGATTTCTTGCCCGCGCCCTCGACGATAGTCGTGTCCTCCTTGGTGATGACGAGCTTCTTGGCGCTGCCGAGATCCGACATCTGGAGGTTCTCGAGTTTGATCCCGAGGTCCTCGAAGAGCGCTTTGCCACCGGTGAGAATCGCGATGTCTTCCATCATGGCCTTGCGACGATCGCCAAAGCCAGGTGCCTTGACGGCCGCGGCCTTGAGGGTGCCACGCAATTTGTTGACGACAAGGGTGGCGAGAGCCTCACCCTCGATGTCCTCAGCGACGATGAGAAGCGGTTTGCCGGACTGCGCGACTTTCTCGAGCACGGGGAGAAGGTCTTTCATGTTCGAGATCTTCTTCTCGTGAACGAGGATGAGGCAGTCTTCGAGAACCGTTTCCATTCGTTCCGGATCGGTGACGAAGTACGGCGAGAGGTAGCCACGATCGAACTGCATCCCCTCGACGATGTCGAGGCTCGTCTCGAGCGTGCGAGCTTCCTCGACCTGGATAACGCCGTCCTTGCCGACCTTCTCCATCGCTTCGGCGATGATTTGGCCGATAGCGTCGTCGCCATTCGCGGAGATGGTGCCGACTTGGCCGATCATCTTGCCTTTCACCGGCTTCGAGATCTTTTGGATCTCTTCGACGATCGCCTCGACGGCGAGGTCGATGCCCCGCTTGAGCTCCATCGGGTTGGAGCCTGCGGCGAGGTTCTTCAGTCCTTCACGGTAAATCGATTGCGCGAGAATCGTGGCCGTGGTCGTGCCGTCACCGGCGACGTCCGACGTCTTGGACGCGACTTCGCGAACCATCTTTGCCCCGAGGTTCTCGATCGGATCCTCGAGCTCGATTTCTTTCGCCACCGAAACGCCGTCTTTGGTGACGACGGGCGAGCCGAATTTTTTCTCGAGCACTACGTTGCGGCCCTTCGGCCCGAGCGTCACGCGCACGGCCGTCGCAAGCTGGTTCACGCCTCTGAGTATTCCTTGGCGCGCTTCCTCATGATAGATAATCTGTTTTGCCATTTTTCTAACCTACCTCCGTTGAATCGATGAGCTTGATATCGATTCGAAAATTTATTCCACGATTCCGAGAACTTCGTCCTCTTTGAGGATGAGGTACTCGTTTCCATCGAGTTTGACTTCCGAGCCCGAATACTTGCCGACGAGTACTTTGTCGCCGACCTTGACCTCGAGCGCTACTTTCTTTCCGTCCTTCAGAGTCCGGCCCGAGCCGACCGCTACGACCTCTGCGGTCAATGGCTTTTCTTTGGCGCTATCGGGGATGATGATAGAGCCGACTTTCTTTTCGTCCTCATCGAGTCTCTTGACCACGATGTTGTCTTTGATCGGTTTGATTTTCATGTTGCCTACATTCCTCCTTGGATTTAGTAAACATTAGAGCCGGCCGCGACCGCGTCGCGAAGTCCGGCTACCCGCTGATCGGTATCTGCCGACTTTTTTCGCTTGCGCGCTTCGGCATGAAGACCGTGAGGATGCCTCTTTTGAACTCGGCCTTGACCGCATCTGCTTCGACCGCGGTGGGGAGATCGAGCGTGCGATGGAACCGGCCGTAGGAGCGCTCCATGCGCAGAAATTGTTTTTCGCTGACCGCGTCCTTTAGCCGGCGTTCACCACGAAGGGTGACGCGGTCGTCATCGATGCTGAGCTCGATATCATCCTGTTCGACCTCGGGAAGCTCAGCTTTCAGAATCAGGTGTTCATCCGCCTCGAACAGATCGACGGCTGGAGACCACGCTCCCGTGGACGAGAGCTCCGTATCGGAGCGCGTACGCGACAATGTCGAGTCGATGAGCCGGTTCATACGCTCCTGCAGCGACAGGAGCTCGCGGACAGGATCCCAATGGGCAAGCGGCATTTGCGGTTCGTTTCAGTCCTTTTGTGAGTGTAGCACTCGTGCTATTCGAGTGCTAACAATTGGGATACTAATCAAATTGTTAGTTTTTGTCAAGCAGGTAAATATCACTGTAGGAATGCAGATGTCGTAAATATCGAATCAAAGAAAGTTTAGGAATTAGACCCTATTTTCCTTGTTTTCGGTTGCCAATACATGTTTTACCACAGAAAGAGTGGTTTGGATTGCTTCATCATCGATATCACGATGGACAACCGCTCGTGCCGCGTGCCGGCCGGCGGGGAGCATGTGGACCCCTTTTGCGTGGCAGCGTTCGACGAGATCGAATGAGGACCGGTCATTGAGGCGAAACCGGATGATGTTCGTCTCGACACGGGTCGCGTCGAGCTCGACTCCCGGAAGCGTCGATAGCCCGGTTGCCAGTGTCGCGGCTCGTTTGTGGTCATTCGAAAGATCGGCTCGATGGTTCTCGAGCGCGTAAAGAGCCGCCGCGGCCACCACGCCGGCTTGGCGGAAGCCGCCGCCGAACATCTGCTTGAAGCGGCGTGCCCGCGCGATGGGCTCGGACGCTCCGGCGAGCACAGAGCCGATCGGTGCGCCGAGACCCTTGGAAAAGCAAACGCTGACGGTGTCGAACTCTTTTGCGTAGTCGGCCTCGGGGACGCCGCTCGCGGCGGACGCGTGCCACAGCCGAGCTCCGTCGAGGTGGAGTGGGATGCGGTGAGTGCGGGCGAGTGCCGCGATTTCGCGGATCGACGCCAGAGGCCATACCGTGCCCCCGCCACTATTGTGGGTGTTCTCGAGGCATATCAGTTTCGTAGGGGCTGGTATGGTGCTCGGGTTGAACGGATGGAGCACGCGCAGCGATTGTTCGAGCTGTTCCGCGGTGAAGATCCCGTGCTCACCCTGGATCGGGCGTACGAGGATGCCCGAGAGCCCCGCAGGTGCGCCGCCTTCGTTAACGAAGATGTGAGCGCCGCTTTCGACGAGAATCTCGTCTCCTGCTTCGGTGTGCGTCCGTAACGCCACTTGATTCGTCATCGTCCCCGTCGGCATGTAGACGGCCGCCTCTTTTCCGAGAATCTCGGCGGTGCGGGCCTCGAGCGCTTGCACGGTTGGGTCATCACCGTAAACGTCGTCGCCGACGTCGGCTCGCGCCATTGCATCGCGCATTGCGTCCGTCGGTTTCGTGACGGTGTCGCTCCTCAGGTCGATCATCGGGGTCTCCTCGCCTCAGTCTCGCGTGCACGCGTTCCCAAGGCAGAGGGGGATGATATCGCACCTGCTCGATGGCTCGGCGAATGTCACGGGACAAAACGCTGGCGGGTCGGCGCCCGCGCTGCGGGAGGATAGCGGCTGAGGGCCCGCTTCAGGAAAGCGGATCGTTCTTCAGCACCATGCCGATGCCCTCGAGGTCGTCTTCGCTTTCGTCGACATCGCTGCTCGTGGTGGCGTCGATGCTGGGCTTCGAGCCGACTGTTGGCGCCGCCGTCGAAGTCTTCGTCGCTTCAACGCCGGGGCTGGCCTCGACCATGGGGCTGGCCTCGACCATGGGGCTGGCCTCGACCATGGGGCTGGCCTCGACCACGGGGTTGGCCTCGACCATGGGGCTGGCCTCGACCACGGGGTTGGCCTCGACCATGGGGCTGGCCTCGACCACGGGGTTGGCCTC
>CAMYKY010000140.1:10780-16614 GCA_947259165.1 uncultured Acidobacteriota bacterium | reverse complement strand
GCCTCAGCCACGAGGGTCACGCCCATCGCGGCATGGATGGCGTCGATGAGGAGCTCCCGCCGGCGCCCGGTCGGCGCCCGGGACAACTCACTCACGAGTGCCGGCACGACGCGTTCAGGATGGCTGGGGTCAAACGCGGCGAGTGCGGGGTTGTCGGCGGCGATATCGATCCCATCGAAGAAACTCGACTCCCTGTCGGGCGCATCGACGCGACTCTCCACACGTCGGTAGTACCGCATGACGGCGCCGTCTACGTAACGGCGACGCCCGCTTGTTTGGGAGCGCTGCAGACTCAGGCCTTCGCGAGCAACATTCTCGAAGCTGTCACCGAGCCACGGGCTGTAGCCGCCCGAATCCACGGCAATCGTCCAGTCTTCGTCTTCACGAAACCCTCCGAGATAGAGCTTCAACGGTTGCCATGGCTCGAGTCCCTCGCCCAGCTGCTCGGCAAAGCGCTCAGAATCTCCTGCGGCCAGGAAGGCCTCGCGACTCATCACACCGGCGAATTGATGCTGTCCGTGCCCATCGCGCTCGGTCCCTTGAAATCGTGAAACGATGACGAGGGGTCGCTCTGTGCGAATGACGTACACCATGTCCCGGAGGGCCGCTTCCCGACCCCACTTCTCGACCGCTTCGTCGAGACGCTTCGAATAGCCGTAGTCGGCCAGTCGGGTGAAATAAAGACTATCGAGTGCGTAGTAGCGTCCCGCGAGCCGAAGCTCTTCCGCACGGATCCAACCGAGGCCATCGAAAAGCTCCGAGCCGATCGCGTTCGCTCCGGCTTCGCCACGTGTTAGGCTCAGCAAAGCTACGCGGGCACCCTGCCCGCGACTGAGGTAGGCCAAGACGCCGCCGTGCTCGTCATCCGGGTGGGCGGTGATGTGAAGAACCGATGCGCTCGTCGAAAGCTTCAAAAGCTTGTGCCGAACACCGTTGGCACCGCGATCGAAGGCGAGCGGCTGACCCGATGCTGTCAGGGCGTGACTCGCAAGGACCCAACCGAGGAGAAACGTTGTCCATCGCATCGACGGCGATCCTAACACTGCTTTAGGCGTCGAGGCGGGCGATTAACTTCTCGATGTTGATCACGACGTCGTCCTCTCCGACCAGGTCGAACGGGTCTTCGAGCCGCAGAGGTCAAACGTCGCGTCAGAGTGCGCTCAGGCGAGGGATCACGTCATCACCTAGTTTGTGGACTTGCTCGATCGCGCTCGGCATGACGATGACGCCCTCGACACCCAGGCCGTGATACGCGCGCATTTCCTCGACGAATCGATCAGACTCACCAAGCGACTCACCGGTATAGAGAATCGTCTTGCGGATGTCGCCGAATTCTCGGCCTGCGTTACCGCAGTGTTGACGTAGCACGTCGAGCTTGTGGCGGACTTCGTCGACAGACGGGGTGAACAGGTTGCAAGCATCGCCGTATTGGGCCACGAGCCGAAGGCTCTTCTTCTCGCCGCCGCCACCAATCATGATGGCGGGATGAGGTCGCGAGATCGGCCGCGGCGAGCAAAGCGTCTCGGCGAGCTGGTAGTGCCGCCCCTCGTAGGGCCCATTGTTGTCGCTCCACATTTGTCGGCAGATCTGAAGCGCCTCTTCGAGTCGTTCGAAACGCTCGGCAATCGGTGGAAATGCAACGCCGAGGCCGCGATGCTCGCGCTCGTACCAAGCGGCACCGATACCGAGCTCGGCACGACCCTTCGACAAGACGTCGACGGTGGCGACAATCTTGGCGAGAAGTCCCGGGATCCGGTAGGTCACCCCGGTAACGAGCGTCCGGAGCTTCACGCGGCTGGTACGAGCGGCGAGAAAACCGAGCGTCGTATAGCTTTCGAGCATGGGCTGCTCGACCGGGAAGTAGTCTTCCATTTGGAAGAAATGATCCATGACCGCGACGGAGTCGCACCCAGCGGACTCGGCGGTCGTCGCCATTGCTGCGAGCGTCTCCGCGATAGCGTCACCGCCACCCGGCCAGTTGTAGTTCGCAACGTGAATCCCGAGCTCCATGCTGCAGCCACTCTAGCTCACGACGCCGGGAACACCCCCCTGCCCCTTGTCGCGGCGGCGTTTTTGCCCTAGGATTGGGATCTCTTGCCGAGCCACCGCAATCAGCACGGAGGCGGACGGCTCAAAAACCACTGAATATTAGGAGAATCTAGTATGACGATGTATCACCGCCACTTGGCGGACCGTCTCAAGATCTGCGCCATCAGTCTCACGTGTCTCGCTGCTCTTGGCTTCGCCGCCGCTTGCTCTTCCGGCGGAGGTGGCGAAGACGCCGACCACGAGGAGGCGCCAATGGCTGAAGAGCCCGCTATGGAAATGGAATCGGAGATGGAGAGCTCGGGCGCTCCTCGCGTTTGGTTCATCACCCCGGAAGACGGAGCGACGGTCACTTCGCCGGTGTCGTTCGAATTCGGACACGAGAACATCATGCTCGAGCCCAAGGGCGAAGTCCACGCGGGCGCGGGACATCATCACATCGGCTTGAACACCGAATGCCTGCCAGCGGGCGAGGCGATCCCCGAAGCCGACCCGTGGGTTCACTTCGGTGACGGCTCTGCCGTGATCGAGATGCAGCTCCCGCCGGGTGAGCACAAGCTCACGATCCAGCTGGGAGATGGCGAACACGTCGCGCTCGACGAGCCCGGCCTTTGCACTTCGATCACGCTCACTGTGACCGAAGGCATGTAGCAACACTCGCTCAGCTCGTAAACAGGTAATACGGAAGCGCCGGCGCGACAAGCGTCGGCGCTCTTCGTTTACGGGCCTCGTTACGGAGCTACGTAGCGCAATCTCAGATCCAGCGTCTCAAAGACAGCTTCCATGGGGACGACTCGCAGTCGGGACGGGATTCTCGTATCGTCTTGATCGTTGTCGTATACGATAAAGAGCTTGCCGGCTCCGAGCGCTAGCCCTTCCGCTTTCATTCCCTCATCGAAGCGATCCCACACGAGCACCGCTTGCCCGGCCGCTCCGCCCCCCGCACGGATAGGAACAACTGCGGCATCGACGGCGGCAAACCAGAGGCGATTGCCCAGGAAACGGTGGCTCGGCTCCTGTTCTGTACTGGTAGCGATGAGCAGGCCCCCGAGAACGGGCTCCCACGTCATCGCAGAGATGCAATACGGTGTGTCCTCCGCGTCGCCGGCATCGAACTCGAGCAGCAACGTCACTTTGGGCTCACCGCCGCGCAGCGATGCCAGCGAAACCGAGTAGACTCGCGCCAAGTCGGACGGCTGGCGAAGCCCGACGAACAGCGTCTGCCCAGAGTCATCCACCGCCAGGCCCTCGATCTTCATGCCCTTGGGTTTCCACAGGCCGAGCTCGTCGAAACCTTCCCAGAGCGGAAGCTGCCGTACGCTGGCATGCTCGATCGAGTCCAGACTATCGAAGCGGAACTCCAGCAGGACGCTGAGCTGTCGAAGCGACTCGTCAGTCCAGCCCTCGTGTGAGCCGACCGCGAAATAGGTCTCGGTATCACGATGAAAAGCCAGATCTTCGAACTTCGCCCGGGCCGTGGGAAGGCGCTCAGAGTCCAGGTTTCCCAGGAAGCGTCCACCGGCATCGAAAAGAAACACTGAATTCAGGGTATCGTCGACGACGGCAAGACGACCCGCCGCATAGGACACGCCTGACGCTTCGAGACGCTCGAACGAGCCCAATTCAACAATCGTCCCCGGGACATCGTTTCCGAAAACTGGCGCCGCGAGCACACAGCAAAGAAGCCATCTTGTTTTCACGCTAACCCGATCCTACCAGCCCGGGCGCATCGCCCGAAGTCAAAAAGGTCGAGCGTCGTGCGCATAGTTTCTGTAGGATGTGCGTTCGACTCAACCCATGACAGACCGCAGATTGGCCGGGATCGGCTACATGATGTTCGGCATCACGTCGTTTGCTACGATGGATGCGATCGGCAAGTGGCTCGTGCGCGACTTTTCGGTGTTTCAGATTCTCGCACTACGGAGCACTTTCGTCGTCGCCTTCCTGCTCGCAATCCTCCCGCTCAACGGTGGCCGCGCCGCCGTTCGTTCGTCCCAACTCGTGGCTCACTGGCTCCGCGCGCTTTGTAGCGTCGCAGCGTTCTTGTTCTTTTTTACCTCGGTCCGCTACCTTCCACTCGCCGACGCCGTCGCGGTGGCTTTTGGGGGGCCATTCATCGTCACCGCATTGTCCGTTCCGCTGCTCGGAGAACGCGTCGACCTGCGCCGTTGGCTGGCGATCGGCCTCGGATTCGCCGGCATGATCCTCATTGTGCAGCCGACTGGCGCCGGCTTTCGCCCCGCCGCGCTTCTCGTCATCGCCTCGAGTTTCTCGTATTCGGTTTTGATGATCTTGACCCGTTGGATGTCGAAGCGGAGCGACGGGGGGGAGAAGACGTACACGTTTCTCTTCTACACCTTCGTCGTTCAGTCGTTCTCCGGCTGGATCGGGCTCGGCCTAGGTAGCGGGTGGCACCCAATGAACCCTAGTGACATCGGGCTCGGGGCGGCCATGGGGTGTCTCGCACTCGGTGGCCATTTCGGGATCACCCGCGCGTTCCAATTGGCGCCCGTGTCCCTCGTAGCGCCGTTCGAGTACACCGCACTCGTGTGGTCCGTGTTGTTGGGTTATCTGGTGTTCCAGGAGTTCCCCGGCAAAGAAGTCTGGTTCGGTGTCGCCGTCATCATCGCCGCGGGGCTCTACACCATCCGCGGCGAAGGAGCGCCCAGTAGCTAAGACTCCAACCAGTCCTCGATGAGCCGGCGAGCGATCGAGATCTCGGAGGGCAGCTTCACCGTCTCCTGCTTCCGGAGATCATCAGCGGTAAACCAGCGGGCGGCTTCGAGCTCATCCGTCTGCAAAACGATGGCGACGGTGGACGCGACGGCCGTGAAACCCAACATCAGCGAGCCGGGAAAAGGCCACGGTTGCGATGAATGGTACTGGACGTCTTCCACTCGGATTCCTGCCTCTTCGTACACTTCGCGTGAGACCGCCTCTTCGAGGCTTTCACCGGGCTCGACAAAGCCCGCGAGCGTCGAGTGGACCCTGTCGGGCCATGCCGCCTGACGCCCCAAGAGACAGTGCTCGCCTCGAGTCACTAGCATGATCACGGCGGGGTCGGTTCGCGGGAAATGGACCTCGCTACAAACGGTACACTCCCGGACGTGACCTGCCTGGCTGGGCGCGGTCTCGGAGCCACACGCACTACAGAAAAGGTGGCGTTGGTGCCAGCTCGACATGCCGTTGGCGTACGCCAAGAGCGCGCCTTCGGCCTGCGGCAAAAGCGACGCAACCTCTCGCAATCCCATCACCGCGTGGACGTCATCGAGTCCCAGCTCCGTCAGAGGCTCCTCAACGTCAGAAACGTCCATCGCGAAATAGACGGCGTCCTCGCCCTCACCGAGGAGGATCGCATTTTCGTGCCCGGAGAAACTCTCAGGACCGACGAACGCGATCCGAGACAACTCCTCGGACACGACGATGTGTTTCGACCGCCATACCGGAAGCACCCGTGTTTCGGGGCGGCGCCAAGCCTCAGCAAGTCGCGCCGGGTCGGTGCGAAGACCCGCGGCCCGATCGATGCTGAGCCCGCTCAAGACATTCGAGCGCCGCGTCATGCCAAAAGCGTTGCCACAGACCGCACCGTCCGTTCGACGTGCTCCATCGTGTTGTAGATGTGAGGGCACAGGCGCAGGCCTCCCGCGGGCGAGCCTGCGATACCCAGTTTGTCGAGCTCGAAGACGAGCTCGCGCCTCTTCTCAGCAGCGATGGCAACCGTACAGACGCCACCGGTTAAGGATTCACTCATCGGTGTCAAAAGCGGCACGCCCGCCTCGCGCAAGCCC
>CAMYKY010000140.1:0-10757 GCA_947259165.1 uncultured Acidobacteriota bacterium | reverse complement strand
TCGTCCAGGCGATCTTCGCGCACGTACAAGACACCGGCTTCCTTGGGACCGCAAAGCCATTTGTGGGCGCTCGCGGTGAATGCGTCGCACCCCATCTTGCGCACATCGACGTCGAGCGCACCCCAAGTCTGTGCACCGTCGACCAGCAGGAAGATGCCGCGCTCTCGCGCGATCCGAGCCAGCGGCTCTATTGGGAGAAGCACGCCGCTATAGTTCGAGAGGTGGCTCAGCGCCAGGACACGGGTCCGATCGGTCAGCGCGTCCCTAAAAAGAACCTCGAGTTGTTCTGGGCCGTCCGGCGCCTGCGGTGTCTCCACACGCTTGACCGTGAACCCCGAACGGTCGGCTCGAACGTCCCATGCGATATTGTTGCTTGGATGGTTCTCGCTCCACAGAACAACTTCATCGCCGGCCCCGAGGGAAAGGCCGGCGATCACCGTGCTGTTGGCTTCACTCGTGTTGCGCACCAGCGCGATCTCGTCCGCAGAGGCGCGCAAGTGCTCCGCCACTTTCGAGCGAGAGGCTTCGAGAAGTCCTCGAAACTTCGCGCGATTCGTGTACGAGACATCCCGATCGATATCGCGCGTCAACACGGCCACACGCTCGGACACCGAGCGCGGTGATGGACACAGATTCCCAGCGTTGAGCGGAACGCGATCCTCAGTGAAAGGGAACTGCCGCCGCACCAGTTCCCAATAGGAACCCTCGTCAGCCGTCGCCATCACCGCCACGCCGCCAAGAACGCTTTTCAGAAATGACCGCCGCGTCGTCATCTTCACACTCCCAAAACGATGTTACCCCGCGCACCCGGCTCCATGACCCGACGGTGTGCTTCGGCCGCGGCCGCGAGCGGCAGCTCCCGACCCACCACGGGGCGCAAGCTTCCGTTGTCGAGACCCGCGTACACGCCCGCGTGCACCGCAGCAAGCTCGTCCGGCGACGCGTTGAAAAGAACCACTCCCAAGATCGCAGCATCACGGGCCATCACATCGCGAGGGTTGATCTCGACCGGGCCACGACTGCCGATCACGACGACGCGACCGCCTCGCGCGAGCACCGTCAGGTCCTTCCCCAGGTTCACGTTGGCGAGCATCTCCAGGATGACGTCGACGCCCCGGCCGGAGGTCAGCTCCATGAGTTGGTCGAGATAGTCGACCGCACCATGGTCGAGCACGTGGTGTGCTCCCTGCTCCGCGACGACCGCTCTTCCTTCCTCGGAGCCGCCGGTCCCAATGACCGTCATACCCAGCGCGCGAGCGAGCTGTAGCGCTGCCGTCCCAACGCCGCCGCTCGCTCCGTGGACGAGAACGGTTTCGCCCGCCGCTGCATGCGCGCGGTCATAGAGCGCGCGATACGCGGTTCCATAAGGAACTGCCACGCAGGCCCCCGCAGTGAACGCAACGTTATCGGGAAGCGGGTAGAGCTGACTCGACTCGCACAGCGTCTGCTCCGCGTAGGTACCGGTGAGCGAGCCTCCGAAGTAAACACGCGCGCCGACAGAGAGCCCACTCACACCGTCACCCAAGGCCTCGACGACGCCGGCGCCATCGAGCCCCGGCGTATACGGGAGGGTGGGCTTCACCGCATACGTTCCCGAACGAATATAAGTATCGACAGGATTGATCCCGACGCCGTGAACACGGACGAGCACCTGTCCTTCCGACGGGGACAGGTCCGCAACCGTCTCGAGCTTCAGGGCGTCGGCATCACCAAACTCGTGGACTCGAATCGCTTTCATGAGCGAGACTTTATCATTTCGAGCCGACTCGTCGCACGAGCCGAAAAAAACCCAAGCGCGTCGCCAAGTTACTCGAGAAAGGCCTTGACGATCTGCGCCAATCGCTCGGCCTCGCAACCCGGCGAAAGATGCCCGCAGTCGCTGTCGAGCTCGATCGAATCGGCACCAAGAAGTGCCGCGAACTGAATGGCCGGCCCGGGCGTCACCATGTGGTCCTCGAGGCCGACCACGTTGACGAGTCGGGCTTTGACCGCGCCAACTGCTTTTTCCATCGAACCGTCAAAGTGACGCGACACATCGTGTTCGATCATCGCTTTGAGCTGGACATCTCTGTCCTCCATCACCTGCCTCGAATCCTGCTGGGTCGTGGCGATGAATTCGGTGACGCGGCTGCGTGGCGTCCGACGGGCGTGATACTCCGGCGATTGAAGGGCTAGCGCGCTGATCATCCCGACGATTGGCGACGCACGCTCGACGTCACCGGACTGCCGCGCCAAGTCGATCGCTTCTCTCTGAGCTTCCCACAACAAAACGTCGTAGCTTGCCAGCCGAGGGGATCCGACGATGGGCATCGCGCGCTCCATGAAATCCGGATACGCGGTGACCCACTCGAATGTCTGCATGCCTCCCATCGAAATGCCCATGACGGCGTACAGGCGTTCGATGCCCAAGACCTCGGTCACCAGGCGGTGTTGAGCCTGGACCATGTCGCCGATCGTCGCCCCGGGAAAGTTCGGGTGGTTCGAGGGGGATGACGAAACTCCGTTGCCGAACGCATCCACTGCGATGAGCAAGAACCGATTGGTATCGATCGCGTCGAGCGAGCCGGAAGCAAAAAGATCCTCTGACGCTCCCGTAAACCACGTCGGGAACAAAATAGCGTTCGATTTGTCCAGGTTGAGCTTCCCCACCTGACGGTATCCGAGCCTCGCGCCCCGCAGCGTCCGGCCGTTCTCGAGAACCAGGTCGCCGATGTCGACAACCTGAAGCGGTGGAGGCTCCGAGGCACCCAAAAGCGAGCACAAGAGCAGCACGGTCGACACGCTCAAAACCGTTTTCACCCTCATCTCATCCCCTCAGAATCGGATAGAACTGCGTGAAGACGATCGCATACCGGAATACGGTACACGAGCGGAGGCCCTAAATCACCTGCGGACCGGTTCCGGGTTTCGGCCGGCTCCGCTGGGTTCGATACACGCGGTAGTGTTGCTCTTTGCGCCCGACGTCGTTCATCCCCAAGTGGAGGACGTCGCTCATCTGGCCGATCTCCTCGACGAGCGGACGCGCCGCACCTGGAGGCAACAAGGCCAGAATCGTCGTTTCAGCAACCAACAAGGAGTCGTCCGCCCCAGCGAGATCGCCCTCGTACTCGCGGAACAAAGCCTCCATTTTGGCTCGGTCGACCTCGGAACGACACGCGGCCCGAAGCACGTCTTCGTCCGTTCGCTGCGCTCGGCACTGCGCCTCGTCGGCGGTCTCGAAGATGATGCCCGGCTGGTCGACGGTGACTCGACGCGCCTCGAGAGTATCTTCGTATTGGAGCGCAACCGGGAGCAATAGATGTTGGTTCCGCTGAAACGACGGAAGCTCGACTCGAAGGACGACTTCGCGCGTTTGTCCTGAAAAGGCATCTCCCAAGAGGATCCGCACGCGTCGATGCTCCGAGATCTCGCGCGGGACGCCGTTGAGTGGCTCGACCGAAGCGCCGTTGGGAACGCCAATCTCGACCACGACATCCTTCGCGACGGTGGAGAGCATCTCACCGAGCTCGCTGTGAAAAAAGGCGGGGATCACTTCCGGATCATCAATGAAGTAGAAGTGGCCCCCGCCCGCATCGGCGATGCGTTGCAGTAGAAACTGGTTGAAGTCGAAGCCAACGCCAAAGGTACTCGTAGTAATCCCGCGAATTCGAAGTTGCCGGGCCTGTTCAACGAGCATGTCGACGTCGGTCAGACCCTCGTTCGCGAGCCCGTCGGTGAGCACGAGCGCTCGGTTGATGATCCCCGCCCCAATGTGGTCCGCAATTTGATCGCAGCCGGTAAACCATCCGTGGCTCAAATTGGTCTTCCCTCCCGCCCACATTTTCTCGACGTTCTCGAGTGCGACCATCGTGTTCTCGGGAGTGACTTTGAACGCTGGCGCGAGGACTTCGACTTCATCGTCGTAGGCAACGATAGACGCCATGTCGGACGGCGTCAGGTGCCGCAGCGTGTGCGCGACGGCGCGCTTGACGAACTGCAGTTTCTCGCCTTCCATCGAGCCACTGCGGTCCAGGATGAGAGACAGGTTCACCGGCAGACGCGACGGTGTTGACCCCACCTCGGGCATCTTGAGTGTCATCAGAGCGTAACGTTCCGAGGCGCGACCGGAGGGCAAAAGGCCTCGATCGACGCGACATTCGAGCTGAAGCATCTTGACGACGCGATTCTTCATGGCGGTATCCCCCCTATTGCTGACCCGGCGCGCTCCCCCAATCGCCTATCGCGTTAGAAAGAGCCCTTTCGCAAACTCGAAAAGCTGTCTTACCTTGTTCGTGTCTCGCCCCAGACGGTCCTCGCGGACGTGAAGCTCCACGCCCTCATCGATGATCAGTCGTCGCCATCCAATGCCCTCGGGAATCTCCGGCTCGAGCCGCGTCCTCGCTTCGACTTGCGGGCGTAGCCGCCCCGAGTCCGACCCCGCACCACTCGAGACCTTGAGCAGATCCTTGAGATAGCTCTTCGCGGAAGAACGAGGGGCGACGCTGGATCGCTGCTTCTGCTGGAGCAGATCCATGACGGCTTGGCGGTCGAGTCCACGCAAAAGCGCGGCAATCTCTTGAAGCGGAAGATACTCCTCTTTCAGGCGTTTGATGAGCTGTAGTCGGGCTAGGTGCTCTTCGTTGTAAGTCGCTCCGCGCCCGCCCTTTCCAGGAGGGGCGAGGAGGCCCTCGGCGACGTAATAGCGGATGGTTCGGGCGGTCACCGACCCGGCGTCGGAGAGCTCGCTTATGCTGTAATCTTTCTTGATTTCAACGTCTTGCATCATTTCGATCTCAAATACGACATGGTTACGTCTTGGTGTCGTGTTTTTAATATAACACAGTTACGTAATACTGGCACCTATTTTCTCGTGCGCGTGCCTGCGTGCCCGATTCGTTTCAGCACGAAGGCGTGGCGGCAGAATTAGAATCGGGCACGGGCACGCACACGGGTACGGCACGGTTTTCTTGGCGGCGGAGTTAGACGGAAGCTCCTCAGTCGGCGGGCGCAACGCCCAATTTCTTGCCAGGGCGGGAAGCGTCGCGGTAGACGATGTCGTGGCTCAGGCCGGGGGCCGAAGGGAGCGTTTTCACCAGCCTCTCGTATTGCTCGAGCACTTTGGGCACGTAGTCGCGGGTCTCGGCGGCGGTCTTGTGGCTCCGGGCTCGATAGAAACCGGCGTTAATGGGGCCGCCGTTGTACTCGGCAAGCGCCATCCCCACATCATTGTAGGTCGTCATCAGAATATCGAGATACAGCGCGGCGAGCTCGGTATTCCGGTATTCGTCATAGAGCATGGCGTCGCTGTACTCCCACCCGAGCATCGCCGCGAGCATTCGGCCCGTCGAAGGCCAGATTTGGTACAGGCCTCTCGCGTCGGCGTGGCTTTTGGCGTTGCTGTCGAAGCCGCTCTCCACGATACCGACGGAGAGCAAGAGCACGGGGTCCACGGACGGATACTTGTCGGTCGCGCTGAGAAGGAGCTCCGCGATGCGATAGGCCTCTCCAAGGCTGATGGCCTCGTTGGTCCGAAGGATCTCGTCTCTCATTCCTAGTAGGAGCTGCTGGCGAGTCGAGCCGAAATGAACGCCGGCTTTCAGCTCCTGCATGCCAGCCTGCATTTCCAAAACGGTCTCGCGCATCTGATTCTCGAGGAGCGTCGAGCGTTGATAGGCGTGAAACGCCAACCCGATCGCGATCACGAACAAAACACAAAGGCTGAACAGCGCGGTCGCCTGCCACGCCGAGCCGCGTGCGGGCGAGCGCCGCGCAGGGCGTGGGGTACTCGAGCGCGCTCTCCGCGGACCTGTCGTTTCGTTATCCCGGCGAGGTAGCTCTACCACCTCTCCCTTCGCCTCTTTCAGGTCGAGCATCGGGAGTCCTCCGTCATATCCTCTACCCGCAGCAAAAAAACTATGACTAATTGATTTATTGAAACGTCTGACCAGTATGGCGGGCTCTCGCGGCCGGCGCAACCGGGTGTCATCGCCGCCCGTAGATCCCCGCCGATCTCAGCACAAAGTAAACCGGGAACATCATGTAGGTGTTTCCCAACACACGCCCCCCGAGCAGAGCTATGACGGCGGCGACGACCCCAACCAAATCGAATGCACGAATCCCCACCGCGAGAAACGTCACGATACCCACCACCTCGACGACAGTCGCGACCGTAATCGGACGGGTCTGCCTACCCGCAACAAGAATCGACCGTTGGTAGGCGATTAACACGGAGAAAAAGGGAATGAGACTGAACAACTGCAGAGGCAGTATGGACAGCTGAGCCAGCTCTTCGCTGAGGCCAGACACTTGCCGAAACCAAACACCCGCAAGCGGCGTAAAAGCGATGAGCAAAAGTCCCACCGTCGCCACCGTTCCGAGAACCGCAGCGAACCACGAAATCCGTCGAAAGTTCTCTCGAGTTCCGTCGAGCAGGGTGATGGCGACCTCTTGATAGGAAAGCCCCATGCTTCGAAAGATAAAGGTCAACGATGTCACCACCGGGAAGACCGCAAGCGACTCGAGAGCCAGCCGGCTTTGCCCCAAGGAAAAAGTCACCAGCGGGTGCACCGCGAGCGAAATGATTGAAGTCAACGCCAGCGGAGCGTAGAAGTCAACGATACGTCGGTAGCTGAGATGCTCGGCAGCGGGCTCGCTCCGGAGTCTCTCCGGAAGTCCCAGCGCCATGAGTCGCGTGGCGATCGATTCGAGCACCACCCCTGCCGAGAGCGCCGATGTTCCAACGAGCGCCCCAGGAAGCGCGAAAAAATAGTAGAGGACCAGCGCGGTACCAGCCATACTGACGACTCGCACGGCAGTGCCGTACGCCACACGCCGGGTGAGCTCGGCTCGAATGAGAAGTCCTTGATAGAAGCGGCGATATCCAATCGCGGCGGGCCACGGCAGCAACACGGCGAGCGCGCGATGAGTCAGTGCCGCAACCGGGATCGGGAGCACGAGCACGTCCTCTGAGAGCCACGCGAACACCGGCTCCCAAAGGACGATGAGCATCACGATCGTAATCAGGACATTCAACGTGTAGCTGAAGTTTCTCAGCTTTCGAAACGACTCGTAGTCGCGAACGAGAGCCGTCGCCGCGCTCAAAATCATGATGATCGGCGCCTCGACAATCAGCGCAAACGCGAACGCGACGCCGTAAGCGGCCAGGTTGAACGTCGAGTCATCGAGACGGGCAATCACCGCGGCGAGAAAAGGCCCTTCGACCGACATCATGAGCCACGTGGCTGCGAGTGGAACCCACAGTCGGAAGATCCTTCGGTACGTTACTGAAGATTCGGCTGACATGGCTTGTCGGGAAGTTGGAGAGAGCTCGCGAGGCTATCGGCCACGGCGAGTCCCTCGAGCGTAGGACGCAGGCAGTGCCCATCGAGCTCGACGAGACCTTCGTCACACAATCGATCGACGAGACCGCGGTTAGATGCTAGCAGATCGACGTTGAATCGCTCTATGATGGCATCGAAGTCCAATCCATCCCGCGTTCGTAGCCGCAACACGATGGTCTCGAGGAGTAGCTGGTCGTTATCGAGAGATTCCTTGCCGCTAACCGGCAGTGCGCCGGAGTCGATCCATTTTTGCCAAGCAAAAAGCGAGCGTTCGTTCCAGGAGCGCACCCGACCGTCAAAAGAATGCGCCGACGGACCGACGCCGAGATACGGTGTGTGATCCCAATATTTCTCGTTGTGGCGCGAGCGGTGCTCCGCTCCTCGAGAGAAGTTCGACACCTCGTAGCCGTCGTAGCCCGCGTCGCAGAGATAGCGATGGGTCTCCAGGAACAAATCCGTCTGGCGCTCGTCTCCCATCTCGAGAAGCTTCCCCTCGCGTTTTCGTCTGCCGAATAGGGTGTCGTCGTGGATGGTGAGCTGGTAGCACGAGAGATGCTCGGGCTCGTGTGCCAGCGCGGCGTCGAGAATCCGGCGCCATTGTGCGAGCGTCTGCCCGGGAAGCCCGAAGATGAGATCGAGCGAGAGCGTCTCGAAGCCGGCCTCGCGCGCGGTCTCGATGGCGCGGTTTGCATCCGCCGCGTCGTGCCGCCTCCCGAGAAACGAGAGCGCGTCGTCATCGAACGATTGCACGCCAAGACTGAGCGTCGAAACCCCCGCCTCGCGCCACCGAGACGCCGAGACATGCGTCACATCTTCGGGATTCGCTTCGAGGAAGACACGGCAATCAGACGCGAGGCGAGCCCGCTCCCCGACGGCTCGCAGATCGTCGTGGCTCAGCTGCGAAGGGGTGCCGCCACCGAAATATAGCGTGTCGAAATCAGAAAGTCCGCTCGAAATTTCGAGCTCGCGCAACAGGTGCTCGACGTAGCGCGACCGCCGATCCGCATCACCGGTGATGACGGCGAAATCACAGTAGGGACAGATGGCGGAGCAAAACGGGACGTGAACGTAGAGACCCGGCCTGTTGCTAGGACTCATCCGTCTTGAGGACCGCCACGAACGCCGATTGGGGGATCTCGACAGAGCCCACCATCTTCATTCGTTTCTTGCCCTCTTTTTGCTTCTCGATGAGCTTGCGCTTACGGGTAATGTCTCCCCCGTAACACTTGGCGGTGACGTCTTTCCGGTAGGCGTTGATCGTGGTCCGCGCGATGATTTTGGCGCCAATCGCGCCTTGGATCGCAATCTTGAACTGCTGCTTCGGAATGGTATTGGCCAGACGCTCACAGTAGTGAAGCGCCCGTGCACGCGACTTGTCTTCGTGCACGAGCTGCGAGAGTGCGTCGACGCGCTCGGCGTTCACGAGGATATCCACTTTGACGATCCGGGTCTCACGATAGTCGAGCATCTCGTAGTCGAACGACCCATAGCCTTGGGTCACGGTCTTCAGCCGGTCGTAGAAATCAAAGAGGACCTCGGCGAGCGGAAGCTCCGAGGTCAGCTCGACTCGCCCGACCGACAAATACGTGAAGGTGGAATTCTCTCCCCGCCGGTCCCGGCAAAGCTCCATGATCACGCCAACGTAGCGCTCCGGCATCATGATCGACGCTTTGATGTAGGGCTCTTCGCTCGTGGCGATGCTCATCGGATCCGGATAGTCGGAAGGGTTGTCAATCATCTGGACGTCGCCGTTTTCGAGAGTGATGCGATACCGAACCGACGGAGCCGACAAAAGGAGCGAGAGACCGTACTCCCGTTGGAGCCGCTCTTGCACGACATCCAGATGCAGGAGTCCGAGAAAACCGCACCGGAACCCGAAGCCCAGAGCCGCCGAGGAATCCTTCTCGTACGTCAAGGCCGGGTCGTTCAGCGTGAGCTTGTCGAGCGCCTTGGTGAGGTCCTCGTACTCGTCGGTCGACATCGGATAGATGGAGGAGAACACGACCGGCTTGGCCTCTTTGTACCCAGGCAGGGGCTCGGGCGCCGGGTTCGCGACATCGGTGATGGTGTCCCCGATCGCGATATCCCGAATTGTCTTGATGTTGGCGATGACGTAGCCGACCGCTCCAGCGGGAAGCTCGGGTTTCTTCACCCGCTTCAACTGTAAGAGTCCGACTTCTTCGACTTCGTACTCTTTGTCCGTGTGCATGAGCCGGATGTTCTGCCCCGGCTTCAACGTGCCTTCTTCGACTTTGCACACCACGACGACGCCGCGATAAGCGTCGTACTGGGCATCGAAGATCAACGCCTGCAGCGACTTCGTCGCGTCACCCGTGGGCGGGGGGAGCTTTTCGACAATCGCTTCGAGAAGCTCGTCGATTCCCTGTCCGAGCTTGGCGGAAACGAGCACGGCCTCGAACGGATCGAGCCCTAGATCAGCGTCGATCTCCTCGCGGGCCCGCTCGGGGTCCGCGGCCGGCAAATCGATCTTGTTGATCACGGGAAGCAGCTCGAGCTCGTACTCCATCGCGATATACAGGTTAGCGACGGTCTGAGCCTCGACCCCTTGGGACGCATCGACGAGGATGAGAGCGCCCTCGCACGACATGAGCGACCGGCGCACTTCGTGGGAGAAATCAACGTGTCCGGGTGTGTCAATGAGATTCAACTGGTATCGCTCGCCGTTGTTGGCGTCGTAGAGCAGGGTGACGGTGTTGCTCTTGATGGTGATGCCGCGCTCACGCTCGAGATCCATCGAGTCGAGAATCTGGTCGCGGAACTCACGATCGGCGACGCCGCCACAGCGCTGAATGAGCCGATCGGCCAACGTGGACTTCCCGTGGTCGATGTGCGCGATGATGCAGAAGTTTCGAACGTTCGCTAAGGTCATGGAAGTATCGGCTAAACCGTTTAGTCTAGCACAGATGGAAGTATCGCTTGACGTAGTCAGCGCCTACCTATACAAGGGGACGGAGCGCATCACCTATTCAAGAGCGCGGAGGCACTCAATGCAGGGATTTCTTGGCAAGTTCTCAGGTCTGATCTACGCGACCATGCGTATCGTGGTTGGACTCATGTTCGCTCAGCACGGGGCCCAGAAGCTTTTCGGCTGGCTGGGCGGCATGGGTGAAGACGGCGGCTCGGCTCCGTTTCTATCCTTGATGTTCTTCGCCGGCCTGATCGAGTTTTTCGGCGGCATGTTCGTAGCGCTCGGATTCCAAACGAGCTGGGCCGCATTCATCGCCAGCGGCCAAATGGCCGTGGCGTATTTCATGGCGCACGCCTCCCGAGGCCTGTTCCCGATCCAGAACCGAGGTGAGTCTGCTGTGATTTACAGCTTCGTCTTCCTCTACATCGCCGCGCACGGTGCCGGCAAACTAAGCCTCGACGCCATCTTCAACAAATCGGAAAAAAAGTAACCTCTCCCCCCGAATGGGG
>CAMYKY010000139.1 GCA_947259165.1 uncultured Acidobacteriota bacterium | reverse complement strand
AGAAGGCCATACGTCGTGTGGGGCATGTGGCAGTTGTTGCAGCGGCTTCCATCCGAGTCGGGTGGGTGGTGGGTATGGTCCTCGATACGCTCGCGGTAGGTTTCGTGACACTGCAAGCACGCGTCGTCTTCGTGCAGGTCACGGATGAGCTGATCGTCCGGGGACTCGCTTTCGTGCATCGAGTGGCAGGACAGGCACGTGAGCTCCCCCCGTTGAAAGCAGCCGGACTCCAACATGCCGCTCATTTCACGTCCCGAAACGCGCACCATGCCGTCGGCCCAGAAGCGGGTCTCCACTGCGGTCGGGTCCACGTCCAAGAGCTCACGCATCTGCGAAGAGCTTTCATCGCCGAATATCTTATTGGCGGCAATGGCGGCATCAGCAGCCGGCCGAACCATGAAGCGGGTGGCTTCGAGGTCTTGCCCGGCACGATAGCTATGGCCGTTGACGAGCCATGCTTCGGGGTCATCGGCCACGGCGACGCCGTGACATTGTCCGCAGATATGAGACGAGGCCCGTTGGGTCAACCGTGCAGGGTTGACGATGCTCTCGTCTGCCTCGTCGGTCAGATGGAGCCGGTAGCGGCGCGCGGGGTTTTGATTGAGGCGAACGTGCTCGTCAGCGGGTCCATGGCACGCCTCGCAAGCAATGCCCATCTCCGCGACGCTCGAGTCGAACACTCTCTCCTCGAAGTCGAAGCCTACTTTGCCGGCAGTGCTGTGACACTCGATACAGCTGTTGTTCCATAGCGCGAAGAAACGTCCCGCGTTTGGCGGCCGAAGAAAGACATCTTCGCGTGGTATCCAACGCGATCTTTCGAACACGTAGACGAAGGGCAAATTGTAGACTTCCTGACCGAATCGACTCGGAACCCAATACGTTTGCATGTGGTGCGAACCGGTGGTCATGACGATTTGCCGAGAAACGCGAGACGGATGGGCGAGCGCATCCGGGTCTTCGCCGCGAAGGCGTAGCTCTCGTTCCCAATCGGGGTCGACCATCTCCACCCAGAACTCGTCTCCTCGACGTTCGAGCTCGTATGTCCTGCCACGCGACTCGAGCGCTACCGTGTTGAAGTCTCCCTTCACGGTCTCTGGGGTAGCGACGGTCGTCATGGTTCGGTGGTAGCTCGAGTGCCACGAATCGTACTGGTCGGGATGGCAAGCCTGGCAGACGTCGGAGGTGACGAAGCCCTCCGACGAGCGGCCGAGGTGAGGCACCGAGGCATCGCGCTTTGCTGTCGCGTCGACCCGACGATCGGTGCCAGACTTCCACAGGAGCGCGAACGCCACCGTCAGGCCGATCGAGCCGACTAACACCGCGAACGTCGAGCGATGGGCGAGAACCGACATAGGAATCAGAAAAAACGAAGAGCTCAACGCCGACCTTGCGACTTCGGCTCGGATGTTAGGCCGTGGCTCGACGGCCCCAACTATAGCAGAAGCGCGTTTTGTACCCTGTTGGCGACCGCATGCCGGGTGTGGCAGGGTCAATCCGGCTGAGCGGCCACGGTTTACTCGACTCGTGTGAGTTGCTGTGGGCGAAAACCTCCGACCCGGGTAGGAGTGAAACGTGCCCAGGGGGATGGTAGACTAGGTGTCTTTCAGGTCACTCGAATTCCCTTGCTCAAGAACCTCCTGGCTGTTTTCCGCTACCGCGTGCTCGTCCAGAGCCTCGTCGTGCGGGAGCTCAAAGCGCGCTACCGAGGATCGGTTCTAGGCTTTTTGTGGTCGTTCATCAACCCCTTGCTTCAGCTCGTCATCTATTGGTTCGTGTTCAGCTACATCATGCCGACGAGAGGTCTGTTGGGAACGTCTCCCTATGCGCTATTCTTGTTCACCGGTATCCTTCCGTGGACCTGGTTCAGCGCCTCGGTCATGGAGTCCTCGGCGGTTCTCATCACCGGCGGTAACCTTATTAAAAAGATCCTTTTTCCTGCGGAAGTTCTGCCGATCGTCGTGGTTTTGAGCAACCTGGTGCACTTCTTTCTCGGGCTCCCCATCTTGTTCGCTTTCCTCATCTACTACGGCAAGGTTCACTGGACGCTCGTGTTTTTTCCCGCGGTCGTGCTCCTGCAGCTCGTCTTCACGCTCGGAGTTTGTCTGTTCATCTCGGCCCTTGCGGTGCACTTCCGCGATGTCCAAAACATCATCGCGAACGTGATGATGCTGTGGTTCTTCGGAAGCCCGGTCATCTACTCGTACCTGACGATCTCGCCGTCGATCCAGCGCTACTTGAACTACAACCCCATGACCCACATCATCGTGGGCTACCACCAGTCTCTGTTCACCGGCACGATGGGACACTGGCCGTGGCTGCTGGTGATGATCCCGGCCACACTAATCACTTTCCTTGTAGGCTACTATTTCTTCGACAAACTAAGAGAAACCTTCGCAGAAGAAGTGTAAAGAAGGGGATTAGGGGGATATTAGAGATTATGGGGATTAGGATGGAGTTTGTTTCTTGTCCCCCGAATCCCCTAGGTCCCCCCAATCTCCTTTTTTACACCAACACCGGACCCATATGACGACGGCGATTCAGGTTTCGGACGTAACCAAGGTTTATCAGCGCTACAGCCACCGGAAGCAGTTCCGGACGCTCAAGAGTGCGCTACTCGGCGGGAGTCTGCTCTCGGACCTGCGTCCCGACGAGCGGTTTCCCGCGCTCAGCGGCGTGACGTTCAACGTGCGCCACGGATCGACGTTCGCGATTATCGGGAGAAACGGCTCCGGAAAAAGCACGCTTCTCAAAGTGATTTCCGGCATCGCCAAGCCTGACTCGGGCACGGTCAGCGTAGACGGTCGTATCTCCGCGCTCATCGAGCTCGGTGCCGGCTTCCATCCGGAGATCACCGGACGGGAAAACATCTTCATTAACGGCATCATGTTGGGACTCACGAAGAGGGAGATCGAGGACCGCTTCGACGCGATTGTCGAGTTCGCGGAGCTCGAAGAGTTTATCGACGCGCCGGTCAAGACCTACTCGTCCGGGATGTATATGAGACTCGGATTTGCGGTCGCGATCCACGTCGACCCGGACGTGCTGATCATCGACGAAGTATTGGCCGTCGGGGACGAAGCGTTCGTGCACAAATGCCTCGACAAAATTAGCGAGTTTCGTCGTCGTAACAAGACCATCCTTCTCGTGACCCACAGCCTTGGTCTCGTCGAAAAAATGGCGGACGAGGCTTTGTGGATCGACAAGTCGGAAGTTCAGCTACGCGGTGACCCGAAGAAAGTCGTCGACGCCTATCTCGCCCGCGTGTCGCAGCACGAAGAGAAGGCGCTCGTTGCCGCCGAGGAGCGCGCCGTCGCCGAGTTCGACGCTCCCGAGTCTGCGAACGAGCCCGAAACTCCGGTCAGCGAAATCGAGCCGACGTCGGCGTTCGCCCGGGAGAAAGGCCGTTGGGGGTCCCGGGAAGTCGAGATTCAGGATGTCTCGCTCCGCGGCGCTGAGGATAGCGCCGATGGGAGAGGTAAACATATTTTTTCGACGGGAGAATCCGTCACCGTATGCTTGAATATCAAGAGCACAGGAACGATCAAGGACTTCGTCTTTGGCGTCGCGATCTTCAACGCCGATGGCATCTGCTGCTACGGCACGAACACCGATCTCGAGGACTTCAAACCGGTCACGCTTTCGGGAGAGGGTGAAGTCCGATTCGTGATACCGAAACTCCAGCTCATCGAAGGCACTTATTTCCTCGACGTGGCGGCTCACCAACGTGACGGCTATCCGTTCGACTATCACCGCGCGTTGCATCAGTTTCGTGTCCAATCGCGGGTCAAGGATGTTGGCGTCTATCGTCCCTCGCATCAGTGGGAGTTCACGCCCAACATCGTCATGCGCCCGCCCGACCCGTCGTCGTGAGCCGCGACAAAATTCTCGCCAAGGTTGTCGACCGACCTTCGATGCTCGTCGAGCGGAAAAAACTTCGGGTCGCGGGGCGTTCGCTCGTGTTCACGAACGGATGCTTCGATATTCTTCATCCCGGCCACGTGCGCTACCTCGCCGAGGCCCGCGCCCTCGGGGACCGACTCGTTGTTGCCGTCAACTCCGATGCGACAGTATCCGCGCTCAAGGGAGAAAGCCGTCCGCTCGCGCCGCTCGACGAGCGTATGGAGATACTCGCCGCACTCGAGGTCGTCGACTATGTTATTTCTTTCGACGAACCCACCCCGGCAGCGATCATCGACGCGCTCGTCCCCGACGTGTTGGTCAAGGGTGGCGATTGGACGACAGACAATATCGTTGGTCGAGAAACCGTCGAAAACGCCGGCGGACGGGTTCTCTCGCTACCCTTCGCGCCGGGCTACTCGACCACTGGACTGATCGACCGCATCCTCGAGGGTCAGACCCCAGATCCGGCTGAATGAGGCATGGCCCGGGCCGAGGAAACCTCTTTCGCTCGTATCGTTTCGGGGCTTGGTCTCGACCCCGTCGTGACCGCCCCTGCCCGCGTCTCCGGCCTGATGGGCCCCGCCCGCTCCCTCGTCGAGGCCGCACTGGTTCAGAAAACGGTGGGGCCGGTGCTCGTCGTCGTGGCGGACGAGAGGCGTCTCGCGCCTGCCTTGTCCGATCTCGAGTCTTTGCTTCTCGCCCTCGGCGTCGAGCGACGCGTCCGTGCGTTTCCCGCGTTCGCGCTCGACCCCTACCGTGGTCTTTCTCCGCATCTCGACGTGACCTCTGCCCGTTTGCAGGCGTTCGTCTCACTCCTCGACGGAGAGGATGTCGTGGTCGTGGCGACGGCAAGTGCACTGCTGTATCGAACCGTTGCCCCTGAGATCCTGAGAGGCGGGATTCGCGAGCTGCGCCCAGGTGAGAGTTTCGGCGCCGGCGATCTCGAGCGCTATTTCATCGACATCGGCTACCGCTACGAAGATCCGGTGACCACACCGGGAGACTTTGCCCGCCGGGGCGGAATTCTCGATGTGTTCCCCCCGGGGGAATCCGGACCTGTCCGTCTCGAGCTCCTAGGCGACGAGCTCGAAGAGATTCGAAGCTTCGATCCTCAAACGCAGCGAACGACGGCGACGTTGTCCGAAGTCCGCGTCGTACCGGCGAGCGAGTGGCCGGCGAGCTCCGAACACCTGGAGGCGCTGGCGCTCGAAGATGTCACTGGCGCGGCGGGCCTCGGCTTTCGCTTGCCACGCCACCGGGATTTCCAGGCGAGCCTTTTCGATTACCTTGCCCAGGGCCTGCTTCTCGTTGAAGAACCTGCCGAAGTCATGCGCGCCGCCGAAGTGGAGTGGGAGAGAGTCCTTGCGAGCTTCGATGAGGCCGAGGACGGAACAGCCCGCTATGCGGCCCCGGCCGAGCTTCTGTTGGATCTCGGTGCGTTGGGCGACATGATCGAAACCAGAGCGATCACGCTTCAAGAGTTGGGTATTTTCGGAGAGGAGACCCGCCATATATCGACGACGATCCTTCCCTCGTTCCGCAGCCGGGTCTCCGAGTTTATCCAAGAGCTTCGTCGCCACATCGACCGGGGTGAGCTCGTCCGCGTATTCGTCTCAGGAGAGGGGATGGCGGAGCGCTCGGTAGAGCTGTTGGCGGATGCTGGACTCACCTCCGGCCGGGCGCAAAGCGAAGGGATAGGTGAAGGACACGTCGTGCTCGAGCACGGCCACTTGTCGCAAAGCTTTGTGGTTCCCGAGCTTTCGCTGGCCGTTTTCACTGCGGGTGACGTTTTCGCGGAGCCTCCGGCGCCGTCAACGCGCAAAGGGGGAAAGCTCCGACGGTTTCTCTCGGATTTTCGCGATCTCGCAGTGGGCGACTATGTTGTCCACACCGAGCACGGGATTGGTGTTTTCATCGGATTGAAGCAGCTTGCCGCCGGCGATACGACCGAGTTCGTCGTGCTCGAATACGGGGGTGGCGACAAACTCTACGTTCCGGTCGATCGCCTCGACTACCTCGAGAAGTTCTCGAGCGCGGAGAGCGCCACGCCGAAGCTCGACAAGCTCGGGGGCACCGGTTGGGAGCGTGTCAAAAAGCGCGTGCGCAAGTCCATGCGCGACATGGCCCAGGAGCTGTTGAAGCTCTACGCCGCGAGGAAGGCGGCACCCGGGCACGCTTTTGCCTCGGACAGCGCGTGGATGAGCGAGTTCGAGGCTCTTTTCGAGTTCGAGGAAACACCGGATCAGCGCCAGGCCATTGTGGATGTAAAGCGGGACATGGAGGCTCCGTCGCCGATGGATCGGCTCGTCTGTGGGGATGTGGGCTACGGCAAGACCGAGGTTGCGATGAGGGCTGCCTTCAAAGCCGTGAGTGATGGTCGACAGGTCGCGGTGCTCGTGCCAACGACCGTGCTCGCATTCCAACATTTGAGCACGTTTCAAGAACGCTTCGCGGCGTTTCCGGTGCGGGTGGAGATGCTGTCGCGATTCCGCACGCGCAAGGAACAAAAGCTGGTCGTCGAGGACCTCACCGCGGGAAAAGTCGACATCGTTATCGGGACCCATCGGTTGTTGTCCAAAGACGTGGCGTTTCATGACCTCGGTCTGCTCGTCGTCGACGAGGAGCAACGCTTCGGCGTGACTCACAAGGAGCGCCTGAAGGGACTCCGCCACGGTGTCGATTCGCTCACGCTGACCGCGACCCCCATCCCGCGAACCCTCCACATGTCGCTCTCCGGTATCCGGGATCTTTCGGTGATCGAGACCCCGCCGAAGGACCGGATGGCTATCCAGACGAATATCGTCCGACTCGATGCAACCGTTCTGACCGAAGCCATTCGCTTCGAGCTAGGTCGCGGAGGTCAAGTCTATTTCGTTCACAACCGGGTGAGCTCGATCTACTCCTTGGCGAACTATCTTCACCGGCTCGTTCCCGAGGCGCGGATCATTGTGGGCCACGGACAGATGAAGGAGTCGGCGCTCGAAAACGTCATGCTGAAATTCGTTCGCGGCGAGTTCGACGTCCTCGTCAGCACGACCATCATCGAAAACGGTCTCGATATCCCTCTGGTGAATACACTGGTGGTGAATCGTGCCGACCGATTCGGGCTTTCGCAGCTATACCAGCTACGCGGCCGCGTCGGTCGATCGAGCCGCCGCGCCTACGCGTACTTGCTCATCCCGGAGGAGTCTCACCTGACGCCGATTGCACGCCGCCGTCTCGCAGCGATCCGGGAGTTCAGCGAGCTGGGTGCGGGCTTTCGTGTCGCCGCGCTCGACCTCGAGCTGCGCGGTGCAGGCAATCTGCTCGGCGGCGAGCAGCACGGCCACATCGATGCCGTTGGCTTCGACTTGTACTGTCGCTTGCTCGACGAGACCGTCCGTGAGCTTTCGGGTGAAGAGGCCGTGGCGAGCTCCGCGCGTGCGAACCTCAATTTGCGCATCGAGCTTCGTCTGCCTGAGGAGTTCATCCCCGATATCAACCAGCGGATGTCGATTTACAAGCGCACCTCTTCGGCTCGAGACCGCGACACCCTCGAGCAGCTCCAAGAAGAGACCCGGGACCGTTTCGGACCGCTTCCCGAGAAAGTCCTCCAGTTCTTCGAGTACGCTCGCTTGCAGGTACTAGCTGATGAGCTGCGACTCGCCCGCGTCGAGCGCGAGAAGGGGGCTTTGGTGTTCCGTTTGACGGGAGACACCGGTATCGAGCCCGGGCAGCTCGTTCAGCTGGCCAAGGCGCTTCCCGCGAAGGTTCGTCCCGACGGTGACGAGGCCCTGGTGAGGGTCGAGCTCGCGGGAAGCGAGCCCGCCGAGATACTCACGACCGTCCGGGAGTCTTTGCTCCAACTGGCCCATTACTCTAAGATGGCGGTATAGCGATCAGCCCGTAACTGCCAGCCATCGGCCATCAGGATCCGGTAGGTGGGGGTCGCGCCCTTTGAGACCATGAAGAACTGGACCTGTCTGTTGACACCAGCGTGCTCGATGCCCGCCGTGTTTTTCAGCACCCTGCTGGGGTTGTCGAGCTGCGTCTCGCGGGAGCTTCCCAGGAGCGAACGGATCGTGGTGGATATCGCTGGCGAAGTGATTACCGTTGGCGAGTTCGACCAATTCGTCGAGGGGTCCGTCCACCAGGACGAGCCTTTTCTCGCGGGCAACGTCATGGAAGCGCTGTTCGAGCAGTTCATCGAGGAGCGACTGCTGTTGAAAGCGGCCGATGACGCGGGTGTCTCGGCGGACCCCAAAGCAGTTGCGCGCCGACTCGGGGCCATCGAGAAGGCGCAAGTGCCCAAATCTCAAGCCCAGAGCGATTCGGTGATGGCTTCGGTGGTTGAGCGTCAACTGCGCATCGAAAAGCTCGTGGAGTCACGGCTGTTCAACGATCTCGGCGTCAGCGATAAGGAGGTGGCAGCGCATTTCGAGGCGAACCAAGCTCTCTACGAGCGTCCCGAGACGGTCTCGATCTCCCAAATCCTCGTCGAGGACAAGGTGCTCGCAGAAGAGCTCTTGGAGAAGCTAAAGAGCGATCCCGACCAATTCGGCGAGCTGGCGCAGCTTCATTCCATCGGACCGGAGGCCAGTCGGGGCGGAAAGCTCGGGAGTTTCGGGCGCGGTGAGCTTCCTCTTTCAATCGAAGAGGCCGTGTTCTCGCTACGCAAGGGACGGCGTTCGGACGTTGTCACGACTGATTTCGGTTTCCATATCTTTGAGGTTCACGGCAAGACCGACGCGGAGTCCCTGGCTCTCGACGACGTTGGCGACACGATTCGCGTCGAGCTTCTGCGCGAAAAAAGCGAGGTCGAGCTCTCTCGCTATATCGAGCAGCTGAAGCGAACGTACCCGGTGACCGTTCATCGCGAGCATTTGAGCTTCGCATTTCTGGAGTGGGAAGACGGCAAGGTGGCCGGGAAGACGACGGAGGATAGTCCATGAAACGACCGCATCTTGGAATCTTAGGCACCTTGGTCTGGGTCGCGTCGATTGCGACAACTTCAGCCGACACGGTCGAGCGCATCGTCGCCAAAGTGAATGGCGAGATCGTGACCCTCACCGAGCTCGAAGAAGAAGTCCAGGTCGCGCTCCAGCAACTCGGACCTTCTGCTTCGGAAGAGGAAGCGGCTCAACGCGCCGCGCAAGTCCGTGAGCAGGTGCTCAACAGCGTCATCGACAACATGCTCGTTCTGCAGGTCGCGGCAGACCGAGGGCTCCGAGTTCCCTCCCGTTTTTTCGAGGAGTGGAAAGAGAACATCATGACGGAGATGAAGATCGATAGCGAGGAAGAGTTCGTCCGGCAAGTAGCCCTGCAGGGTGGCACCGTCGAGAGTCTCCGGAAGCGATTCGAAGACGGCTTGCTGCTCCAGGAAATCCGACGTATGGAAGTCGAGAACAAGGTATCCGTGTCAGAACCAGAGATCGAAGAGCGCTATCGACTGCATATCGAAGACTACACGACGCCGCCGGGCGTGCGCTTGCGCGAGATCGTGGTGCGCTTCGACGAGACGAGCGAGGTCGAGCAAGGGCAGAAAGCACGTCGGCTTCTTCAGGACATCAAGCAGGGCGCCGACTTCGCCGAAGTCGCCCGCATGCATTCGGACTCCGGGTCTCGCGATGCCGGGGGCGATCTCGGCTTTTTCAGCGAGGGTGAGTTGACCGACGCTCTGGCGAGCGCGGCGTTCGAGCTCGGTCCTGGCGACGTCAGTGAAATCATTCGACTCGACACCGCGTTCTATATTATCCGTGTCGAGGAAAGGGTCGAGGCAGCCACCAAGGAGCTTGCCGAAGTTCGCAACGAAGTAGCGGACGCAATTTTTCAGGAGAAGATGACTGAACAGATGGAGCGTTTCGTGACTCAGATTCGTGAGCGGGCGATTATTGAGATCAAGCCGTGATCGGTTGTTAGCATACGGCATACGGCATACGGTCGTGAGGGTCGACGTTTTTTTGAAGCAGACTCGGCTCGTCAAGCGGCGGTCGCTTGCCAAGGAGCTTTGTGATGAAGGGGCTGTCGCGATCAACGGGCACTCTGCGCGAGCGGGACGAGAGATTAGCTCGGGGGATGAGCTGACCCTGACGTTGCGAAATCGGCGGCTTGCGGTCGAAGTCGTCGGCGTACCCGAGCGGCCTCCTAGCGTCGCGGCGGCCAGCGATTTTTACAGAGTCGTCAGTGACGAGCGGATCGAGCATGACTAAGACGAGCCACGCGACCGACGAGGCTTCGAAACCACTCGAGATTGGTGGCAAGGTCCAGATGCGCACGCCGCTCGTACTCGCGCCGCTCGCGGGGCACACGGACCGCGCCTTCCGCGGGTTGGTGCGGGATCTCGGTGGCTGCGGACTCGTCGTCACTGAGATGGTGAGCTCTGAGGGATTGACCCGAGGGAGCGAGTTTTCCAAGGAGCTCGCGGCGATTAGCCCAGACGAGCGTCCCGTCGGTGTCCAGATTTTTGGAAACGACCCGCGGCGTATGGGCGATGCGGCAGCGATGGTCGAGGACATGGGCGCAGACCTCGTTGATGTCAACATGGGTTGTCCTGTGCCGAAGGTCACCCGCAAAGGCTCCGGCGCCGCGCTCATGAAAGATTCGAAGAGAGCCGCCGCGGTGGTCTCCCAGATGGTCGCGCAGACGTCGTGTCCGGTCACGGTCAAGATCCGGGCCGGCTGGGATCGCGACTCTATCAACGCCACCGAGGTGGCTCGTGCTCTTGAAGATGCCGGTGCCGCCGCAATCACCGTGCACCCGCGTTGCCGAAGCGAGAGGCATCGGGGAGAGGCCGCATGGTCGATCATCGCCGACGTGAAGCGGGCCGTCGCGATCCCGGTGATCGGCAACGGTGACGTCCACGGACCGGACTCGGCTCGGAAGATGTTCGCGGAAACTGGCGTCGACGGCATCATGGTCGGACGCGGCGCTCTCATGAACCCGTGGGTGTTTCGGCAAATCACGAGTGGCGACGCGGGTGGCGTCGAGGTCGAGGA
>CAMYKY010000138.1 GCA_947259165.1 uncultured Acidobacteriota bacterium | reverse complement strand
CGCTTCTAGTGTCGATGCGCTCCAACGCCAGCCTATCGTTTTTCCTCGTGCCAGGGATGTGCGTGGCACTGAGTTTCGCCTGGGTTGCCGGCGCTAACGATGATGGTGGGCTCAGCGACGAAGCGCTCAACGCCGCCATCAACGGGCCTCCTATCCCCGAAGCGCCCAACGTCATGACTCGTGACACCGACGGCGGCGCCACGTTGCGGGCGGTCCGGATCGATGAACCCCCCGTACTCGATGGGTCCTTGGACGAGGGGGTCTACGCGCGCGTTCCCGCCATGAGCGGTTTCGTTCAACAGGAGCCACTTGCGGGGGAAGAGGCTACCGAGCGGTCCGACGTGTGGGTCTTTTTCGACGACACTTCGGTGTACGTCTCGGCGCGGCTTTGGGACTCGCATCCCGAAAGGATCGTTGCCAACGAGATGCGGCGCGACAACCGCAATATCGTGAATCAAAACGCCAGCTTCTCCGTCATCCTCGATACGTTCTACGATCACCGTAATGGGTTCCTGTTCCGCACCAATCCTCTCGGGGCGCTTTGGGACGGGCAGGTGACGGACGAACAGAACGTCAACAGCGACTGGAATACAATCTGGTACGTCAAAAGCTCCCGCTTTGCCGAGGGGTGGACGCTCGAGATGTCGATTCCGTTCAAATCACTTCGATATCGCGACGGGGCCTCTCAGATTTGGGGCATCAATTTCGAGCGGCGGGTGAAGTGGAAGAACGAGCGGAGCCATCTAGTCCCGATTCCGGCCGCCTTCGATCGTCAAGGCCTGCTCAAGCTGTCTTTTGCGGCCAGCCTCGTCGGCATCGAGACGCCCACACGATCGATGAATCTCGAGCTCAAGCCTTACGTCTCGGGATCCTTGAACACCGATCTAACGGCGGACGAGCCGTTCGAGAATAACGGCGACGCTAACTTTGGCTTCGATGCCAAGTATGGCGTGACCAAGGGGCTCATCTTTGATTTCACCTACAACACCGACTTCGCTCAGGTGGAGGCCGACGAATCGCAGGTGAACCTCACCCGATTCAGCCTCTTTTTTCCGGAAAAACGAGAGTTCTTCCTCGAGGGGCAAGGGATCTTCAATTTCGGTGGTCGCGATACCCGCGCATTCTCGTTCAGCGGCCCGTCGGATGCGCCGGTAATGTTCTTCAGCCGTCGTATTGGCTTCGAAGACAACTATGAGGTTCCGATTCTGGCGGGTGGTCGACTGACCGGTCGCGCCGGCGCTTACAGCGTAGGTTTCTTGAACATCACCACCGAGGATGTCGCCGCCGGCGGTGTCCCGCAGACGAATTTTTCCGTCGTTCGCGTGAAGCGCGACATTTTGTCGCGAAGTAATATCGGCGTCATCGGCACCTACCGTAACGAGAACTTGGATCGCACGGGATCGAACGCTTTGCTCGGCGTCGATGGAAACTTCACCTTCTTCGAGAACCTCGACGTCAATACCTACTACACGCAGACGAGCACGCCCGAGCTCGACCAAGGGGACACGAGTTACCGGGGCGCGGTCAAATACGATGCCGATTTGTACGGGTTCGAAGCCGAGCATCTGCTAATCGATCCCGATTTCAATCCGGAGCTCGGTTTCATGCGACGGAGGGATTTCCGTAAAACCCGTGCCGGGGGACGCTACAGCATCCGTCCCGCTTCGATTGCGGCAGTGCGAAAGATTGACTTCGAAGGCAGATACGACAACTACCACACCATCACCGGCGGTGAGTTGGAGACGGAAATCTTCGAGTTCGACACACGCTTCCGGCTCGAGAGCGGTGATTTCGTCAGCGCGACTTACAGCCGCAACCGCGAAGCGCTTTTCGAAGCGTTCGAGATTACCGACGGCGTGTTCATTCCCATCGGACAGTACAAGTTCGATCGTTATAGCGCCTGGATGTTCTTCAGCGGCCATCGCCGCGTTTCGGGACGGGTGGCGCTGGAGGCAGGGAGCTTCTTCGGTGGCACTCGGACGGAGTTGTCGTTCGGGAACCGCATCGAGGTGACGCCGCGGTTCTCTCTCGAACCCAACATCACCGTCAACTGGATCGATCTGCCCCAGGGAGCGTTCACGACGAATCTGGTTCGTCTCCGGGCAACCTATACCCTCTCTCCACGAACCTTCGTAGGCGCTCTCGTACAGTACAACTCCGAAGCGAGCGCTTTCACGGCCAACATCCGCCTCCGTTGGGAGTACCGCCCCGGAAGCGACGTGTTCGTCGTTTACAGCGAAGGTCGCGACACCCTCGGCGGAAGCTCCCTCGACACCCTCGGCCGCAGCGGTGTGACGAGTCTCGAAAACCGAAGCCTCATCATCAAAGTGACGCGGATGTTTCGTTTCTAGTCCACTAGTCTAGTCTCACTGCTCACCGCGTGAAGGCTCGCGTGCGATAAGATCGCGAGTTAGATGTCGAAACAGCGAGTCTCCGTCCTCTACGAAATTTGGTGGCATCAAGATCCACCGGCGCCTGCTCGCACGCTTTTGGGGACGAGACCGGCCGATGGTCCTTCGGATCCCGAGCCAGATGTGCACGAGGAAGTGCACGACGCTCTCGGGCGACTCGGCTATACCCCGCAGTACGCTGTGCTCGAAGGCGACGCGAGAAGCCTTGCGAAGCTGGCGCGTACGCGCACCTCTTTGATCTTCAATCTCACCGAATCGTATGCGGGTGACGACACCAAGGACCTTCATGTGGCCGCGTTTCTCGAGCTCCTCGGAAAACCGTTCACGGGTTGCGACGCCCGCGCGCTTCATTTGGGCCAAGACAAGGCCTTGGCCAAAAAGATACTCCGGTTTCACGGTGTCCCGACGCCGGACTTCATTTCCGTCGCGCCAGGGGTGAGACGTATCGAGCACGGGCTTGCGTTTCCCCTCATCGTGAAGCCCGCCGGAGAGGACGGCTCGATCGGAATCGACACGAGCTCGGTCGTTCACGACGAAAAGGCGCTTCGACAACGGGTTCGCTACATTCATTCAACCTTCAAAGGGCCCGCTTTGATCGAGCACTACGTCGAGGGGCGGGAGATCTATGCTGCTGTGATCGGAAACGATCCTCCCGAGGCGCTGCCTCTCGTGGAGCTCGACCTGTCACGCATTCCGGAGGGCATCCCTCGGATTGCGGGGACGGAAGTGAAATGGTGGAAGGGCTCCGAGATCTATCGGACGACCCCCCCCATCTATCCTAAGAAGTTGTCGCGCGAGACGATTCGCAAAATTCAAAGAATCGCCCTCGCGTCCTACCGAGCGCTCGGACTCCGTGACTACGGGCGCGTCGACTTGAGACTGACCGCACAAGGTGAACCGTTCGTGATCGAAGTCAACCCCAACCCCTGGTTGTCAGCTGAGTGCGAATTCTTCCTGGCGTGGAAGAAAACCGGGCGCACCTACGACGAGCTCATCGCCCGCCTGGTCAACCTGGCCTTCGAAAGAAGTCGATAGATCTTTGGTCTGCAACTAGCTCGAGCCCAAAAGGGGGCAGGTACATCCTTTCCGCGCGACGGCACGGGAAAATGTACCTGTCCCCTTTTTGTCGCTCACGATCTGGTCAGGCGTGCGCGGCTGGATCACCGAATACGCGAGGCTCAACCAGCAAGAAGTAGGGAAGCGCTAGTGCCGCCATGGCGGCGGCGAGGGCGAACGCCATCGTGTACCCGTCGAGCTCGATGATGTAACCCAGTGCTATCGAGCCGGTTCCGATACCGGTATCGAATGCGGCAAGCATGCTCCCGAACGCCGCGCCGCGTCGAGCGGGAGGGATGCGGTGCATGACATGCGCCGTGTAGACCGGGAAAGCAGAGCCGAATCCCAGTCCAAAAACGATCGCCGACGAAATGAGCCAAAAAAGCGATCCGCCAGGAAGCAACAACGCAATACCCAATGCCGCCAATGCCAGGCAGGGAACGAACACCTTCTTGTGACCGACGCGGTCGGCGAACTTCCCAACCAATGGGCGGGTCACAAGAGTGACCAAGGCTAGCGCGGTGAAGTAGGCGCCCTTGTTCGTGGTGCCATTCGCGTCGGCGTAGAGGGCGACGAAGCTGGTGATGCCGCCGTAGCCGAAAGAAAAGAGAAACAGTGTGAACGAGACCGCGAGCACACGCCACTCGATGAACCCGCTCCTCGGAGCGCGCGATCTGGCGTGAGTCTGATGTTCTTCGAGGCGTAGCGCGATCGCCGCCATCGCTACGTTCAGGAGCGCGGCAACGCCGCATAACGAGCTCCAGCCGCCGTGATCGTAAATCCAAAACGCGATCGTGGGAGCAATGGCGATCGCGCCGACAGTCGACAGGCCCCAGTATGCGACGCCCTCAGCTCGTCGCGATTCCGGTACCAGATCCAGAAGATAGGCCGCCGACGCCGTCAACATTCCGGACCAGAAGATCCCGTGAAGCGGAACGATCGACAGCAAGACGCGCGTGCTGGAGGCGAGGGCGTAGCAAACGGAGAGCACGGAAATCGTGAGACTGGCGACGACGAGTGTGCGCCGCTTGCCGACACGGTCGGCGAGAGCTCCGGTGAACGGTGCCGACAGTGCCGAGCCGTACGTCAAAAGACCGAGAAAAAGCCCTGCGGTGAAGTTGGTTCCGCCGAGATCCAGAATATGAAACGGCGCCGTAGGAAACAGCATGAACGCTGAGACGAACACCGTGAAGGTGAAGCCGCACATGATAAAAAAGCGCGGCGTGAACAGCACCGCGTCAGCGGCGTCGGATGACGGGGATGGAGGGTGGTCGGGAAGCGAGCTCAGCCTTCGCGCTCGACTTCGTGGACGGCTTCGATTTCCAGGAGCTGCTCGACGAACTCCCGAACGTCGGACTCCGCGTTTTGTTCGGTGACGTCGAACTCCTCCACAATCGCATTCACTATCCCGCGCAGGGGCACAGCCCCGTCGATGAGCTCGTAAACACGGGCGCCCACCTCGTTGAGCGTGTAGAGCGTCTCCATATCGGCGACGTTCTTGCGCATCGGCACGAGAATCAGCTCGTCGACGATTTTGCGGGAGACTACCTGATCGTTCCGTGCAAACACAGCCTCGAGGTTCATCGGGAGGGTTCTAGTAGCGCGGGACGCTGGAGTCTATCGTGAGGGACCAGCGTTCGATGCCGCCCGCCATGCTTTTGACGTCGGTAAAACCTTTTTGAGCGAAAAAATGCACTGCGTTGAGACTGCGGACTCCGCTATGGCAATAGAACACGATCGCCGTGTCTTTGTCCCACGAACTCGTCATTTCGTCGACGAGCTCCTTGGAAGCAAGCGTGGCGCCCTCGATGCGGGCGGTGTTCCACTCGTCCTCTCCTCGCACGTCGATCAAGCGAACGCTGTTGACTTTTAATGCCTCTTGAACTTCCTCTACCGAAATCTCCACGAAAACTACCCCTCCGTCGAGGGGCAAGTGTATCAGGGATCAGCCTCGAGCATCTAGCATCCGGCGTGCAGCATTCAGGGCTACGACCGGAACAACCTCTCGGAGTGGAGCGACGGAGGTGTGGGGTCGAATGCGCGGAGCTGGCGAGTCGCGCCAGTCTCGTGGATGTTGAATGCTGGGTGCCGAGCTCACCAAATCCAGACCTTCACCTCTTCATCCGCCGTGCGTACGTGGACGAGGTCGCTGTGCGACACGGCAGATAGCGCCGCCAAAGCTTCCCGGGTCTCGATTGCGTCACCGTCGAAGCTGTCGAGGATGTCTGCGGCGACGGTTAGGGGAAGCCTAATCGAGACTTCCTCGTCGTCCCCATCGACGCTAATTTCGATTTCGTCACCGACTTTGGCGATCAGCACGTGGTCGCCGCCGTCATGAACCTCTACGAGGACGCCGTCCGGTGCATCGATGAGCTCGTCTAGAATCTCCCCGGCTACGTCGGCATACTCGTCGAAATCCGGGAGCTCGACGTGCTTTGCGTCATCCGGTGCGAAGGCGAGCGCCGCGCGCACGACCGCGAGCGGTACCGGTACGATAATCCTCGGGCCGTCGGCGGTTCGGACGTCGACGACGACCCAGGTCGCGCTCAGGAGAGCTCCCACGAGCAGCAACGGGATCGACAGGACCGTAATGGCGGCGATTTTTAACATGAGTTAGTCCTTCTCGTCGATCCAGATACGAACCTTGGTCTCGCCGTCATCGACGCGCACGACATCGCCCCGCTCGGAGCTAAGCTCGGAGAGCGCGTCCTCGAGGTTGAGCGAATCACCATCGCCGGAGAATAATGCGTCGACGACGGCTACCGGGATGTCGACGTGGACTCTTTCTGGGGAGTTTCCGGAGCGCTCCTCGACGTCGATGCGGATGTAGTTCCCGTCGCGACGGATTCGGACCGTCTCGTCCTCTTCCTCGACCGTCACGAACTCGGCATTCCCCGAGTCGCGCAGTTCAGTCCACAATTTTCGCAGATCTTCGACGTCCAGGTCCTGGTCGAAATGATTCAAGTGCACTCGTCCGTCGTCGATGAATCGTTCGGGTGCTGCTTGCATCGCGACGCGCACCACGGACAGCGGCAAGTTGACGTTGACTCGAGACTGGTCGTCGCCAGTCTCGTCGACCTCGACGTGGATCCAGGGCGTCTGAGCGACGAGCGGCGCTGCTGCGATCAAGGCGATTCCAACGATGAGCAGGAAACGTTTCATGAGTACCTCCAAAGTGAAAGTGTTTGTCTCTTTCCCATACGGGTCTATCGGCGCCGAGGTTCACTCGAATTTGATCGTCACCTTCAAATGGTTGGAACGGAGCCGGTTAGCCGCGTGGTACGATTTGATCCATGGTGCGCCGTCGCTCGATGCTCTACCTTCCAGGCTCGTCGCAACGCATGATGGCGAAAGCGGGTTCTCGGGGCGCCGACGTGCTCGTGCTCGATCTGGAGGATGGGGTCCATCCAGATCTCAAGTTGGCAGCTCGCGAGCAGATCCGCGGCGCGGTGGCGCGTTTCGACTGGCGAGAGTCCGAAGTGCTGGTTCGCGTCAACGGACTCGATACACCCTGGGGTGGTGAGGATCTCGACGTCGTCGCCGATTTCCCGGTGCAAGGCGTCGTGCTACCGAAGTGCGAGGACCCTCGCGGGGTCGACGACGTTGCGGGCCGGCTCGGACCCGACGCTCGCCTGTTTCTCATGGTGGAGACGGCGAAGGGGGTACTCGAAGCCACATCCCTCGCCTGCGCGACGAAGGTTGCGGGACTCGTCTTCGGCGCGGCCGACTACCGCGAGAGTATGAGAGCAGGAAGGCTACCTGACGAGGCCGAGCTATCCTTCGCGCGCGCCCAAATCCTGCATGCGGCTCGCGCCGCCGGGGTCGAGGCGTTCGATACCCCGTGGTTCGAATACAAGGATGTCGCCGGGCTCGGCCGGAGCGCCCACCGCGCCCGTCAGTTGGGCTTTGACGGCAAGACGGCAATCCATCCGAGCCAAGTACCCGTCATCAACCGTGCGTTCTCGCCAACTCCGCAAGAAGTCACCCGGGCGCGTCGCATCATCGAGGTCATGGAATTGGCATCCGCCGACGGAGAGAACGTCGCCACGCTCGACGACGAGATGGTCGAAGCGCTTCATCTCAAAGAGGCTTACCGCACCCTCACTCGCTCCGGAGAATCGCCAAAGGATGGATCCGGCTGAGTCGACGGGCGGGCGAGTAGCTCGCGACGAGGGCCGCGTCGACGAGAACACCGAGCCGATGCCGATGCCAAGGGTTACGATGATGACGAAGGCGATGGAGGGCGAGCCTGAGCTCACTCATGGTGGGATCGATTCGAGTATGGTCAGGGCCAGTTCGCCAACGTCGAGCTTGCCACCGGTTACGTTGCGCAAGATGACGACGCCCCTGTCGCTCGAGCGATCGAAAAATGCTGCGGCCCGGTAGCCGGCGACGGAGCCGGTATGCCCGTAGACGACGAGCTCGCCGCGGCGCAGGAGTCGGAACCCGATGCCGTAGCCACTACTCAAATCCCCGGTCGCGGAGTTGACGCGGCTGAAGTTGTCCGCCAGAGCCGCCTTTGGAAGGACGCTGTCCGGGCCGTGTCCGAGCTGAAAAGCGATGAAGCGAGCGAGATCCGCGATCGTCGAGTACAGCGCGCCGTTCGGGACTTTGTAACCGCGGCCCAGGTGCTCCCAGGCGGAGGTCTCGGTCTCGATCGCGTCGTCTTCGATTTCGTAGCCGGTGGCGAGTCGCGCTTCGAAATGGGCTCGCGGCACGAAGTCGGAATCTTTCATGCCGAGGGGTTCGAGGATCTCGTTTCGGACGAAATCCATGTACCCCCGACCCGAAGCCCGCTCGAGAGAGGCACCTAGGATCGCGTAGCCGATGTTCGAATATTGATAGCGCGTGTCTGGAGGAAAATCATATTGGACCTTGGGGAGGGCGCCGACGACGACGTCGAGCCAATTGGAGGCCGGACCGACTAGAAACGTGGCGAGATCTTCGGGCTCCCGTGCGAGGCCGGAGGTCATCGTTGCGAGCTGGAGGAGCGTGATCGGCGGTGCGTTTTGGTAGCGGCCGCGGACCTCGTTGATCTCGGGGACATATTTGGCGACTGGGTCGGTGAGACCCACGGTGCCGTCGTGAGCCATCTTCAAGAGTGCGAGGCCGGTGAACTGCTTCGTGATCGAGCCGATTCGATAGACGTGCTCGGGTGTTGCCAGGACCTTTCCATCGATGTCGGCGTAGCCGAACGCCGCCGTGTCGACGAGCTCGCCTCCTTCGATGATACCGAGGCTCAACCCGCCAATACCGTCTTGGGCGAGCGCTGACTCGACCAGGGCGCGTATCTTTTCTGAGGCTCCCGTGGGCGACGCGAAGAGAAGCAAGATTGCGAGAGCACGTCTCACGGGGTTTCGACCTCGACCACCCGCTCTACTGGAGACAAACAACGCGAATCATCGCAGGCTTGATAGACGACAACGACTCGCTCCCCGACGAGCCTGCCGACGACGGTGACTTCGTCTCCATAAACCGAAATCGCGTCGTCGGAGAACGAAAATGTCATCATCTCCCCTTCGGGATACTCCACGCTGGCGACGTCACCTTGCACCTGCGTCGCGATCAAATACGGCGAGGATGCCGGATTGGCGTTGACATGCCAACCGTCCTGGATCCGCATCTGTAGCTCGAACCGTCCGTCGGCCGTTCGTATTTGGGTATCGACAAGCGAGTCCGCGAGCGTGCCCGGGCCTTGATTGCGGTGGTAGCGGGCGACGGAAAGAGCCAACGTCTTCGTCGCCGAGGGATACTGCGTGTACTCTGCCGAGAAAGCGCGCAATGCTGACTCGGCGCGGTCCGTGTAGGCATTGTTCCCGGTGAGCTCAGCCAGGTTCATCAGCTCCTCGATAGCAACGCCATTGCCCGAGGGGATCGCGCCGTCCATGGCGCCCTTCGTTTGGAACAGATTGAGCGGGTCGGCGGTCGTTTGGAAATAGCCGCCACCCGGGTCGCGAAGGCGAGCTTCCATTTCCGCTGCGAGCTTCTCCGATGCTTCGAGCCACCGCACCTCGCCGCTTGCGGTATGCAGGGCCAAAAGACCTCGCATCATGAACGCGTAGTCGTCAAGAAAGGCGTCGACTTTGGCCTCGCCGTTTCGCCATGCGTGCTGAAGGTTGTCGCTGTCCGCGTGGAGTGACTCCAGAATGAAGCTCGCGGCTGTTTTGGCGGCGTCACGATAACGCGGCTCGTCGAAGAAATCCCCGCCCTTCGCCATCGCCGCGATCATCATTCCGTTCCAGTCGGTGAGCACTTTGTCGTCGACGAGTGGAAACTCCCGTTTCTGGCGAGCCGACTGGAGCTTGGCGAGAGGCGGGGCCACGTCCTCGACGAGCTTCTCCCGAGTCGTCCCTAACCGCGCCGCGTGCTCCGCGAGCGGTGCTGTCAGATAAACCGTATACAAGCCGTCTTCGAAGTTGGGCTCGCCCTCGAAGCCGAAGATCGGCCCAAGGAGGGCAAGCTCCTCCTCGCTGAGAATTGCGTCGAGCTCTTTGCGACCCCAAACGTAGTACGCTCCCTCGTGAAGGTCCGTTTGCGAATCGATCGCTGATTGAAAACCGCCGACGTCGTGAGTCATTCTCTCGAGCACGAAGTCGAGCGTGCCGCGAGCGAAGCGGGCGAGCTCTTCATCCCCGGTGAGGCGAGCCGTATCGATCAGGATTTCCGCGAGAAACGCGTTGTCATAAAGCATTTTCTCGAAGTGCGGCACCCGCCACAGACGATCGGTTGCATAGCGATGAAAGCCGCCGCCGACGTGATCGTACAATGCACCCTGGCACATCGCGTATAGCGTTCCGACCAGCATGCGCCTTGCATCTTCGTCACCCTCGACAGCCCGAGCGTAGAGAAGAAACAAATTGGCCGGCGACGGGAACTTCGGCGCGGCGCCGAAGCCGCCCCACTCTTCGTCGTAGCTGCGACGGAGTGAATCGACAGCGAGGGCAACACCGTCTTCCGGGGGTACTTCCGTCGACGGATCGGCTCGAGCCGTGATCATCTCTTCCATCGCCAGTTTGACGCGTCCCGCGGATTCTTCGAGATTCGCTCGGTCGGTCGTCCACAGCTCCTGGATACGTGCGAGCACCGTCGGGAAGCCGACGGTGTTGCCGCGATCCTCTGGGGGGAAATAGGTCCCTGCGAAGAACGGCTCGAGATCGGGAGTCAGGAAAATAGAGTTCGGCCAGCCGCCGCGGCGAGTGATGAGCTGGGTTGCCGTCATGTAGATCTCGTCGAGGTCGGGGCGCTCCTCCCGGTCGACCTTAATATTGATGAAGCCGGCGTTCATGATCGCCGCGATGTCCGGCTTTTCGAAGACGTCTTCCTCCATCCGGTGGCACCAGTAACAGGTTGAATAGCCGACGGAAAGAAAGATGGGTCGGTCGAGCTGCCGGGCGGTCGAGCTGCCGGGCAAGCTCGATGGCTTCTTCGCCCCTGGGGTACCAATCCACGGGATTCCGGGCGTGAAGTTGCAGGTATGGGCTCGTCTCGAAATAGAGCCGGTTCGTGCCAGCGGGGCGCTCCTGGGAGGGAGCGCATTGGGCGAACAGAGCGATAGCGAAGACGAACCCAAGCTGACGAGCCATAGTTGGAACCTTAAGTCCCTGGCGACGCGTGCGCAACCATAGTCGCGGTGCCTCACGGAGCGAATCGCTATGCTGGACGGTGCTCCATCGTTCGACTCAAAGCCGAACGACATCGACCGGAGTGGTCGAGTCAACTGTGCCCGGACAGTTGAGTAGGATATTCACGTAACGAGGCGGTAACTGCGGATGGATTGCGTGTGAGATTCTATAGGTCCATGGGTGGCGATAACAAAGAAGAGGCTCTATCTGTGGTAGCGTCGGTGGTCAAGGGAGGTGGCCATGAGCTGGCGCGCGCTGGCGTTTCTGATTCTGACGTCGAGTGAAGTTGCTACAGGTGTCGCCGAGGAGATCACGCTCGTCCTGCGAGAGGGAACGAATTTCGCGGCCGCGGCCTCCCCGGTCGACGGGAGTTTTGTTCTCGATCTGCAAGGAACGTTGTGGAGCCTTCCGGCCGAGGGCGGGAAAGCAACCCCCTTGACCGATGGCATAGGCGATGACCGTATGCCGCACGTCTCCAGCGACGGCGCGCGCGTTGTCTTTCAGTCGTACCGTGCCGGCACCTGGGATATCTGGATGGCGAATCTAGATGGCTCGAGTCCGGTTGCGTTGACCGAGGGCCGCTTCGACGACCGCGAGCCCGTGTTCTCTCCGGACGGAACACAGATTGCATTTTCGTCGGATCGCAACGGCAATTATGACATCTGGGTCGTGGATGTCGCGACGCTCGAGCTGTCGGCGCTGACCGGTCGCGAGGCGGACGACGTCATGCCGTCGTGGTCGCCGTCGGGCGACGCGATTGCGTTTATCTCGGAGCAGAGCCCCAGCAGGAGCGGTTTGTTCCGAGCCCCGGTGGGAGGGGAAGCTGAGCCTTCTCCAATCGCCGTGTTCGATCGAGTCGTCACGGCACCGTCGTGGAGTCCTGATGGCTCGCGTATCGCTTTGCGTGAGCTCGAGCTCGGTCCGACGAGCGCGGACGTTTCCGGTCTCGTGCCGCTGGCGAGTCGATTGATACTTGTCGGCGTTGACGACGGTACGGCGGTGGATCTCCTCACTCCCGATGACGTCTTTCCGTTCCGGGCCGTGTGGTCTAGTGATGTCGAGCTCGTCTATACAGCTGCGGGGTCGCTTTGGCGTCATTTGCTCGAAGGCGACTCGGAGCCAGCGCCGATTCCGTTCGAGGCGACGGTGACGTTGGAGCGTCCATCCTACGCGCGGCGCGAAGTGGACTTCCTCGAGGACGGGAGGGACCATCCGGTGCGCGGCATCGTGGGGCCGGTCGTGTCGCCGGACGGCTCGGCGATTGTGTTTGCAGCGCTGGGGGACATCTGGACGGTTTCATCGGGAGGCGGCGATCCCACCCGACTCACGCGCGACCAGTATTTGGACTCCGACCCGTCGTGGTCGCCGGATTCGCGCTCAGTCGTGTTCAGCTCGGATCGGGGGCGCTCCATGGATTTGTGGATCAAGTCGGCCTCGGAGTCGCATCGTACACCCGGCCGCCAGCTGACGTTCGGGATGGGCGCGGAGTTCGCGCCTGCGTGGTCACCGGATGGGACATCGATCGCCTATGTCGATGAACGCTCCCGCATCCACATCGTCCCTGCCGTCGGAGGCGATGACAAAACGTTGACCTCGCCGCGACTCGGCGTGAGCCAACCCTCGTGGTCGAGTGACAGCGTGCACCTGGCCTTTGCAGTGAACGAGCCGGTGTCGGGCCGCTTTCGCGAAGGCTACAACCGGATCCAGGTTCTCGATACCCGAACCGCGTCGTCACGGCTGCTGGAGCAGCCGGAGGGAAACGTCGGTACTCGCGATGGCGACGGACCGGTGTGGAGTCGGGACGGACGCGCGATGGCGTTTTCGATGGACGGGGGATTGTGGGTCCTGCCGGTGTCGGTCGACGGCACGCCGCAGGATTCTCCTCGAGAAGTGGCAAGAGAAGCCGTCGATTCTCCGAGCTGGTCGCCCAAGGGAGACGCGATCGTGTTCGTCGCTCCGAAGGGTTTGAAGCGGGTGGAGCTCGCGAGCGGTCGAGCGAGTCCTATCGATGTCGATCTCAGCTATGAAGCGGTCTCGGGGAGCGGTCGTTTCATGATCCGGGATGTCGCGATCGTGGACGGGAGTCGTGCCTACCCCCGGGAGCATCAAGATATTGTGATCTCGGGAAACCGTATCGACAGTATCGAGCCAACGTCGGACGATCCCACCGACGATATGCGGGTGATTGATGGCACGGGCAAGACGCTCATCCCGGGTCTCATCGAGATGCACACGCACCTGAACTTGCCGGCGTGGGGCTCGCAGCACGGGAAGGTTTGGCTCGCCTACGGGATCACCTCGATAAGAACGCTCGCGGACGCTCCCTATCGAACTTTGGAAGAACGGGAGTCGATTCGGTCGGGTAGGCGCATTGGCCCACGCGTCTTCTTGACGGGGGGAGCGTTGGATGGAGATCGGGTCTACTACTCGGGGTACGTAGCGGTTCGTGACGAGGAAGTGCTCGCGAGAGAGATGCAACGTGGTTTCGACATCGGCTATGACGTTCTCAAAACCTACGTGCGCCTGCCGGACTATCTCCAGCAGCTCGCAATCGAGGAAGCCCATCGACAAGGGATTTTCGTTACCTCCCACGAGCTCTACCCAGCGATAGGTTACGGCGTCGATGGTGTCGAGCATGTTGCAGGGACGTCGCGTCGAGGGTACTCGCCGAAGATCTCCGATCTCCGTAGAAGCTATGGCGACGTGATCGACCTGCTCGGGCGCTCTGGCGTCTATTTTACTCCGACGGTCCTGATCTATGGAGGCTGGAGCCTCGCGCTGGCACGAGAGCCCGGGCTTGCGGGTGAGCGCCGGCTCGGTTTGCTGTTTCCTGCGTGGGCGCAAGACCGTTTCCGAAGCGCGGTGGCTCGACGTGATGTGGATGCGCATCGTCGGGTGATGGCGCCCATCTTCACCACGGTTGGCGAGGTTGCCGAACGGGGGGGTCGTATCCTTGCCGGTACGGACTCACCCATCGCTCCTTATGGCCTGAGTCTGCTGCTCGAGATCGAGCAGCTATCCGAAGCCGGGCTCGGCCCGATGGAAGCCCTGCGGAGCGCAACCCAGCTGGCTGCCGAGGCGCTTGGCGTGGATGACCAGCTCGGTACGGTCGAGGCGGGGAAAATCGCCGATCTCGTTCTGCTAAATGGGGACCCGAGCGTGGACATCAAGAATCTGAGGAAGACCGAGATGGTGATCGTCAATGGTCGGCTGTTGAGCGTGGAGCAGCTGTTGCAAAGTCGATAGGGGCGTCGCTCGTCGCTGCTCAGATTGAGGTCAAGGTCAGGCCGCACTCAGGGGACTATTAGCTGTGCGACGTCGAACACGAGGAGTCATTGATGTTGGGATCCAATCGTTTACTTCTTACGGTCTGCATAGCGCTGGTGCTCTCCGGAGCTGCGTCGGCTCAAACGATTCAAACGCCGGAGGAATTCTTTGGCTTCGAGCTCGGGACCGACGGGGAGATGGCGCGCTACCCGAAGATTCTCGAATACCTGCAACAGGTGGCATCGAGCTCGGATCGCGTCGTCTACGAGGAGCTCGGCAAAACGACGGAAGATAACCCCTACGTTTTGCTCAAGATCAGCTCGCCAGAGAATCTCGCACGTTTGGATCGCCTGGTCGAGATCAACCACCGGCTCGCGGACCCCCGCGGGCTGTCCGAGGCGGATGCGATGGAGCTCGCCCAGGAAGGTCGGCCGTTTTACTTCCTTTACGCGACCATCCATTCGACCGAAGTGGGCAACGGCCAGGCCGTGCCGTTGATCGTTCATCGGTTCGCGACGGAGAGCTCGCGCGAGATTCAAGAGATCCTGGACAACACCGTCCTTCTCTATGTGCCGTCGCAAAATCCCGATGGTCAGGTGATGGTCATCGACCACTGGTACGAAACCAAGGGTCAACGCTACAGCCGCGTATTTCCCGACCTTTACCACAGGTACGTCGGTCACGATGACAATCGCGATTGGTTCATGTTCACACAAATCGAAACGCGGCTGAACATCGAGAAAGTGCAAAACGTTTATAAGCCCACGATCACCCACGACATGCATCAAATGGGGCAAACGGGCGCCCGGATTTTTGTGCCGCCGTTCAAAGATCCTTATGACCCGAACATCCATCCTCTCCTTGTCGAAGGCCAAGCGCAGGTCGGGCTCGCGATGGCGGGCGCGCTGATTGCCTCGGGCAAACAAGGCGTGACCTACGACACTCAATATGATCTGTGGACTCCGGCACGGCAGTACATGGTCTATCACGGTCAGCCGCGAATCCTCACCGAGATTGCGAGCGCCAACCTCGCCGATCCCTACAGGAGCTCGACGCCGCTCGGACCTCAGGAAGTTCGGTGGAATTTCCCGCGACCCTACACCGGCACCGAGTGGCACCTCCGTCAAATCATGGACTACGGGATGACCGCCGTGTACGCAGGCTTGACCCACCTTGCGAAATACCGTTCGACGTGGCTCGAGAACTTCTATCGAGTCCATCGTGATTGGGTCGAACGCGACGAGCCCCCTTTCGCGTTTGTGATCCCCGCGAAGCAGCGGGACCCGTTTGCGACCTACGGCCTTCTCGAGATTCTCGAGACGGGTGACGTCGAGATCCATCGCGCACCATCGGATTTCCATGCCGATGGTAAAGACTATCCGGCAGGGTCGTGGGTCATACCTCTCGATCAACCGTACGGCGCGTTCGCGAAAACGATGCTCGAGGTTCAGGAGTACCCGGACCTCCGTTACTATCCCGGCGGGCCGCCGATCCCCCCGTACGACGTGACCGCGCACACTCTCGGGTACTTGATGGGGGTGGAGGTGCATCCCGTCAATGAACCTCTCGACGTTGCGCTCGACAAGGTCGACAAGGTTGCTCCGGTATCGTCGCCGTTGTCGAAGCGTCCGCGTTGGGCGTACGTGGTGCCCCCCGATTCGAATGCGGGGTTCATCGCGCTCAATCGCCTGTCGAAAAAGGGCGTTTCTGTTTTTCGCGCAGGTTCCGCCATCGAAGTCGACGGTCGCACCGTCGCGCCAGGCGCTTGGCTCGTACCGCCGAGTCGGACCGCGACGGGTGTGCTCGAGAAGGTCTCGCGGGAGACCGGTCTGAGCGTCGTCGGGGCGGATCGTGCAATTCGTGTCGACGGCTTCCGCATGAAACGACCCACACGCGTCGGACTCTACAAGGTCGCCAACAACATGCCGGCAGGGTGGCTGATGTGGTTGCTCGAGAAGTATGAGTTTGAGCACCGGGTGATGGCGTCGATCGACTTCGAGACCGATTTGTTCTCGACCTACGATGTGATCCTGCTGCCGGCAGGAACGAGTCAACAACGCATGCTCAACGGATTGTCACCGTCCCGGTACGGAGAAGATTGGCGTTGGGCCTACGGGATTGGCGAAGCTGGCTGGGAACGATTACGTCAGTTCGTCTTGGATGGTGGAACGCTCGTGGCCGTCGGCAACGCGGTCGCGACGGCGCGCGAGCTGCTCGAGCTTCCCATCGAGCCCGTGCTGCCGTCGGTGCCGTCGCGGCGCTCTCGAGCCGAGCCTGCTGATGGCAGGCCGGCGGTCTCTGCGCGCGAGGCGGACGCTCGGTTCAAAGAAGCCTTCGAGAGCCCGTCACGGCTCGTCAAGGCGCTCGAGAAGCGCGTCGTCGACCCGAGCTCGGTATTCTACTGCCCGGGGTCGCTACTCGAGCAGGAATACGATCCGAGGCACCCGGTGGCGTTCGGCATGCCCGAGCGTTGGCCGGTGTTCTTTCGCCACGATCAAGCGTATCGACTCAAACCGAGTTTCGACATCCGGGCCGAAGTGGTGTCGAAGTATCCCGATGAAGACGATCTCGTAGCGAGTGGGTGGCTTCTCGGCGGGGAGCTGCTTCGAGATCAGGCCAACGTCGTGGCCTTCGACGTTGGCCGCGGCAGTGTCGTGGTGTTAGGCAGCCAAGTCGAGTTTCGGACTCAGACCCCGGCAACGTTCAAACTGTTGTTCAACGCGCTCGTCCAAGGACCAGCGGATGAGCTCAGTGCGAGCGAGCTCGCTCGACTCAAGTAGCGAAGTCGGCGCCTTCCCTCGCGAGCTCGTCGAGCGGAAGGATGAGACGAAGGCGGGCCTGCCAAAAGGCAAGGCAAACGCGAACCGTGCCGAAAAGGACTGAAAATAGTGCGACACGACGAGCGGGTTTATGCCGTGGCGGGCCAAACCCTACGGGAAATCGCAAAAAGTGGCGTTTTTAGCGGGTATTTTGCGTTTTCGTGCTTGCGGAATCGAAAAAACGCGACTAAAATGAGTTCCGTTTGGTAAACGGTCGATTTCTAAACAAAATTGTAAATTTCATGGCGCAGGTGGAAGGTGTTCGCCCTTCGTGGTGGTTGCCTTAGCTACTTGGTACGTTGTCGCGGGCTGTGCTCGATTTTGATCAGTCCGACTTCACAAAGGAGATTCGAGGAATGGCAACAAAACCGATGACGAAAACACAAATCGTGGCTGAGTTCGCGGAAACGATGCAAGTTCCCAAAAAGCAAGCAGCCGCTTGGTTCGACGAGCTCGCAGGTATGGCCGTCCGTGAGACGAAGAAGAACGGCCAGTTCATCCTTCCAGGTCTCGGGAAGCTCGTGAAATCGATCCGCAACGCGAGGAAAGGTCGCAATCCTCAGACGGGCGAGGAGATTCAGATCCCGAAAAAGACGGTCGTGAAGTTCCGGGTCGCCAAGGCCTGCAAAGACGCCGTCGTCCCGCCCAAGAAATAGTTCTGGGTCTACCGGTCACATCAGCCATCAGCCAACCGGCTGGTGGCTGATAGCCGCTGCGTCCGAGCCAATCACCGCGGAGTCGCGACCAGTCGGCTTAGCGCTTCTCGAGCCTCTTCTTGATCCGGTGAGGCATCGATAGCCAGTTGGAACGCTAGAGCGGCCTTGTCCGTCTCGTGGAGACCTACATAGGCGAGTCCGCGGAGGTAGTGCCGTTCGTAGAGGAACTGCGGTGTCTCCGGCGTCGCGGCCAGGATCTCCAAAGCTTGCGAGTACTTCTGATTGGCGAGACCGACCCTGGCCTTGGTGATGCGGAAGCTGTAGTTGTCTGGCATCTTTTCGAGAGCGCCGGTGATGACTTTGTCGGCGAGCTCGAGCTCGAGCCCTTTGTCGACACAAAAGCGCGCCAACAGATTCGCCAGATTCAAATTGCTGGGATTCGAGCTCACCAGGACCGAGAGCCCTTCTATGTACGCCTCAAACTGGTCTCGAGCTCGGGCGTTGTCGCCGCGTTCCTGATAGATGCTCCCTAGGGCGTCGCGGTAGCTAAACGGGACGTGCGTTGGGTGGCGGTCGAAGAGCGTTTCCAGGATCGGGAGCATTTGTTCGGTGGCTCCTTGCTCGCGCAGGGCATCGACGCGTTTCAGCTGAACCTCAACGTTGGTCGGATCGACGGCAGCGATTTCGGCCAAGTAAGCCTCGATATTGGTGGCGTCCATCGTTTCGGGGATTCGGATCGTGCCTCCGTCGTGGATGGCTCTTAGCTCGTCGTTGACGATCTCGAGTGCGATCCGGTTGCCTCCTCGGTAAACCTCGAGCATTCCGACATCGATGCTGATGTGTTTCCCGCCGAATCGTGATTCGATGACGCCGCTCGTGATTGTGTGGCCCACGATCATTCGCTTGACGCCGAGTTTTTGGAGGATGCCATTGACCAGCGGCTCTGCCGACGCTTGTGCCGATTGCGTCAGCTCGGTTTGCGCCAGGCCCCGGTACTGCAGGGGCGACACCGGGTCGAACGCGACGCCCTCCTGGAGGGGCACTTCGCCGCTGAGCTCCTGACGTACCCGGCGATTGACCTCTTCGATGCCTAGCTCGGAAAATTTTTCACCCCAATCTCCGTGGGAAAACAAGATTCCGTTGATTTTGATCGAAGCGTTGTGTCCAAGAATCCACTTTCCGTATTTTCCGTCCGATCCGAAAGCGAGGCGATGCTCGATGAAGCCGAGAGGGTAGTCCGCATCGAACTCTCGTCTGGCATCGTTTTTCTTGGGTGCGTCCTCTCCTCTTTCCTTCGTTTCCCGACGACGCTGCTCGTAGTAGCGCTCGAAGAGTCGGTCGCGGCGCTTGCGAGAGTCGCGGTCGACAAACGCCTCGTATTCTTCGGGGGAGACGAGATCGAGAATGCCCACGATGTTCATCGCTTCATGATTCCCGATGAGCACGTGAACTCTGCCTCCATCATCTTCCGCTTGTTCCTCGAGCTCCATCAACAAATCCATCGACTTGCGGGAGTGCGGACCGCGATCGGGAATGTCGCCGTTTTGGACTAGATGCGCCTCTCCGCCTATCCAGCGAAGCTTGGCGTCGATGAGCTCGGCGTTTTGGAGCACCTGGACCAGGTTGTCATAAGCGCCATGGATATCACCGATGGCTACGATGCGTTCGACACCGTTCCACTCGTACT
>CAMYKY010000137.1 GCA_947259165.1 uncultured Acidobacteriota bacterium | reverse complement strand
CGTCGGGTGAGGGGGAAATTCTCCGCAGCATCAGCACGTTGAAACACAGTTGCTCACGGAGCCTCGCGAATCGAAATAGATTTTGTGGGGATTCTTCAGTACCTGTCCCCTTTTCCTCAAGCGTGCCGCCGCATGGCGGTTATACCGTAGTACAGGGCAGCGGCGACGACGATGGACGGCAGCGATGCTCCGATGGGGTATTGGAGGGTCTCGATGAGCTTGTAGGTCGCGAAACCGACCGCCCAGGCAACGAGAGCGGGCACATGGAGTCCGTGGGTGTACCAGTAGGCCCCCTCGGCTTTGTCGGTGCCGACACGGTAGAGATCGTCGATGTCCAGCGTTCGGTGACGGATCAGGAAGTAATCGGTCAGGACGATTCCAAACAGCGGAACGAACATCGCGCCGATGAAATAAAGAAAGCTCTCGTAACGCTCCATGGGGAAGACGAGGGCGACAATGATCGAAACGACGCCGGTCATCCACAAAAATGCCGCGGCGCTCACGCGTTCCGATACATTCAGCATCGAGCAGGTTGCGGAATAGAGGTCGGGGAAGTCCGAAGTGATTGTGGAGAAGACGACCACTAGGAGCGCGGGAACGGCGAGTCCGGCTGTGCCCATGAGCTCGAGCATCTGCATGTGAGGCTCGGCAGTGCCGGTGACGAGCGTCGCCATCAAACCGAGAACGAACATCCACGACGACACGAGGAAGTAGCCTACCCACGTACTCCAAAATGCGGTGGACCCGTTTCGGGAGAACCGTGAATAGTCGGCGACGAGCGGCATCCACGAGATCGGCATCGCGATGACGAGGTCGAGTCCAGACATGAACGGCAGCGGGTTCGAAGCTGCCACGAGAGCGATCGGGCTGTCGGTGAACGACCGATAGGTTTCGAAGCTCAGGATCGAAATCACCGCGAGCATTCCGATGACGGTAATCGCCTGGAGCAGCTTCCAAACCTTCCGCCCCGTGAACAAGGCCCAGCCTAGTGTCCCGGCGCCGATGACGACAATCCAGAATCGATTCGATGCGAGCATGCCACCCATCGGCTCGCCCAACATCGCACCCGCACGGCCACCGATGATGAGCATGATCGACGCCCAGCACACGAGCTGGACGACGTTCAAAATCGCAGCGAGATTGGAGCCGCGCACCCCGAACGAGGGTCGCACCGAGACCATCGACGGGATCGCATGATCGGAACCGAGGACGCCCCCAAGCGCCATGAGCGTGTTGCCGATGAGATGTCCCAGGAGAATCGCCCAAAAAGCGATCCAGAAACCCATCGGGGCAAGAAAGCCCCCCGCCCAAATCTCCGCTAGCGAGATAGCAACGCCGGCCCAAAGCCAAAAAAAATCAAACCCACCGAGCGTTCTCTTGTCCGACGATACCGGCCGAATGTCCATGGCTGGACGAGCGTATCACCACTCCGTGGTGAAGCCTTTTAGTCTTCTGGGTCGGCTTTTTCCTTGGGAAGCCCCGACAACATGATGTCACTCAGGCCGGCGATCTCGCGGTCTTCGTGGGACGCGTCGCCACCGAGGATGTGGCGCTCTCCACCGGGCTCGCCGATGGCGAGCAGCGCCGCGACGAGGACGTCGAAGTGCTTGGGCTCGTCACCGCCCGTGGGGAGGTCGTCGACGAGTCCTGCTATTGACGTCCGAACCTGCTCGGCGAGCTCGCCCGAGCCCGAGTGATTCGGGTTGAGGCGCAAAGCGTCACTCACGAGCCGAAGGCTCGCGGCCAGATCGCCGTTTGCATAGTGGGCTCGCGCCGACTGGTACCGCTCCTCGGCCTGCTCGTAGCGCCGCGTTTGCTCACGTGCATCACCCGTTTTTTTGACGGATGGCTCGTAGACGGTCATGGCGGCGTCGGTGTCATTGGGGCTCTGGTCGGCTACGGCGAAATCGTCGACCAGAAGCTCGAGTCTCCGAAGCTGAAGATTGGCGCCGTCGCGCAGGCCCACGAGGGACATGTAGCTCACGTCTTCCTTCACCAAAGTGTTCGGCAGCTCTGGCGGCGGAACGCTCACTTCGTGCTCGAGGACGATATTCTGGTGGCGCTGCGCCACCGAAGAGAGCTCCTTCAACGCACGAACGGTCTCCTCGCGCAGCTGCGACTTGTATTGCCGTAGAAATGCTTGGAATCGCGATAGGCCGCGCAACAGCTCGTCCACGTTGGCGTAGCGTCGATCCGCTGACTTGTGCATCATCTTGGCGACGATCCGAGCTAGCTCTTCGGGGATCGTGGGGTCGAGCTCTTGGACCGGCGTCGGTTCCTCGTTGACGATGGCGTCGAAGATCTGGTCCAGGCTCGGCCGCCCAAAGGCGCGCTCACCGGTAAGGAGCTCGTAGAAGAGCGTGCCGAGCGAAAAGATGTCCGAGCGTGGGTTGGCCTTCTCTCCGAGCACTTGCTCGGGTGACATATAAAACGGAGTTCCGATAATCTGTCCGGCCTCGGTCAACGTCGAGTACGCGATATGTGCCAGTCCGAAATCGAGGAGCTTGACGTCACCATCGTGGGTGACGAACACGTTGCGGGGCTTGATATCCCGGTGGACGATACCGCGATCATGCGCATGGGCGAGCCCTTTGCTAACACTCTCGACGATACGGAGCTTTTCTTCCAGCGAAATATGTCGGCCGGCGGAAAGCACGCCGGTCAAATCCTCGCCTTCGAGCAGCTCCATGGCGATGAACACCTTGTCGTCGTCGCGTCCGAGGTCGAATACGGTAACGATGTTGCGATGTTTGAACGACGCGATCACCCGCGCCTCGCGGAAGAAACGCTCGACTGACTGCAGGTCCGGGTCTGGCCCTACGGTATGAGTCTTGAGCGCGATCTCGCGTCTCAGGACCGTATCGAGCGCGCGGTAGACGACCCCCATGCCGCCTTTGCCGATTTGCTCCGATATGGTGTATCTACCAACTTTATCCATGCGCTCTGTCGCTGTCGTGGCTAACGTGGGCTCCAAGGGTCGCCGGGGTTGGGGAAGTCATCAGAGCAGGGATCGCTCTTGGAAGTCAAATGAGACTTCGGGGTCGGAACGAAAAAGGAGACGGTGATGAACGAGAAGAAATCCAAGGTTGTCGTGATGGTGCTCGCATTTGTGTGTGCGCTTACGTCGTCTGACGTGGACGCGCAAGAACAGACGCGCCGCTACAACACGGCCAAGCAAAAACTGATGGAGGGGAAACCTGTTGTCGGCGGTACCGTTTACACGTCGGATCCGAACATCTACTGTGCGATGGCGAACGCAGGTTTCGATTTTCTTTGGATCGAAATGCAGCACAGCCCGCTGACCTACTCTGACGTTGCGAAAATGATACGAGCCTGCAAGGGGGCGGCGGCGATACCGTTCATTCGGGTCCCCGACGCCACTCAGGGCGATATCCAGAAGGCGGTGGACATCGGAGCTCTAGGGGTCATCGTGCCCATGGTCGCGACCGTCGAAGAAGCGCAAGACGCCGTCATGTACGCGAAGTACCCGCCCGAGGGACGCCGGAGCCAAGGAGGCGGGCAGTTTGGCGAGATGTGGGGAGACGGCTATCGCGCTTCGGCGAACGAGAACATCCTGGTGATCGTGATGATCGAATCGCCGGACGGCGTAGAAATCGCGGACCAGATCGCTGCCGTCGCCGGCGTCGACGTCGTGTTTGCGGCGAGCGGTGATATCGGTAGCTTCTCCGGATTCTCGCGAGACGACCCCCGGTATGAAGCCCTCATTTCCAAGGTCAAGGACGACACCCTCGCCGCTGGCAAGAAACTCGGCGGTCCCTTTATGTGGCACGATCGGGAAGGATTCAGTTTTTTTCAGGCTTCGAGCGAGGAAGGACTCATTCGGGCGGGAGCGAAAGTGCTGCTCGAGTCGGCCAAGGGGCAGTACGAGTATTAGGGGCCGGAAACGGCATACGGCATACGGCATACGGCATACGGCATACGGGAACGGGAACGGGAACGGGAACGGAGACTGCAGACTCAATATATAATTGTCGGGTATTCTTTGGGTGAGGTTGTCGAATGGCCGGTAGTAACAAAGTTGGGCGCAACGAGCGGTGTCCTTGTGGAAGTGGGAAGAAGTACAAGAACTGCTGCGAAAGCAAGGCGAGTCGGCTACCCACGGCGGGGTGGATCACGATTGCCGTCATCGTCGCGGCGGTAGGAGTGCTCGCGTACTTCCTCGTCAACGCTGCCCAAAACGACGGCACGTCGTCGGCTCGGAGATGCCCACCGGGTCAGGTTTGGTCCGCGCAGCACGGTCACTGCCACTAGCCCCACGCTCCGGGTTCCACGGCCCGCGGGCGGTAAGAAGTAACATTGGCGCAGCTAATCGATTTTAAAGTCCTCACGTTCGACTGCTACGGGACGCTCATCGATTGGGAAAGCGGTATCTGGGACGCCCTCCAGCCTCTTCTCGCAAACAGCGGTCGCCGAGACGTGACCCGGGCGTTGGCCCTCGAGGCCTATTCCGAGCTCGAGCATCTCCAAGAGGCCGAAACTCCGGATATGCCGTACCCGGACGTGTTGTCCCGAGTTCACGGCCGGCTTGCGGCGCGCTTCGAGCTCGCAACGGACTCGGAGCTCGACGCGCTTTTCGGAGGCTCGGTAGGCCGGTGGCCGGCGTTTCCCGATTCGGCGGACGCGTTGCGATATTTGAAAACGCGCTACCGGCTGGTGATCCTCTCCAACGTCGACCGAGCGAGTTTCTTCGAGTCGAATCAAAAACTCGGCGTTACCTTCGACGCCGTCTACACGGCACAGGATATTGGCTCGTATAAACCGAACCCCGCAAATTTTGATTACTTGCTGCGCCGATTGCAGGGTGAGCACGGGCTCGAGCCTCCGGAGGTTCTGCACACCGCGCAGAGTCTTTTCCACGATCACGTGCCCGCCAGAGCGATCGGGCTCGCGACCACGTGGATCGATCGACAGCGCCTGTCCGAGGGCGGTAGCTGGGGCGCGACCGTCAAGCTCGAAGCTCGTCCTGAGACAGATTTCGTGTTCTTGTCGATGGCAGAGATGGCCGATGCGGTGCGCCGCGAAACCGGTGACTGAAGCTCTACCCTCTAACGAAGAGCGTATTCTACTCTGATCTTTTCTCTTGCTCCCCATGGGACGCCGTTACTATCTGTTTCCAGAGGACTTAGCTGTGTGACATCGAGTGCGGCCAAATTCCCTCCGTTTCAAGTCACTGCGCCGAGGGCCCCGAGACCCTAGAATGTGACTGGGGGGAAACGAGTTGCTTCGAATCGCATTCCGATGGGCGGCGCGGGGTGAGCTCCCTACGATGTCGTGCTGCAGGACAGTCCACTAGTACTAGTTCGCGAACGACATCCAAACCAGTCGGTGCGATACCGCGTGCCACCAGGCGGTTGAAGCCGACGCCGCCGACATCATCTGGGTGAAATCCAAGAGGCCGGCAGATCCGTTTTCGTGTCCCGGAGAATCTCGATGATCGTTTGCGCGTTGTCGACGCGTCCATCGCCGTCAGTCATCACGTTGTATAAGCGCTCGTAAATAGACGAGCGCACACTTGCGGGGAGCGCCTCGAAAGCGCTGCTATAAATCATGTAGCTGAGGGGAAAACGGAACAAGCGCGTTTGCAAATCGAAGTCGCGGAGTGAGCGGCCTTTCGAGTCCGTCGGTCCGTGCGCGACGAACGATTCAGAAAACGTTGAGGCGCCCTGCACCGCTTGCGGTAGAGGCGGCTCGTCGACGAACAGCAGATACCTCACTAGCTCCGCGAGCCTTGTGCTCAATTGAGAGTCTGGAGCGCCGACCCGGAGCTCCCATCCAAGCCGAATCACGAGATTCGTCACCTGCGTCTGATGCTCGAGCGTCATCAACGCGACCACGTCACTATCCGCGGCCGGATAGCGTCCGGCGTCGAACGTCCCGAGCTTCGGGAGGAGCAACGCGAGCTCGTCGTTTGCAGGAGTGGCGACGACGGCGTTACCCCGATGTGGCGTGAGAACGTCACTGGGGCTTACGTACCATCCGCCCCAGCGCTCGTTGAACGGAGTGCGATGGTCGGAAACGATGGAGCCTTGGTATTTTGGCCGTCCCGACGGCGTGGTCAACACCGAGCCCACATACACTCCCGGCACTCCCAGCGTCGCCGGGGCCTGGTGGCAAGCAAGACAGATCTTGGGTCGCGTCAAACGGGGTGCGCTTGTCTTCCGATTCGCGAGCCGCTGCAAAACCACACCTTGGCGGGGATCCACGGCGGCCATCTCGATCGCGTCTCCGTCCGGAACGAACGCGATGGTGACATCATCGCTAAAATAGATCGCCCTTGGCGTCCGCGGGGATATCGCCGCCTGCTGCAAGCTCGTCTTGGAGTAGACCAGTGTTTGCGAATCGGCGCTCACACCGAGCTGGTCGAGGATGCTTGGCAGGTAGCCTAGACCTTGATCGTCAAACTCGAGCGTCGCCTCCCCGGACACGAGCTCTCTTCCGAGGCGCGAGATCGCATCCTGGGGCAGCGTTTGCCAGTAATCGATCTCGGGATGGTCGGCAGGGATGTTCTCTTCGTAGACCTGGTCAACCTCAGTCACTTGTAACCGGGCTGCGGAGAGCGCGCCAAAAAGAAGAGCGGGGCCGAGGGCGTTTACGAGCATGAAACAACATTATTATAAGTGGCCGTTGCAAATCCTCTTGATATCCACTATGAATACTGCGGTGTATTTTGGGCTCTGGACAACGATGAATAGGACCTTCCTATCGACGCAGTAGATGAAGACGGCTACACCGCGCTTCACGGTGCGGCCACGCGAGGCGACAGCGAGATGGTTCAGTGGCTCGTGGAACACGGGGCCCGAGTCGATATCGTCAATAAGGACGGCAACTCGGCTGCCGACATGGTCTTTGGTCCGTCACGGTTTTTCATCCCCAAGCCGGACACGGCGGCGCTTCTGGTGAAGCTCGGCTCGCCGTTTCAAGATAATTGCCGCTCGGATCAGTGCGTCGATGGAAAGTTTCTTGGCGGTCCCGTTGCGAAGTAGGTGGAATCGACGCGTCCATGAATTCCTCTCTCCCCCTCACCCGGCGAGCGAAGCGAAACGAGTGAGGGGAAATTTCTTGCAGCATGAATACGGTGAATCACAGTTGCTCACCCGATGGCGCTTGCGCGCCATTTGACCTCTCCAATGGGGGGAGGTTAGAGAAGATGGGGAAGTAGAGCGGTCTTCAAGTTGATGCGGGGCTTTGTGACGCGGCTGACGTGGCTCGTGTGGCTGACGGGATGGGTCGGCTCGCTTGTCTTGGTGGCGGCGTTCACTCCGGCGGCCGTCGTTGAGACCCATGCCGCCGCGCAAACGCGGCCAACGGCGGCGGTACGGATGGCTATGAATGAAGAGTCCTACCGAGAAGTGTTGCCGGGAGTCGAGACGTTCGAGACTGAAGACGGTCTTTACAAGCACATCCGCGGCTACAGGAGCGATGCCAACGGCGATAACGAGCTCGTCGGGTTCGTGTACCTCACCCAAGACCTCGGCGCGCGCTCGCGGGGCTACATCGGGTTGATCCCGATTCTCGTCGGGATGGATTTGCGCGGCCGGATTACCGGCGTGAAGATACTCAAGCACTTCGAGCCGTACGGCTACCGTTCGATCAATCTACCCGAGTTCCGAGCGCAGTTCGAGGGCAAGAGTATTTTCGACAAGTTCGCGGTCGGCGCCGACATCGACGCGTATTCGGGGGCGACGATTACCACCGTCGCAGCCACGAAGTCGATCCGGCACGCATCGAGACGCATGGCGCGGGAGTTTTTGGTCAGGAAGACCGAGAGCCCGGAACCCCACGAATGAGCTGGCGTCTCACGCTGGCGACCACGTTTCTTTGCTGCGCCGTCTTGGCGTTATCGGCGGCGGCGCAGACCGACGAAGGAGCTCAGCCGCAGGACCCGGTCGGGTTTTCTCTCGACGAGCTGGATGAGCTCGATGCGCTTCTCGAGGAGGACAGCGACGAAGCTGCCACGCCGTTGACACGTGATGAAGTCGTCGACTTGGCGGGGCTATCGGTCGTGCTCGGCTTTGCCGTGTTCAGCTTCCTGACCAAGAGCAAACGGCTGAGGGTTGTCGCTCTGGTCTTGTCGGTCTTCTATCTAGGCTTCTACAAAGCGAATCTCGTCTCAATCGTCAATATTTACAGCCTCGTCACCGGAAACTTGCCCGAGCTGCGCTTCGGCATGACGTGGTACGTGCTCGCCATTTTTACCGTCGCCACCACCGTGCTCTGGGGCCGGATCTATTGCGGCCGCATCTGCGCCTTCGGCGCGTTGACGCAGCTCATGGACGCGGTCGTTCCGTCCACGCTTCGATACGAGCTACCCCCGTCGGTCGACAAGTGGGCGGCCAAAGTGAAGTACGTCATCCTGACCACGGTGCTCGTTTACTTCTTGGCGAGCCGCAATGTGTTGGCCTACCGCTACGTCGAGCCGTTTTGGATGTTCACGCTCAACGGAAACGCGATCATGTGGACGTTGCTCGCGCTATTGCTCGTGGCGACTGTGTTCATTCGAAACCTGTACTGTCGCTACTTATGTTCCCTCGGGGCCGCACTCGGGGTGATCTCCAACTTGACCGTCTTTCGCATCAAACGGTGGCAGGAATGCCGGTCGTGCAAGATTTGCGAGAAGGCGTGCGAGTGGGGAGCGATCCAGGGGCCCAAGATCCTCGTGAGCGAGTGTGTGCGCTGCGACGATTGCGAGCGCATCTACGCGGACGAGAACAAGTGCGTCCACTGGATCCTCCAGCGCAAATCACAGGCGAAGCAGAGCGATCCTGTGTCCCCGTAAGCTGCGAAAACGTAGCCGGCGATCGACTCCTCGTCCGCTGGTATCACCTCGTGGAGTGCCGCGCCGCACTCGTCGACGGCGGTTCGATTGCCTCTCGAGCGGGGCGTCGGGCTTTACATCGTTTACAAAAATCTTGCGTTGTCTTAAAGACTCTCCGATTCCGACTTGAGACTATGAGTTCGAACACTCGCCACAACCAGAATCGGAGAACTTGATGACATTAGAACTGAAATCGTTGTTCGTGGGTAGCGTCGCTCTCGCTGCTATCTTCCTGTCGTTCGGCTGTGGAGATACAGCGACATCGAGCGACGCCGTTGACACCTCTTTTGTCGAGAGCGCGACTGAGTCGAGCGCGACGCTCGCTGTCGCAGCTTCAGCGTCGAGCTTGGGCGAAGGCCCTCCGGGCGGGCGCCGCGGTCAGGGTCCCCCTGAAGAAGCGCTTGCGGCCTGCGCTGAAACGAGTGTCGGCGAGGCGTGCTCGTTCATTGGTCCCCGAGGCGAGAGCCACGACGGCACGTGCACTGTGAGGCCGGACGATTCCGAACAGGTCGTATGCCGGCCCGATAATTGGCCTGGCCGCGAGGGGCGCGATCGGCGGGGTCCGCCGGAAGAAGCGCTGGCAGCGTGCTCCGGTGCTGCGTCGGGGGACGAGTGCTCCTTCGAGGCGCCGTTCGGCTCCGTCTCAGGTGCCTGTGTCATGCCGCCAAACGGCGACGCACTGGCCTGCCGTCCGTCGGAGCGGAGGCGATAGCTCTTCTAGATACACCGTTTTGCTTCCCCGTCTCCCAAATAGGCCGTACGGCCTATTTGGGAGACATCAAAACCTGCAAACAACCGCCCGTGTCGCTGGCCTCCTTTTTGCATTTACGGTAAGGTGCCGATCCAGACGAGATCGGCGACGACGATGACGAGCGTGAAAACACGACTGATAGTGCCGATGCTCACGATGAGTGTCCTTGCCGCGTCCTCGGGATGGGCGGCGAAACCGATCGCGCTGGAGCGAGCCCGTGGTGCTGCTCCTGAATCGAGCCTGTTGGACGTTCACATCATCGTGCTCGACCCCGCGGAAGGTTTTTTGCCCGAGGTGAGACGTGCGGAAGCGCGCTACATTCCTGTTGGCTTGAAGCGCGTGTTCCAAACGGCCGGCTTTTGGGGAACGGTCCGAGTCGTTCCCGAAGCGGGTCACACAGACCTCACGATATCGGGCGCGGTCACGGCCTCTTACGGTGGTGAGCTGAGACTCGAAATTCGCGCGACGGATGCGACCGGCAAAGTCTGGCTCGACAAAAAATACAAACGCAAGGCCGATGCCTCCGTTTACTTGGGTCGCGACTCCACGAAGGACCCCTTCCAAGACTTGTACCACCAGATTGCGAATGACGTATCGAAGAAATACAAAAAGCTGAAGGCCCGGGATATCGAGACGATACGCAACGTCTCTGACCTCAGATTCGCGAGCGACCTGGCTCCGGATGTGTTCGCGGACTATCTGAGCGTCGAGAAGAATCGATACGTTGTCGTTCATCTACCGTCCAGAGACGACCCGATGATGGAGCGCGTGGCTCTCATTCGCCAAAGAGACGGCGTGTTCATCGATACTGTGGACTCGTACTACGAAAGCCTTTTCGAGAACATGCGGGAGTCGTATCAAGGTTGGCGCTCCCAGGACTATTGGCAGCGCGAGGCAATGAAGAAGGGTGCACCAACGGCCACGGGCTCGGGGGGTCGCAACGCGCCGCTAGGCGTTCTGATTGCCGGGGGCGGCGGCGCGGGCTTCGGTCAAGGGGCGCTATGTGGAACACCCGGTCTGTTCGGCGGCGGCGTGACGACACCTGACGACGAAAGGCGAAGGGAAGAGCAGCGAAAGCAGACCCACCTCGATGTGCTCAGGGAGCTCGGCGCGTCTCTCGCCGCCGATGTCGCCCCTCTCGTGGTCGAAGTGGATGGCAACGTAGCCCAACTCACCGGCTCGGTCGAAGCGCAATACGCAAAGTGGCGCGCGCTTCTAAAGGAAATTTTCCTAATAAGCTCTTGATCCCTATCCCCCCTCTCCCGCTTGCGGGAGAGGGTCCCGAGCGAAGCGAGGGGGGTGAGGGAGCG
>CAMYKY010000136.1 GCA_947259165.1 uncultured Acidobacteriota bacterium | reverse complement strand
ACAAGGGTCTGCCTTGAGGATCGTGGCGTCCGACACGTGACTCACAATCCGGTACTTGTACAGCTCACCAACCGTCACGCCCGGCACGAAGAGCTCCCAGGTGCCGCTGGATCCACGGGAGCGCATGGGGTGCGAGAGCGCGCTCCAGCCGTTGAATGACCCGGTAACGGACACCGCCCGCGCCCCCGGTGCCCAGACCACGAAAACCGTTCCGTCGACACCGTCGTGCTCGAGTACGTGGGCCCCAAGAACCTCGTGAACGCGCCCGGCGGGTCGACGCAGCCGCTCCAGATCATCCTCGGTCCGCACGGGCGGAAGGCCGTATGGATCGTGTCGCAGCGCTCCATCCACTCGAATTCGATATCGAGGCCGAACCGTGACATCCGGAAGGTCGACCACGAAGAGGCCCGACTCGTCCACTCGCGTGGCCTTCCGCCCTCCTGAGCCGGCAGGCCGGGCTTCTTCCGACTCGGCCACTTCGTCGGAGGGAAGCACCTCGACCTCCGCAGCCCCTGGTGCCCAGACCCTCACGACCCAGCCTGCGTCTGCGCTCTCGTGCGGTCCGAGCACGTCGAACGGCGTCGCATGGTGCCCAGCCACCAGCAGGTCGATCGCTTCTCGGCTCGGTGCCCCGCGCGGGTTATCGGTCGAAGACAACGTGACGTCGCTTGTTGATCTGGAGAGAGGAGCGCCTACGTTCAGGTTCGCTCGCGAGCGTCCCGATGCGCTCACGTGTTCGATATAGCGAGCCTTCCGGTCGTCGTCCGAGAAATCGAACGGCGTGTCGCGAAACTTGCTGACGTACGGTGTGCGAGCGCGGACCTTGCACTCCTCGTCGATGATGGCGTGGTAGTCCTCAGCCGGGCTCGCTGCGAGATCGAAAACCGGCCAACGGTACTTCACTGGAAACATCGATGTCAGCATGTCCGATACGAGCTTGGTGCCGAGTTGCGACTCGAACGGGTAGACGAACATTTGCGGGTGTCCGTCCAAAAAACGATGGGTGGTGTTGCCGCCGTTTTCGTACATAGCGCTCAACAGAAGAAATCGAAAGTCGTCGGTCATGGTGGATCAGTCTCCGGTTTGAAATGCATAAAAGAGTTGCCTGGCACGGCGGCCGTCGCTTCGAGCGCGCGCGGAGAACGGGAACCCGGACACGACGCTGCCAGGTGCCCAATCGATCGCAAAAATCTGATTACCGTTCGGCCACGTCAAGCTTCCGAGAACTTGCCCCGTGCGGGCGTCGACGGCATGCACGGCGCATCGGCTCTTGTCGACATCGAGTCCGGGCGCGTAGCGGCGGAATCTCGGGATGACGCGCGACGTACCCGCGAACGCGATCCCTTTGACGAACGTGAGACCTCGAGTCCAGCCGGGGAGCGCCGCGACGGGCTCGAATCGATCGCCTGCGATCTTTCCGATCTCGCCGTAGCCGCTGTTTGCGACCCAGAGTTGGCGACGGTGGAAGCGGGCCGAGTGGGGGCGCGTCAAACCGCGAACCACCGGCTTACGCGTCGAGCCCGAGAATATGACGCCGCGGCCGTCGACGGGGAAGTCCCGGTGACCCGGGCGTCTCGATGTCACGGTGTCCGCCGAAGCGGAAAAAAAGGACTCCCGGATCGTCGGCCCGGCCGCAATGGAGTTGAGCTGGATGTAGTTTCGATCGAAACGCGCTCGGCCACCCTCCTCGATGCAGGAGGGCCAGAAGGCGCGTGTCAGCCGACCGTTGTCCTCGACGCGCACCACCGCGTTCTCGCCGACCGCGTTGCCGTATAGCTTGCCTCCAATGAGATTCAAATCGTGGAGATACGTACTCCCTGGGTAGAAGCGCGCGCGTACTGGAATGAGCGGACGAGCTTTGAGTGGTTCGAGTTGGACGTCGCCGCGCCGCGATAAACCGGTCACGGGGCGAAGCTCAAAGATCTGGTTAGGATTACGGGTCGAAGCGAGGTGAACGACGCGTTGGTCGTGGTCGTAGACGAGGCCGGAGGGGTGGGGGAGTCGCATGTACGTAGCGAGCGGCTTGCCTGCAACGACCGTCAACCCGATGACGAGGTGCTCGTACTCCCGTGTCAATAGAAGCGTCACTTTCAGCTGCTCGAGAGTCTCCCAAAACGCGCCGCGTTGTCGAAATCGCAGCAGCGATCGATCGACACCGCTCGCCTCCTCCCACTGACTCGTGATTTGCGCGGTGTCGCGCCACTGTTGCGCGTGTCCGGCCCACAGGCTACCGCGGATGCTCACGACGTTGCGTTCCGGAGCGAGCGCCACAACTCGATGGCTCCCCAATAGAGTTTTGCTGCTGAAAAGTATCCTGTCGTAGAGCGTCCGCCATGGCGGCGGTGCGAGAAGATGGGGACTTCGAGCATTCGGTATTCTTCCCGGCGACAGACGACATTGAACTCGACGTCGATCAGATCGTCGTCGCACGAGAGCTTCATCAGCTTGTCCAGTGTGCGCGGAAAGACCTTGGGCGTTCCGTTGACGTCCCAATAGGAAAGGTCGAATAGCGCGCGGCACTCGAGGTTGTAGAGTAACGATGCGATGCGGCGGATCGCGGAGTCTCGAATCTTACGATTTGCTTTGACGACGACGTTCTCCTGTACCGCGGCATAGAGCAACAGAAGTGTAAGGTCCTCCGGCGTTGTGCGCGCGAGGTTGGTGTAGCAGAGCAGATCACCGCGTGCGGCTTCGAGTCCGAGGCGAACGGCACGGCCCCATCCCCCGAGCTCGCTATGGACGACTCGCACACTGTCGAGTTGCTCCTCGAGGCTCCGGCACACCTGGAGCGACTCATCCGTCGAGCCGTTGACGACGACGATGAGCTCGTACGGCATGGGGAGGCGTGCAAGGACCGCTTCGTACTCACGAACCAAGGGCTCGACGTGGTCGGCCTGGTTGTAGACGGGAAGAACGACCGAAATCAGCGAAGTCGTCATTGTGGAGCGGACGCGCGCGCGATGATGGCATCTTTCGACAGGCCATGACGTGACAAATAGTAGTCAGGGCTTCCCGAGCGACCGTCCGCCGGCTCGCGCACCGCGCACCGTTCGAGCTTGCACGAGAGGCCTCGCTCGGCTATGACCTCCGCGACCAGGGAACCTAGCCCGCCATTGACGTAGTGGGCCTCGACGGTGATCACGCGCTCGAATGGGGCAAGCTCACGAGCAAGTTCGTCGGCAGGCGACGGGTTCAAAGTCGAGACGACGATTGCCGCCGCGTCGAGCTCTTCCGCTGCCGCAGCCGCCGCCGCAGACATGCTTCCCATCGAGACGAGAGCCAATCGGCGACCTGCCCGCACGAGCTCGTTCCGCCCGAGCGCGAAGCGTCCGTCGAGGCCGGGGACTTCGGTGCGGTCGTCTTTGCCGATGCGATAATAAATCGGGCCGTGCGTATCCCACGTTTCGAAGAACGCGTTCGCCGCCTGGCGGTAATCTGCGGGTGCAATGACGGTCAATCCCGGCTGGAGACGCATGACGCCGACGTCTTCGAGGCCGTGGTGGGTCGCTCCGGCGGGGCCGTACTCGAACCCGCCGCCCACACCTACGATGCGCACGGGAAGGGCATGCGCAACGGGGCCGTTGCGGATGAATTCGTAGCCGCGGAGGGAAGCGAACGTCGCAATCGAATAGACGTAGGGGATGAAGCCGGATTCCGCAAGCCCGGTCGCGAGTCCGATCATATTCTGTTCGGCGACACCGACATTGTAGAAGCGATTCGGGTATCGCTCCGAGAACGGCTCGAGCGCCATGAAACCGAGGTCTCCGGTCAGTAATACGATACGCTCGTCGCGACTTGCGAGCTCGGCCAGTGTTTGGACGAACGCAGCCCTCACGAGCCGTCCTCGATCTCCGAGAGTGCTTTCGTGTACTCGTCATCGGACATCGGCAAGTAGTGCCATCGGATCTGGTTTTCCATGAACGAAACGCCGTTGCCGAAGGTCGTTCGGGCGACGAGCACGTGCGGTGGGCCCTCGTCGACATCGAGGTGCAGGGCGGCGCTCGTGATCTCGTCGACGCTGTGACCGTCGACCTCGTGGACGTCCCAGCCGAGTGCTCGCCACTTCTCGGAAAGCGGCGACAAGGAGAGAACGTCTTCCGTGTAGCCGAGAGCTTGTTGGCCGTTGACGTCGAGTATTGCGACCAAATTCGATAATCGATGATGAGCCGCGAACAGCGCAGCTTCCCAGAGTGAGCCTTCGTTGCACTCGGCGTCGCTCATCAGCACGAACACGCCACGTCGGGCTGCTTTCATCCGTGCCCCCAGCGCCATTCCGGCGCCGACGGAAAGCCCCTGTCCCAATGAGCCCGTGGATATATCAATCCCGCTCAGTGCGCGTTCCGGGTGAACTCCCAGAAGCGACCCTTCACCGCAGTAGCTATCGAGATCGTTTTGGGTTAAAAACCCGCGCAGATGTAGGGCGGCGTACAGCGCGAGCGCTGCGTGTCCCTTCGAGAGGATGAAGCGATCTCGCTCCGGGTCAGTGGGCGTCGGCACGTGGAGGATCCTCCCGTAGAGCGCAGCGAGGATCTCGGCGATGGAAAGAGCCGAGCCAATATGCCCCACCCCGGCTCGTTTCGACTGCTCGAGAATGAGCCGCCGAATGTCCTTGGCGGAAATTCCGGGCCCCCGTGTTGGTGCCCGCTCGACCGAAGATAGTTGTCGCTCCAAGTGTTACCCGTAACCCCGAATCCTATTTCCTGCCCCCGCCGTAATCAACCGGCTGGTTCTGACCCGTTGACGAAGTCTTCCCCGTCCCGTTCCCGCTACCGATCGTCGAGAACCGCTCGGATGCGCTGTGCCATTTGAGCCCGGGTGAACGGCTTTTCGATGAACGCGAGTCCTTCCTCGATGACTCCGTGGTGGACGATCGCGTTGTCGATGTGACCCGACATGAAAACACTCTTGATCCCGGGGAACTGCTCGGTGAGGCGTCTCAACATATCTGGACCGTTCATCCGCGGCATGACGACGTCGGTAAGAACCAGATCAATCGATCCCTCATACTCTGCCGCGATCCGTAGCGCCTCAACGCCGTCGCGTGCTTCCAGCACGTTGTAGCCCGCCTTCTGCAGATGGCTCACACTCACCAATCGAACCGTGTTCTCGTCTTCCACGACGAGAACGGTTTCGGAGCCTTTGTTCTCGTCTTCGGAAGCGGAATCGTCGTCCGCCTGGTGTCCGCTGCGATCGACTTGCGGCAAATAGACCTTGAACGTGGTGCCTTGCCCCGGCTCGCTGTAGACCCACACGCTCCCGTTGCTCTGCTGCACGATTCCGTAGACTGTTGCCAGACCGAGACCGGTACCCTTGCCTCGCTCTTTTGTCGTGTAGAAGGGTTCGAAGATATGCTCGATCGTTTCATCGTCCATGCCCTCACCGGTATCGGAAACCGTCAGTAGAACGTGAGGGCCACGACGAATCCCGACGTGATGTTCGACGAAAGCGTCGTCGATGTCCATGTTGCTCGTCTGCAGAGTCAAGCGACCACCTTTGGGCATCGCGTCGCGAGCATTGACGACAAGATTGAGAATCACCTGTTCCATCTGGCTTTCATCGGCGCGCACGAAACCCAACTCCCTGCTTCGCTTCACCCGCAGCTCGATGTCCTCGCCGAGCAGACCTCGCAACATCTGCTCGATCTCACCGAGCTTCGCGTTGAGATCGAGGACCTGGGGTTGGAGCATCTGGCGGCGACTCACCGCGAGCAGGCGCCTAACGAGAGATGCGGACCGCTGGCACGTTTTGTACGTTTCGCGGGCGCCTTCGTGGAGAGGATGGTCCTTGGGTAGCTCGTCGAGAACGATCTCGCTGAAACCCGAGAGCGCCGTCAGAAGGTTGTTGAAGTCGTGCGCGATACCGCCGGCGAATCGCCCGACGGCCTCCATCTTTGTCGCGTGCTCGAGCCGTCGTTCCAGTTTCTCTTTTTCGCTGTGCGCGCTCTTGCGTTCGGTGATGTCGTTGATAAAGGCCACCGCGATGGGACCCTCGTTCGACTCGATGTGGCTGAGGCTGATTTCGATCGGAAACTCGACACCATCTTTGCGGCGTCCCGCTAGCTCCAGGTCCCTGCCCATCGGTCGCGTACGCGGCGATTCGAAATAATTCCCGCGGTGCCGTGTATGTGTCGAACGAAGTGAGGCAGGAAGAAGTATGTCGAGGTTTTGGCCAAGGAGCTCGTCATGCTCGTAGCCGAAGAGCTGCTCGGCCATGGGGTTGACGTTGCGGATGCGCCCGCGGGCGTCCACGGAGATGATTCCTTGCGCCGCATTCTCGAAAAGTGCGCGGACGGTGAGCTCGCTGTCGCGGAGCTCTTGCGCGATGCGGGCGTGTGTGCCTGAGTCCACTCCGATGAGGTAGCATGCTCCGGCTCTCGGATGGGTTTGAAGCTTCCAGGCAATGTCTCGGTAGGAACCGTCTTTTGCGCGAAACCCGCACTCGAATTCGCTACGCTCCGTCTCCTCGTGGAAGGCTCGTTCGACTCGGGCGCGATCGTCCGGATGCACTTGCTCCAAGAAAGCGAGCTTGGCAAATTCTGAGGCGTCGAACCCGAGGACCCTCGTCGCGGCAGGGTTGGCGAGCTCGATAACCCCGTTCGTTCCGACCACGAGGAGCACGTCGGCGCAAAGCGAGAAGAACTCCTTGGGATGATTGCGCTCGTCGGCTGGCACCGGAGGCATTTTTGTGAATTCTAGGTCTGTTCGGTGGAGCCCGCGGCCATGTTGGCGACGGCGCTCCCGCCCCGCCGCAAGAATGCACGCACCAGCAGTGGCGCGCTCACCTGAGCGAGGCGTGTTAGCGCTCGTCCAATCATGGCGGGATTGCGCACGACGAGAAGGCCGATCATAGCGCCGGCGGCCGTCATCAAGGCTGGGTGGCGCGAGAGAATGTGGCGCGGGCTCACGCTTTCTTCGACATGTTCCTCGAGCTCCGTGAGATCGTGATCGAGCCGCTTCCGGGTCTCGTGGAGAGACTTCCGGATTTGACGCGTCGATCGTCTCGAGCGGCTCACTTCCAGCCATCCTCGTTCTCTCGCGGTTTTCCCCACCGTAGGCCGGCAGCGAACGCGACGTAGATTGCACCGAAAATCAACAACGTGACCGGCCAGCTGTCGATCCAACCGCTGACCAGCATTGCCAGGCCGCCAGTCAGAAGCGACCCGCCGATGACGATCGCGACGAGCGCCAGCGCGTGTCGCGCCATGTCTTCGCGAAATTGCGCGAGCTCTTCGCGGACAGACGCACCGATCAGCTCCGTGCTGTCTTCGACGACTTGCGTCAAGTCGATAACGACGTTACGAAGCAGGCCGAAGCTAGACCGGCGCTGCTTCGGGGGCGTCTCGGAACTGCCGGTGAACGTTTGTTCGTCGTTCGGTACCGATGCCATTAGCCTTGAAGAACTTCCTTGACTCCTTTGGCTGCTTTTCTTGCCGTGTCCTTGGTTTCGACGATGCCCTCGCGACCTTTCTGAAATGCTGCCTCGCCGCGCTGGCGGATTTCGCCGGCGACGGCTTCGGTCCGCTCTGCCGCGCGACGACCCTCGTCAACCGCACGGTCGCGAAGCTTGCGTCCTTCGTCGACGAGCTCTTCTCTGAGCTCGCGTCCGGATTTCGGTGCGAGAAGCAGTGCACCCATTACGCCCATTGCCGCGCCTACGAAAAAACCCACCAGGAAATTTGCCCCACTGTTGTCAGTTGCCATGGTTACCTCCTAACCAGGAAAACACCCCATTGTAGTGAGGTTGCAAGGGACGTGCCACCGAAAAGGCGCAACATCTCCAAGCGAAAAGTGGACGGACTGTGTCAAATGCCGCGCTCGCTGAGCCAAGGCTCGATCGTGGCGCGCAGGTCGAAATCGTGATTGATGAGGCAAATGTGGCCGAAGTCCTCGAGTACCTGAACCGAAGCATGGGGCATTCGCGATGCCATGGTCCGGGCCTCTTCGACCGCTGCCACGAGATGATCCTGGTCGGCGGCGAGAAACAGAGTTGGAACTGCGATCTCGGGAAGGCGGTCCCGAATGTCGTAGCTCTGGAGAATCTCTAAACGGCGGATATAGCCGGTGCGGCCAATGGCCCGGCTCCGTTCGTGGAACTCCGCCAGATCCTCCGGACGCGTGTGTGAGGTATGCATCTTCGACTCGGTGAAGCGACGCACCAGTGGCATCGCCCCCCACGGCATGAGCTTCAGCAGCGGTGGACCGACTCGGATCTGGATGCTTTGGCGGACACGCGGGAAGGAGTTGAGGATCACCAGGCCCTTCAAGCACTCGGGATGCGCGAGCGCGAAGCTCAAGCTGAGCGCGCCCCCGAAGGACTCACCGCACAGCAGCACGGGCTCGTCGGGGCTGACCTGCTGGACCACGGTGAACAGGTCATTCACGAGACTGTTCATCGTGCTCGTGGCGTCGTCCGGCAGCGGAAACGAAACGACGCGGAAGATTGGCGCAAGCCGGGGGATCTGGCGGTAGAAGAGCAAAGCGGTGCCATCGAGTCCCGGCACCATGAAAAACGCGGGACCGCGCCCCTCGACGTGGTATCTCATCGCTTCTGTACCGGAATGCCGACGTAGGTGCCGCCCGAGTCCAGCACTGCGCCTTTGGGCACGAGGCTCAACGCACCGATTTGACAGGTGTCGCCGGCGGTGACGCCGATTCCGACAACGCTGCCGACGCCGACGGTGACGCCGCGTCCGAGCTTCACCCCCGCCGTCTTGACGACGCCGTGCTCGACGGTGTGTCCCGAAAGGTGAGCGTCGCCCCCGATAACGACGTCGTCACCGAGATCGAGAAGGTTGTGGTCCGTAACTCCCAGGCTGTTGACGAACACCCGCCGCCCCAACTTGGCGCCGTTCAGCCGCAGATAGAATGTCCACACAGGGGTCGACCGGAAGAGCGATCCCGCGAAAATCTTCACGAGCTGGATCGAGATCATATAGCGCACCCAGTCCAACAAGGGCCAGGACAGCTCGCGTATGGGAAGCTCGGCGTTTTTAGGCGTCCTCCATCCCAGCACGCGCATCGACAGCGCGGACAGTGTCATGAGTGCAATGGTGAAGATGAGGTAAGCGGGAATGAAGGCCATGCTCAACACCACGACGCGTAGCCAGGCCGGCTGCACGTTCCAGCCCATGTGCCAATCCCAAAACAGCACGGCCGGTAGAACGGATATCCCGAAAATCAGGCTTTCCACGACGAACGCGGAGACGAGACACCAAGTGAGCCGAGTTGTCGCTGACATGTCGTAGGCCGCTATGATTGCAGGCCGATGGGTCCTGTGTCGAGGTGGTATTGCGAACGAGAGTTCCGGCAACCCGTTTGCTGAGACCGGCCCAGAGCATTATTCTCGCGGACGATGCGCAAGCGGTCGCTGCGGCGAAGTCGTCACGTGGTTCAGCCCGCGCTGCTTCTCATGCGGCGCATCAGCCTGGTACTGACCGGCGTGCTGCTGCTGTTCGCGCTCGTGGCTGCGATCCTGCTCGCGCTCGCGCCGCGCGCCCCCGAGACCCCGGAAGTAGTGTCGAGCATTTCGGATCTCGAAGCTTTTTTCGAGCGATTGGTGGCTTCCGAGAATCCTCCCGGGATCTCGGTCGCGGTGGTGCGCGGTGACGACGTCGTCTACCAACAGAGCTTCGGCTTCGCGGATGCTCCCGCGGGAGCGCGGGCGACGCCCGATACCGTCTATCGCTGGTGGTCGCTCACGAAGCTTCTCACCGCGATCGCGGTAGTGCAGCTGCACGAGGCGGGGCGACTCGATCTCGATGACGAAGTGCGCGAGCATTTGCCGTTTTTTCGGGTGAGCTACCGCGGTGAAGAGGTTGCTTCGGTGCGTATCGAGCAGTTGTTGAACCACAGCGCCGGGCTGCGGAACCTCCGCTTCGAAGTGCTGCGGTGGACGCACCTCGAAGGAGTCGCCGCGCAGAGCGCTAACGAGCATCTCGCCGAGAGTTTCGACGAGTACGCCAAACTGCGAGCGATGCCGGGCACTCGAGGCTACTACTCCAACTTTGGCTACCTCGTTTTGGGAGCACTCGTCGAGAAGGTGTCGGCTCAGAGCTACGAAGACTACGTATCGGAGAACATTCTCGGGCCGCTCGGTATGGAGCGCACTGGCTTCGACATCACCGACGCGATGCGCACTCACCTGGCCGCCGGCTGTCATCCCATCGTGGATTTCCAAACGATGGTTCTTCCTGCCATCGGGAATCTGGACGCCTACGTGCGCGATGTCGATGGAGGCAGAATCTGGTTCGAGCCGTTCTACCTCGACGCCAACGCGTACGGCGGAGCCATCGGCTCCGTCGCGGATGCCACGAGACTTCTGCGTGCGTTTATCCAACAAGGCCGGCTCGAGGGCCGGCCGGTGCTGTCGCCGGAGACGGTGCGAACGATGCTCGAGGACGGTTGGGTGCGTGCTGGCTCGAGCAATGTCGCGCCTCCGGTGCACCGGCGCGCGGGGATGCGCCATGGGCTCGGGTGGTGGGTGTTTCCGTCGCCCCATGGCAACATGTACCAGCACACTGGCGCCGGCCCGGGATTCGCGACGATTTTCAGGCTCTATCCGGAAGAATCCCTCGGCATTGCCGTGCTCGCGAATGCAACCTCTCTCGACCGTGAGGGCATTACCGACCGGCTCTACGACCTGTTCCGCGATCGACCGGAGCCCGAGCCTCGAACCGGTGCGGCACCTGCCGCGGAACCCGACACGGCCGACCCCACGCACCGCTGAGTCCCAGGTACCGCTGAGTCCCTCCGTATGCTGTGCCCTCGGAATGTTGTGGGTGGCCGTCATCGAGAGGTAAAGTACTGAAGCGTGTGGGGTGCCGAGCCAGTTGCTTTTCTGACGATTGCCCAGTTTATGGCGGCGGCCGCTTGCGTCACTCTGGCGCTCGGTCATTTCTTTGTTTGGGGCCACCG
>CAMYKY010000135.1 GCA_947259165.1 uncultured Acidobacteriota bacterium | reverse complement strand
GCGATCGGTACGTTTCTTCTTTATTATTATTTCGCCCAGGCCTTCGGGGGCGCTTTGTTGCTGACCGTGGTGATGGTCATCCTCGGTTTTCTTTTCGCCGCCGTCGCCGGATACCTCGTCGGCCTCATTGGAAGCTCGAACAATCCCATCTCCGGCCTGACGTTGAGTGCACTGTTGATTTCCGCAGTCCTCATGGTGGCGATCGGGCTGACCGACGTTCACGGAGTTGCTGCCGTGCTCGGGGTGGCGGGAGTCGTGTGCTGCGCCGCCGGGATCGCGGGCGACATGATGCAGGATCTCAAAGTGGGCCACCTCCTGGGCGGTACACCCTGGAAAATGGAAGTCGGCGAGATCATCGGTGTGATTTTTGCCGCCTTCGTGCTCGCGTGGCCGCTAATGGCGCTTCACGAGGTATACACGATCGGATCGGCCGAGCTTCCGGCGCCGCAGGCGGGCCTCATGGCACTCATGGCCAACGGGATCGTGGGTGGCGACATGGCGTGGCCCCTCGTGATCGTCGGGATGTTCTTGGCGATAGGGTTGATCCTCATCAACGCCCCGTCGCCAATGTTGATCGCCGTCGGAATGTATCTTCCGTTCGAATCCACCTCCGCCATTTTCGTCGGCGGCCTCATCAAGCTGCTCCTGGATTGGGTGTTGAAACGACAAAACGCGGGAGACGAAGAGAAAGTGCGTGCCGAGAACACCGGCACCCTGGTCTCGTCCGGGTTCATAGCAGGCGAGTCTCTGATGGCGGTAGCACTCGCTTTCCTGGTCCTCGGCGCCGAAAGATTCGGAGCTATCGCATCGTTGCGAGAGGCCATGTCCGGTTTTTCCGCGAACTACTGGCCCGGGCTCATAATCTACCCGGCCATGCTCTATCTGCTCGTGGCCATACCCTTGCAGAAAATGAGTGGCGGGGTCACGAGCGCCAAGCCGGATTAACGGGTCTGGAGCAGAAGGTAGGTGAACCTTCTCGATCTGACGCCCGTGGCCGCGGCCGAAGCGGAGGAGAAAGACGGTCGCGTCGTCGTCATTCGCCCCGAGCCTGTCACGCGAGGCCTACGCAAGCCGCTCGACTGGTTAATCTATCTCCTCGCCGTGCGCCGCCTGCGCCTCGATGAAGTCGGAAGCTTCTGCTGGCGCCACATGGACGGGCGGCGAACCGCGGGTGACATCGCGGAGGCACTGCGAACAGAGTTCGGCGACTCCGTCGAGCCGGCCGAGGAGCGTCTCGGCCAGTTCTTTCGTTCGATGCGACGGGAAGAGCTTGTCGCTTTCCCCGAGCTCGGACGGGAAAATTAACCGACCGGCTACAATTCGAATCCGGAGGCATCCATTCATGACGCGCTGGCTCGTTTTGTTGTCGACTTTCGCCCTCACGTCGCCATTGGCCGCTCAAACCGACATCGAGTGGAAGATTCGGCGAGAGGCGAAAGAGCACTCGCGGATTCTGCCCACCGTTCACATGCTGGCACATGCTGGCGGATCGCTACGGTCCTCGGCTCACCGGCTCGCCGGCTCGCCCAATCTCGAAGCGGCGCGACAGTGGGCAGTCGAGCGTATGACCGAATGCGGTTTCGACAACGCCCACATGGAGCCGTGGGACTTCGGCCATCCTGGGTGGGCGAACGAACGGTTGACCGCGCACATCGTCACGCCGGTGAAAGACGTTTTGACGGCGGAGGTCCTCGCGTGGACGCCGGGCACCGATGGCGTGATTCGCGCGGGTATCGTCCAGATCGATCGACCGCGGCTTCCGACCCAAGACGAGCTCGACATCTATTTGTCGACGGTGGCCGACAAAGTGGCCGGCAAGATCGTTTTCGTCGGCGAGCACAAAATCGTACCGGTGGCGTTTGACGCACCCACGATGCGACGTGACGATGCGCAAGTTTTGTCGCAATACGACCCCGTCGAGCCGGTACCGTCTCGAAGGCGACGGCGCGAACCTCGCGATGACGGCAAGCTCGACCAACGAGCGGTCAACAAGGCGATCGCCCAATTTCTCGTGGACAACGGCGGTGTCGTGCAGGTCAACGACGCGGCTCGATCGCACGGGGAGAGGTCGATGGCGTGTAGCTCCATCGGGTGAGGGGGTGTCCCCGAAGGCTCGATGTTCATCATGTCGGAATCGTTCTACGTAGGGAGCGAACGCCGGGAGATCGCCTTCATTCGCGAAAGGAGTTAGAAGCGGCTCCGGCACACCACCCGGCTCGCTCGCGCGAGCCTCCCTCTCCCGCGAAGGGGGAGGGGTTACACTGGCGGCCGAACTGAACCTACTTCGCGCAGGTGCGGAAGCCGGCAAGCACGTCGGTGCGGTGCGGAAGGAAGAAGTTTCTATAAGTAATGTTGGCGAGACGCGAGCGGGTTGCCCACGCGCCTCCCTTGAGAACCTTTTGGTAGCCAAACCAGGGCGCCGAATACTCGCGATACGGATAATCCACGATATACCCCAGAAACGGGTAGAAGGCAGAAGCCGTCCACTCCCAAACATTTCCCAACATCTGGCGGCAACCGAAAGCGCTGTCGCCCTCGGCAAACGCGGCAACATCGACAACGCCCAGTCTCTGCGAGTCGAGATTCGCAAGGTTCGGCGTCGGCCCCGCATCGCCCCACGGGTAGCGGCGTTTGCGATCCGACCCCGGCTCGGCGCTCGCGGCCATTTCCCACTCCGCTTCGGTCGGAAGCCGGCGACCCGCCCAGTTGCAATAGGCTTCGGCTTCGAACCAGCTCACGTGGATCACAGGCGCATGGAGCGGAAGCGGCACGACTTGGTCGAACTGACGCACCCGCCAGCCATTGTCGTCGCCCACCCAATACGCCGGATGCTCGCGGCCCGATTCCTCGCGCGCGATCCACCCTTCGAGGCTCCACCACTCCCGACGTCGATAACCGCCGTCGTCGACGAAAGCAGCAAAGGCTTCGTTGGTCACCGGTGCGCGCGCCATGCGAAACGTGTCGATGTCGACCGGGTGTGCCCACATCTCGTTGTCGAACAAAAACGGCGCGTCGTCGTTCGCGCCCAACATGAAACGACCGCCCGGAATCTCAACGTCACCTTCGAAAGAACCGGAGCCCGCGGGCGCGGGCGCTGGTTCCCACTCGGGCGCGGGGTATGCAAGAGTCTGTCGCGTATACGTGAACGCTTCGCCGTGCATGTCTTCGTGCAACGTACACAACATCGCCAGATACGTCTCACGGGCGCTGGTCTCTCCGCCGTCGAGGCGAGCCGTAACTTCTTCGAGCACGTTGTCCATATACGCAAGCGTTCCCTTGCGGTCCGGCAGCGGCAGGGCCCACCGCGTGCCGTGGGCGACGTGGAACGAGTCGTACATCGCGTCCCCGTTCGGCAGGATCGATCCCGCGCGACCAAGCTCGCGCAGGAAGAACACCTCGAAGAAAAACGCGACGTGACCAAGCTCCCACCGTGGCGGGTTGACGTCGGGACGGTGCGGAACCTCGAGCTGCTCATCCTCCAAGTCGCTGATGAGCGCGAGCGTGCGCGCTCGTGCGTCGCGGATGAGCCCCTGAAGCTTTTCGCCGGGGAGACGATACCGTTTGTCTTCGAGTGTCACGCTGTGGAATCTATCAACGAAGTGCCGAACGCGCTATCCTGAGCGGCTATGAGCCGGGCACGCTTACGGGGCCTCTTGTTCCCTCTCCAGGAGGAACAGTGTCCGGCTTACGACCCCAGACGCAAAGAGGTGCTCGACGACGCGATGGCGTCAGCACGTACATCGTTCGGCCGCGTGGACGAGATCGCGGGACGCATTCGTCAGCTGACCCATTTAGATCGCGCGGAACAACAGCGGGTCGATGTCAACGAAATCTGTTCGGAGACGATAGCATTTTTGAAAGCCGAGCTTGCACGTGCCCGCCGGAGCGCCTCGAAACGATCTTCGATCCAGACTTCAAAGTCGTGGACGGACGTGTTGCGACGTCGAACTGGGGGCTGTTCGTATCTCGGAGTATCGTGGCAGAGCACGGCGGCCGTCTCGAGCTCGACAGCACGCCGGGAGAAGGAACAACCGCCACGATGAGGCTTCCAACATGACATTCGAGGTCTATCTTGCTTACGTGGTCGCGTGCACGGTGTTGCTGTTTATTCCCGGTCCGACGATCTTGCTAGTGGTGAGCTATGCGATGACGCACGGACGCAGGTCGGCGTTTGCGACCATCTTCGGCGTGATGGTCGGAGACGCAGTGGCGATGGGGCTATCGTTTCTCGGGCTCGGCGCGCTGCTGATGACATCGGCGCGCTTGTTCCTGGCGATGAAGATTCTCGGTGCCGCGTACCTCGTGTATCTCGGCGTCAAGATGTGGCGCGCGACGACGATCTTCGAAGAGGCTGCGCTCGACGGCAAGCCGGTCTCGAACCGGGCGATGGCGCTCGACGCTTTTACGGTGACAGTCTTGAATCCGAAGAGCGGGATGTTCTTCATCGCGTTTCTTCCTCAGTTCATGGATGCGTCCCGGCCGCTTTTGCCGCAAACGTTGCTTCTTGGCGGGACGTTTCTTGGGCTCGCGTTTACGTCGGTGACACTTTACGCGGTTCTTGCTTCGGAGATTCGGCGAGTGGTCAAAAATCCGGCGGTTTCCAAGGCGGTGAATCGAGCGGGAGCGGGGGCTTTGATTGGTGCGGGTGTGTTGACGGCGGCGATGAGGAGGGCTTGATGGGCGGCTTCGGGTGGCGGTGCAGGCGAGCGGGGAGGTTGCCTTTGTCGAGTTCGGAGTCGACATCAACTTCGGCGGCCCCCCCTCACCGGCTCGCTTCGCGAGCCTGCCTCTCCCCCATTAGGGGGAGAGGGTGGACCACAGCTGTCTTATTGCTGATCCTTTGCGCTTGTGGGCGGCGTCCGACCACAACGCCGAACATTCTTTGGATTCTGGCGGAGGATATGGGGCCGGAGATTGGAGCTTATGGGTATCCGGGCGTCGAGACGCCGCATTTGGATCGGTTGGCGGCAGAGGGGGTGCGGTTTACGAGGGCGTTCACCACGGCGCCGGTTTGTTCGCCGTCTCGCTCGGCCCTCATGACGGGGATGTATCAGACAACGATTGGGGCCCACAATCATCGCTCGCATCGGGATGACGGATATCAGCTGCCCGACGGCGTTCAAGTGCTGACGGATCGGTTGCGGGACCACGGGTATTACACGGGCAACATCGTTCATCTCGCGGAGCTCGATTTTCGCGGCACGGGGAAGACGGATTGGAACTTTGCGTACGACGGTGAGCCGTTCGACACCGACCGCTGGTCCGATCTGAAATCGAATCAGCCCTTCTACGCGCAAGTGAATTTTCCTGAAACGCACCGCGGCAAGGAGTGGGACGAAGCGGAAAAGCGCACCGACCCGGCGGGTGTGCTTCTACCTCCCTACTATCCGGATCACTCCATCGTGCGCGCGGACTGGGCGCAGTACTTGAATGGGGTCATGTCGCTCGACCGAAAAGTCGGTCTCGTGCTCGAGCTCTTGGAGCGGGACGGCTTGAGCGACAACACCGTCATCATTTTCATGGGGGATCACGGGCGAGCGATGGTTCGCGCGAAGCAGTGGCCTTACGACAGCGGGCTGCACGTTCCTCTCATTATTAAAGGGGCACCAGGTCTCGTCGCTGGAAATGTCGACGACGAGCTCATCGCGTCGATCGACATCACCGCAACCACACTCGCGCTCGCCGGGGTGACGCCGCCCGACGCCATGCAGGGACGCGTGTTCCTCCCCGACGAGCTCGGCGGTCGCGACGACGCTCGCGAGTACGTGTTCGGTGGCCGGGATCGGGGCGACGAGACTGTCGACCGCATCCGGACGGTGCGCGATCGACGCTATCGCTACATCAAGAATTTCTATCCCGAGCGCCCGCTACTACAGCTCAACCGATACAAGGAGTTCACGTACCCGATGCTTCCGGTGATGCGAGAGCTTCACGCCAAGGGTAGGCTCACTCCCGTTCAGGCGCAGCTTCTCGCACCGGCGAGGCCGGAAGAAGAACTCTACGATCTCGAATCCGATCCGTTCGAGATCGACAATCTAGCGGGAGACCCCACGCATGCGGAGACTCTCGAGCGTTTGCGAGAAGAGCTCGAGGCTTGGATCGAGGCCAGCGATGATCAGGGGCGTTTTCCCGAACCTCCGGAAGTCGTGCAGTTCTGGGAAGGCCAGATGCACGAAGTCTACGGGGACCCCTAACCGACGAGGTCCATGTCGGCGGCGAGCTGGTGGAAACGCTCTAGGAAGGTCTGAAGCTTTTCTTTGTCGGCGCGCGTAGCTCCTTCGAAAGCAAGGCCGACGCCGCGTTCGCCCTCGGTGGACTCGGGCCTTGCCCACACCACGCGCGCTTTCGTCGTGACCGAGCCGATCTCACCAGGGAGCTCGAAGTGGAGCTCGGGCACGGTGTCTTTTTCGGGAAGAGCATCGCCTTGAAAAAAACACCCGCCCGCGCTCATGTTCGTGAGATGGCCGGTGAGCTTCGAGCCGCCGAGAACGAGCGTGGCCTCGATGAGCGTGGGAGAGAACCGCTCATGCGCTCTCGATCGGCTTTGCTCGTGCGAGGCCGGCGCGAGGACACTGTCTTTTTTGTCGACCGCGGTCGCAAGCACGAGCAAGAGGTCGCCGGTAGACATCGTGCCCGATGCGTAGAACGATCTCATATCGACGCCAGCGAGCTCGGCCAGAGGCTGGTCGTATTTCTTGAAGCGGAAGACCCCAATTCGAAGCGACATCAGCTCGGTTAGGCAGGCTAGCGCTTGAACTCGCCGGAAGGCACGGCGGTTTTGGGGGTCGACTTCCTGGGCAGCGCGGGCCAGAAGGAGTCGGGTCGCCGGCGATTCTCCGCACACGATCCCGCCTTGGTCGAACAGGACGGTGCCAGTCGTCTCGCCGGATTCGACACAGAGTGCGCCGCTCTGGCTCGAAAAGGCCAATACTTGGAATACGTCCAACAGCGGGACGTTCTCTAGCTCGCCACTGACGATCATGGGTTGGTTCGGTTTTTGGGGTGGTGTAACAGATCTATTGTGCCAAAAACAAGACGCGCTGTCTCTCTAGCGGCCGCGGTCGCTGGCGATTCGTTCGTCGTAGGCGAGGCGGATCTTCGCTTCGACGTGGGGGTGACGGCTGCAGATTTCCCGGAGGTTTTCTCGGCTGAGCTCGAGGAGCTCAGTGTTTTTCACGGACGTCACGGTCGCGGTGCGGGGCTCGCCTGACAATACCGCCATCTCACCGAAGAAGTCACCGTCTCGAAGCGTCGCCACAGCCAATTGTTGGCCATCGCGCTCGACGGTAGCTCGCACTTCACCGGTACTGATAATGAACATCGAGTCGCCGGGAGCACCCTCTTGGACGATCTGTTCGCCGATTTTGGCGACGCGGCGAACCAAGAGGATGGCGACATCGATGAACTCGGGCGTCGTCAGATCGGAAAACAGCGGTATGTGCGTGGGGGGCTCGTCTTCGGTCGGCTGCTCACCCTTCGCCGAGGTGCCGACGTCGTCGATGATCGAATCGATGAGCGAGTCGATGTCCTCGCCGAGGGCGCCTATGAGAGCTTCGCTCGCGTCGGGTGCCAACTCCGGCTCGGATTCCATCTCGAACTCGACGACTTCCATTTCTTCGCCGACGACGAGGATCTCGGGCTCTTCGGTCTCGACCTCGACCTCAGCGATCAATTCCGGAACCATTTCGGCCTCAGGTTCTTCGGCAGACGGTGGCTCGCTGACGTCGAGTACGATCTCAGGAGAGGACGGCGCTTCGTCGATGCCATCGAACGACAGTTCGATGACCGGCTCGTCCGCGACGGCCTCGGCGCTGACGATCTCAGCCTCCTCCGCGGCTGGCTCGGTTGACGATCCCACGTCGAGCTCGAACGGCTCTTCCTCAAACGTGGGCTCATCGCCAAGGGCATCTGACGGCCCGGCGGGTGCATCCGGCTGAGCGTCTTCCATCAGCTCGAATCCTCCGGAAGTCACGGGCGGCTCGGGGGCCGGAGGCTCCGGCGCGAGCGTCTCGGTAGCCGGCATCGGTATCTCTCCGGCGTCGCCAAACTCGAGCGCCATGCTTTCTTCGAGGCTCATTTCGGGAAGAGTTTCCGCGACATCAGGCTTGGGCTCCGGAGGCGGCGCCGGCGGTGGCGGCTGGGTCGGCGCCGGCTGCTCTTCGCTCGCGCGCCTAAGCGGAGCGTCGGGTCGGGACAACACGTCGGCCAACGCCGCGCGTGACGTCGAGGTCGACCGCTCTTCTTTCATCGCCGCGAGCTTTTCGTGCACGTCGCTTTGCCCCGGATCGATCTGGAGAATCTTCTTGTTGATCGCGATCGCGCGGATCATGAACCCTTTGTCCGCGAGCTCGTCCGCGACGATCCGAAGCTGCTTGACCGCCTCTTTCTTGCTTCCCGCCAGCACGAGCGTATCCGCAAACCGCAGGCGGATCTGGGTGTTCTTCGAGTCCTTCTGTAGCAAGGTGTTGAACCAGTCTAGAGCCCCTTTGTAGTCGCGTTTGTGCAAGCACGACTGAATCTCTTTGAACGGGTCCTTGCGTTTCTTGCGGAAAGCCATCTAGACGTAGCCGAATACTGAGGATTTTCTTGGGTTGTTTACCGTTTGGTCACCGAAGCCCGAATGCGTCAATCGTATCACGAATCGCCGGGCAGTCTTCCCGTCCGAACCCTCGAGACACGAGCGCCCGGCCCTACTACATCGGCCACTCACTCCCGTCACTTGCTGGCGTTCCGACGCCTCTGCTATGCTCTTGACACGAGTTGATTCTGTCTCATCGCTACAAGGTTTCTACGGTCGCGCAACGTGCGACGAAGCTCCACCCACCAAGTCGAATATGAGATTTCCCGGTAGCAAACTACTGTCTCAGGATCTTTCGACCGAGACCACATCGTTCGACAGCATCATCCGCCACTGCGAAGACGTCAACCTCTCGGGATACATGGAGATCGCGTTCGGCGACACGGAAGGTCTCCTTCTCTTCTACCTGGGTGAGCAAATCAATGTCATTTATCGCCAGGGCAACAAAATTTTCCTCGGCGCCGAGGCCACCCTCAAGCTGCGCAACACCGCCCAGCTGAAAGAGGGCAAGATTGCCATCTACGAGCTTCCTCTCGACATGGCGCACATGTTGAGAGGGTTATCGAACCGTAAAGAAATGTTCGGGCAGATCTTTGCATCCGACCCGCTCCGGGAACTGCTCGGCAAGCTCAAGGACGACGGACATACCGGCTCTCTCGAAGTGCTCACCAACAAAGGTACTGGGATGATTCTGCAGGTACGCGGCCGCTTTTCCACCGCGTATTTCGAGACGGAAGCAGGCGTCACTTTCGAGAAAAAGGAGGCGCTCAACAAAATCTACGAGCTTCTCGACCGAGACGACATTTCCGCGCAAGTCTTCCAGTCAGATTTCTCACCCGACATCTGGAAGTCGCGACAACATGGTGCTGGCAAGGGTCGCGCCAGCCGCCTACAAGAGCTTCTCGAATCGACTCGACGTCGCGAAGTCTCGGGAAAGGACCCGGATGACGACCCCGGCAACCGGACGGTTCCCGTCGAGTCGTTACGACCCGAGTCCGTTGCGGTAGTCGTTCCACCGGTGGAGCCCGAAAAAAGCCTGGATCGGACACCGTTACAGGAACAGATTCTCGCAGAGATTCGCGACCAAACGCCGTCGCTGCTCGCCGCTTTCTTCTTCGACCTGCGAACCGAAGAGATCAACGCGGAGATCGTCACTGCGCCCGAAGAAACGGCCGACCGCCTCATCGTCGATAAGCTCCCAGCGTTCATCAAGTATCTAGAAAACCTCGCCGCGATGCGCAGCGACGATCACATGGAGCTCCTCTCCATGAGCACCGAGAACTTCTACCTCATCGTCAAGTGTATCCACGAGACCGAAGAAGGGATCGCGCTCATCGCCGACCGCAGCCAACCCGTCACCCTAGCAAGCTCCTTGTTACTCAACTCGTCCCACCGATATGTGGCCATGCTAGCGGGCGCCGCACTCTGAGCGGGCGCGCGGTCTAGCGGGCGCCGAATGCCGGATGCCGTTGTGTGCTATCGTCCCCAGCATTGAGTATTTTCGTCACTCTCGAGGGCATTGAAGGGACTGGCAAGTCGACTCAAGCCACGCGGCTCGCGAAGAGACTTCGCGCGGAGGGCTACGACTGCCTCCTGACGCGTGAGCCGGGTGGGACGGCTATCGGGCGAGAAATTCGCCAGGTTATCCTGAGCCCGAAGAACCACCGCATGTGTGCTGAGACCGAGCTCGGCCTCTACTTCTCCGACCGTGCGCAACACCTGCGGGAGGTCGTTTGGCCCGCACTCGAGGCGAGACGGATCGTTGTTTCAGATCGTTTCACCGACTCGACGCTGGCCTACCAAGGCCACGGGAGAGGGCTTCCGTTGCGTCTGGTTCGTTCACTCGACCGTATCATGACGGGCGAATTTCGTCCCACGGTCACCCTGCTGTTGGACCTTACCGTCCAAGAGGGTCTGCTCCGAGCCCGCCGACGAAACCGAGAAAGTGCCGCACACGGCCGAGAGGGCCGCTTCGAGGAAGAAGAGCTCGCCTTCCACCAACGCGTCCGCAAAGGCTACGCCCAATTGGCCAAAAAAGACCCCGACCGCTACGTCACCGTCAGCGCCACCGGCACCATAAAAGAGGTGACGGAAGCCCTCTGGCTGGCCCTCAAACGAACGGGAAAGCTTCCGCGTGCAAAGTAATGGCTAACGGCATACGGTATACGGAGACAAAAAGGGGACAGGTACATTTTTCCGTCGTCGCGCGGCGAAAAATGTACCTGTCCCTGATGAATCCCCACAAAAACTTCCGCGGGGGTTGGAAAAACGCCACAGACGCACCCCCTCACCCGCCGGCGCTGGCGCGCCGCCGACCTCTCCCCCAGGGGGGGAGAGGTTATTGATTCAATTAACCTCTCCCCCCTGGGGGAGAGGTCGACGCGCGAAGCGCGTCGAGTGAGGGGGAATTCTCTGCAGCAGGAGAACGTTGAATCACAGT
>CAMYKY010000134.1:5731-16960 GCA_947259165.1 uncultured Acidobacteriota bacterium | reverse complement strand
CCGGGCTGTGATTTTTTCCTGCGGGCGGCGGCCGACGGCGTGCGACGCGCCGAGATCTTCTTCGACCCCCAGACTCACACCGAGCGCGGAATCGCTCTCGAGACCGTGCTGGACGGTATCGGGGCGGCTCTGGACCGCTCCGAAGAGTACGTACTCCTCGGTAATCGCCATGGACAGAACGACGACCTGGTCGGTCATGAAGATCAGCTCGCGCAGCGGACCAGCGCTAACCTCTTCGGCCGCCTGACGCGTGGAGCGCAGGAGCGTCGTGCTTTCGGTCGCCAGCATGTCGAAATTGGGCGTCGTAGTCGACGGGGGCGCATCGGGCATGTATCGATCGATGGGAATCCCATCCATTCCCATGACGACGAGTCCGAGACACCCTTCGAGCTGGGACGCCACCTTTTCTAGGACTTCCGTAAAGACCAAATCAAGTCCCCCGCGATCGGCGAATGACGTCGAGCCATTGTTCGAGCACTCCAATCGTGTCGCGCGTATTCGCGTCCGAGTGGGCGTCACCACCGGGCTCGACGCGGCCTCCGGGCGTAACAGTTGCAGACGCTGCTGACGCATTCGCTAGCATTTCGAGCTCTTCGATTCGTTCCAGGTATTTTGTCTCATTTGGGTCGAGAACGAACAGATTTCTATAGACGAGAACCGCTTTGTCGAAATGCCCCTGAGCGGCATACAGCTCGGCCATGGTAGGAGTCTCGATGTCGCCGCCCGTACTCGCGTCTGTTGCCGCGACCTCGATCGGGGCCGGGTCGACGGGCGGAGGCTCAAAAGTGGCTGACTCCACGAACGGAGTCTCGAAAGCCGACGGCACGTCGTCCAGCGGCGGTAGAGCGGTCTCGGTCTTCGGTGGTTCTAGCGGTGGTGGTTCCAGCGGCGGTGGCGGTGGCGGTGGCGGTGGCGGCTCCACGGCCTCGGGTGGGGCCGGCGGCGTAGCTGGTGCCGCGGATAGAGGCGGCGTCATGTCGAACGCCTCCGTGGAAGAGACGATCGGAACCGGCTCCAAGGGTGGCGGCTCGGATTCGGACGTGACCTTGCTGTACGCGGGTCCCTCCAAGACCATGGGCTCGTCGACGTCGACGAGTGGGATCGGCGCCAAATCCTCCTGAGGCGGTGCTGCTTCCTCCTGGGCCATCAGCTCGTCGGGCACCGGAGGTACGGGAGGCGTCGTCCGCGTATCGGGGGTGACACGGGTGTCGACTAGCGTCGGCTCCAGCGGTTCCGCTGCCGCCGCCGAAGGAGGAGCTACCGGCACCCCCATGGGTGTGTCCGTGGGGCTCGCGGACGCAGAGTGGGGCCGATCTGTGGGCGCGGCCTCGTCGGCCGGCTCCGGCGGCGGCGGTGGGGGGCCTCCCGCCGCCATTTCCGCTTTCACCGCTTCGATCTGGCCTTCGAGGTCCATGTCTTCAGGGGAAAGCGTCTGCGCGATCTGATACTTCTGGATGGCTTCGTCGTAGCGGCCGAGACGATGGTACGTCTCGCCCAGGAATTTGTTGGCGAGAATGTTGTCGGGAATCTGGGCAAGGACGGACTCGAACTCCTCGCAAGCACGGTCGTACGTTTTCGCTTCCAGTAGAGCCCGTCCCAGGGCGACCCGAGCCGAAGGGTATTGCGGGTGCTTGGTCAGCCCCTGTTCGCAGATCTCGATAGCATTGTCGAGGAGCCCTTGCTTCCGATACTCCTCCGCAAGTTGCACGAAGATACGAGAGTTCGGGTCGGCGGCAAGTTTTTTTTCGAGCTCTTCGATACGGCTCATGAAGCGCCTATGCCATCCTAAAACAAAATGAGGGCGGAGCGAAGCTCGCTCCGCCCTCGAAATGCTTGTAGATTATGGAGAAACGACAAGAATGGGAACGTCGCACAGCTCCTGACAGCCGGTAACCGCCTCTGTCGTTACGAGTTCCACAGTGTATGAGCCAGCTACGTCGAAAGCGTGCACGATTTCCCGGCCCGCCTTGTAGACCGGTGGTGCCTCGTAGATGTTCCACTCATACCGAGCGATCTCGTTCCCTGTACAAGTCTCGGACCCCGTGAGCTGCGTCGCAGTGAACGCGATGCCCTCTCCCGGGAAGTAGAACGCCTTGTTCGGCTCGACGATGAAACCGCAAGTAGCAGATCCTGGAAAACTGGGGCGATTCGCCGCCCGGAGGAAGATCTCCACTTGACGGTTCGTTTGGTTGGCGAAATTCGTCGACTGTTGCCGTCCGGTGATGATGACCGACGTGTCATTCTCCTGGTCGGTTCGGAACGGAGCCCAATAGCGAACTCGGGCCACGCCGTTTCCATCGGTGACGGCAGAAGAGGGCCCCGACTCGACACCGCCCGCGGCGGGTCGCGCTCCGTTGACCGGCGCGAGGTTGCCCAGATCGAGGAAGCTCCCGGCGCCAGGCGTGGTGATGTCGAAATTCACGGTTCGGCCGGCCACGCGCTCACCGTTGGCATTACGGACGACCGCCTCGATGATGGAGCTCGAGAACCCATCGGAGACGAGCGAGTCCGGTACCGCCCTGAGCTCGATACTCGTACCCAGCTCCGAGGGCCCCGAAAGGTCCCCCGCCTCGGGATTATCGAGCGTGCACGCGACGGCCATCGTGAGAAGGCCGGCGAACGCGGTGAACAAGAGCCTTTTGGGTAACATGGCTCCCCCCAGCGCGGAAGGAGTCTGTCTTCGTTGGATACTCATGTCGCTCCTCGCTAGTTGGCGTCCGCGAAATCCGCAAACGTGATGTTGAGGGTCCCGGTGACCTGAAGCTGACGCCCAGCGATGTCGGTTCCGAAGAAGTCGACCCGGGCAAGAACCGAGAGGACCTGCGCTCCCCCACCAAACTGCATCTCCTTCAACGGCGACTCGAGCTTCGCCTGAGGGCGCACAATCATAAAGACGCGGGCGAATTCGATACCGTCGGCTGAGACTCGAAAGTTCGCCGCTCCATCGAACGGGTGAGGGACGTCGACACCGGGTACATTGCGTCCATCCGCCCGGATGTAGGTCACGCGGTAGCGAGTAAAAACGATGTCCTGAACCGCGCTCAGCGGCTGGGTGAGATCCTTCGGCTGCCCTTGTAACAGGACTTCCGCATTGTCATTGGTCACGGTGCAGCTCGGCGGCACCGCCTCGTTGAGGATGCACACGTCGGAGAAGAGGTCGTCTCCCTGGTCCCCGTCCGCAGCGCGCATCTGGTTGACTCGGACGAACGTATTGGTCGTGTCGTCGTCTTCCGTTCTCGTTGCGCCGCACGCGGTGAGTTGGGCGAGCGCAATCACGGGAATAATCCAACGGGGCTTCCTCACCAGGATGCGTGAAGCCAAGTCTCTGTTGAGCCTCATCGATTCTCCTCCCTACACCGTGTCCTTGCGAATACGAGGTGTCAAGAAGATCAGGAGTTCCTCGTTCCGAGTGTCCACGTTCTTGGTCTTGAACAGATAACCGAGTACGGGAATCTTGTGCAGTAGCGGCACGTATTGTTCCTCCAACTGCGACGTGTTGACGAAAACGCCGCCGATGACGGTGGTCGATCCGTCCGCGACGAGCACTTGAGTCGTGGCCGACTGGGTCACGATACTGGGGATACCGTTGACCGAACGCCCGAAATCGAGCGAGTCGTTGTTCACTTCGAGGTCGAGAATGATGGTGTCGGCCGATGTAATCTGCGGCGTCACCAGCAATTCGAGCACGGCGTCTTTGAACTGTACGGTGATCGTGTTGTTCGCGACTACCTGGACGGGGAATGTCGTACCTTGCTTGATCTCGGCCTGCTTGTTGTTCTGGGTGATGATCTTAGGAGCCGAGATAATTCGGACTTGACCGCGGCGCTCGGCTGCGGAGATGGCGGCGTCGATATTGAACGCACCGGTGATGCTGCCGAGCGACAATCCAACGGCGCCAGTCGGGGCACCCGCGAAAGGCAAGTTGATCGCGTAGCCGCGTTGCACCTGGGTCGGGCCCTCGGTGAACGTCGGCGGCGCGAGACCGCCCGTCGGGACCCCGGGGACTTGGAAGTTGTTCTCTGCCGTCGATCCGATACCTTGTCCGTCGAGTTGGACACGGTTCGGGAAGGTGAGCTCGGTGGTGTTGCCGAGAGCCTGCGTCTGATTGCTCGTGAAACCCCACTGAACGCCGAGTTGTCGTGCGAACGTTCTCGTCGTCACGACGATACGAGCCTCGATTTCGACGCCGGGGATCGGTGTGTCGAGCGAGTCAATGAGTTCGTTAATCGCAGCGATACCACCGGCAAGGTCGGTGAAGATGACGGTATTCGTGCGCTCGTCGGTGACGATGTCGCCGCGCGGAGAGAGGTTCCGCTGTAAAAGAGGCATGATTTCGGACGCCTTCGCGTACGAGAGCACCCTCGTTTGTGTAAATAGGTCTCCTGCGAGAGCCTGCTCTTCAGCAAGTCGGCGCTTTTCGGCTTCCTCAGTCGCAAGTTCGGAAAGCGGGGCAATGCGGATGACGTTCCCCTCGACGATGAAGCCGAGCTTGTTCGTCTTGAGAATGAGCTCGAGCGCCTGGTCCCACGGGACTTCCGTAAGTTTGAGTGTGATTCGTCCCGTCACACCAGGTTGAACGACGATGTTCAACCCGCTGATGTCCGCGAACAGCCGGAAAATGTCTTGAATGTCCCCGTCTTTGAAATCGAGGCTGATGAGCTCACCGGTGTATTCGGTCTCACCGAGGTTGCCACTCGTCACCGAGGAACCTCGGGGGATTCCGGATTGCGGCTCTTGCGGAGGAGGAGGAGCCGGGAGCATCGCGGGTCCCGGGTCAGCGAGCGATAGGTCCTGCGCGGTCAAAGTGACCGACGCAAAGGAGCCGCCATCTTCCGGCGTGAACGAGGCATCCCGGACCAAGTAGGCCCCGTCCTCGTTCGCCGTTAGCTTCGTCACCGGTCGCGACGCGTCGAATGCAGCGGCGTCTTGAACCAGGATGTCTTGTTGAGCTTCGGCGTCTGGTGTGTCTGGTGTGTCTGGTGTGTCGAGGCTCGTCGATGCCGACGCGTCGTCTGCCTGCATCGATGCGAGCGGCGCCGCGCGCGCCAAGCTGACGTCCGATCGCGCAAACGCTATCTCGAGTCCTCCATGCTGTTCCGTGGCGCGGTACGGGATATCGTCGTCAAGGTCGAACACGACTCGCGTGATTTGCGGGTCCGCGCTTCGGAACTGAGCCACGCGAACACGCGAAACGCCCACCTGTTCGATATTGACGGCGGCTCTCGGGACGGTGTTGAGGACGCCGTTGAAGTCGAAGACCAGTCGCCGAGGTCCGTCGAGCGCGAAGCTCGTATAGTTGAGTCGGCCATCGGCTCCCACGTGAACCCTGAGGACATCTCCGAGAAGCTCGTGCGAGATACTGCTGATGGCGGACGCCGGGTGCGACGGAGCCGGAGGCGGTGCGATCGGCTCTTCTCGAATCGTGTCCGAGGCAAGCTCGGAGCGGATCTCGTCCGCCGGGGCGGTCGGCTCCGCTAGCGCGGGTGCCGCCTGCGCGTTGAGCTCCGACACCATCGTCTCGGGAGAGCTCGAACGCGTCTGCGCTACAGGCGCGGGCATCTCGGCAGGCTCAGGAATGTCGCTTCCATCGAAGACAACATTGAGAGCTTGCTCGGAACCGGAGATCTGATAGGGAGCGATGGTAGCGAGCTTGATCTCGACGCGCGAGAGTCGCTTACCATTCACACCGTCGAGGCTCGTCACGAGGATCGATTCGACCTCGCGACTACCGACAACGGTGCGATCAGGCAGCGTTGAGACATCGACGCCTGGCAGATCAACAACCAGCGTCATGGGATCGGGGCTGTAGTGCGTGTACAGAACCGCCCCGGTCGTCTCCAACCACACTCGCGTCTGACCCGGCTCGACATGGAAGCGAACCGCTCTGACGGTCGCGAGGGAGGCGTCAGCCGCCCTTTCGACTTGGGCTGACACTGCCGTCACCTGGATCACGGCCATGAGCACGATGAGTAGTAGGGGACGGAGTGGTGATCTCGAAGCTTTCATCGTTGCTCCTCCACCGGATGAAGCGTTTTTTCGACTTGCTGGAATTTCTCGATGCGCAAGGGATCGTTGATCTCTTGCCGAAAGACGACCTTCTCGTCGTCAATGTCTTGGATGTTCCCGTCGTAGAGCCGTTCGCCGGCTCTCGCAAAGTAGCTCTTGTTGTCGGTTCCTTGAATCATGGCAATGTGACCGTCAACCGTCTTGACAATTCCTCGTAGGCTGACTTCCTGAATGAGCATTCCTTGTAAGCCCGGAGGCCTTTCATCCGGCGGCAACACGTTGAGGCCCAACGCGAGGCTGATGAACGGGTCGCGTCGCCCTTGGGATTCATATCGATACCCCGAGCCCTCGGTGATCTCGATTCCCTGAGGAATCTCGGGAACTGGCGTGTCCGGAGCGGCACTCTCGGCGCCCTGTTCGGTCTGGGTCTCGCCGCCGGGCTGCGCGGCTTGAGGGTCCTCGGCTTGCGCCAGAGCCATCCCAACAAACAGGAAGGGCACGAGCGCAAAGCTTCCGAGCAGAATTCGAGACCGCATGGCTCGTACCTCGCGCGATTGAAGCATGGTCAGGGTTAGCTTCATAGGCTCTTGGTCTTGTCTATTGACCAGTTGGGGCTGCACCCGCACTTGCTGACTCGATGAAAACGTAGGTGGTCGCGGTGCAGCTGGCACTGATGGTGGACGATACTGTGGGATCGGCCTTCGAATCGATGTTCAGATTCGTCACGTTCACGATGCGTGAGAGACGACTCAAACGGTCGAAAAAATACGCGAGGTTGTGGTAGCTCCCATCGAGATCGAGAGTGATGGGCCACTCCGCGTAGAAATCCTGGGGTCTCGTCGCTTCGGGCTTAAAGCGGAGGACGTCGAGACTCGATTCGGCAGCGAGTTGCTGTACCTTCCGAAGAAGGTCATCCACCTCTTTTTGACTCGGAAGAATGCGGGACAACGCCTGCAACGTCGCTTCCTTGCGCTCGACCTCGCGACGGAACTCCGGAAGCCTTGCCGCCGTCGTCTTTGCGTTTTCGACTTCGGCCTGCAGATTTCGACGCGTCGTCGTCTTCTCCTCGATCTCGATTTGCATCGGAGAGTAGAACCACATGTAAAAGATGCCGTAGAGGATCGCGCCTAGAATCGCGAAAACCGTGATTTGTGCTCCAAAACCCAACCTACCCATGATTCACGTCTCCTCAGCGCGCGCCGGCCGGCGCGCCAGCTCCACCGGCGGGCCCGGGAGTCGGGCTCGAGGGCGATACGATCTGGGTTCGAAGTTGAAATTCGGTAAATTCCTGTTCGAGCCTGCGGCTGACCGACGCATCCACTAGCTCGACGTTTTGAAACCAGTCGCTGTCTTCCAGTTTGCGAATGTAGTCGGCGACGCTCACGAGAGAAGCGGCCATGCCGTCGATGGTCACCATCCCGGCACGTTGCGTCAGCTCCGTCAACCACACGAAATCCGGGAGCTCGGCGGAAAGGGCGTTGAGCATGCGGACCGGCCCCTCACGCTCGCTCTTGAGCCGCTCGATGAGACGTTCCTTCTCTTCGAGCTCCGCGAGTTTGGCCTGGTATTCCTCGACCTGCGCAATGATGGGCGCTAGTCGAGCCTTTTCCTGGGTGAGCTGATTGATTTCCTCGTCCAGTTGATTGAGAGTCCGAGTCGCTGAGAGGAACTGCACGGCAATCGCGCCAATAGCCAGCCCCATAATGGCGACGCCTGCAACAATTCCTTTTTTCTCTGACGATTCGCCGCCACTGAAACCAGGCTCGATAGCGGGCCCGGCTGACGACGGCTCCTTCGTTCCTAGAAGGTTGACACGGATCATTACTCACCCGCCTTTCTCATCGCCAGACCCACTGCGATCGCGCAGGCAGGGCCGACCTCTTCGAGAAACTCGGCATCGAAGTCTTTGGGATTGTAGGTGACGTTTTGGAACGGATTGAATATTTCGACGCGGCTGTCGAATCGCTCTGACATCGCGTCGGAGAGACCCGGGATGCGTGCACTACCACCACTCAAAACGACACGATCGATGCGGTCTTCAGACGTCGTCGCCTTGAAGAAGTCGAACGTCTTCTGGACTTCCATCAGAACCGACTCCGTCACCGATTGCACAATCCCGGCGACCGCTTCGGCGTTATCCCCGTGACCTTGCTTCATGTTCTCGGCCTGCTCGAAGCTGACGTTTAGGTCCTTTTGAATCGCCTCGGTGAACTGGTTGCCGCCAATCGTGGTGATGTCGCGGGTGAAAATCGATGTATCGCCGCGTACAACATTGATGTTGGCCTGGCTCGCTCCGATGTTTGCCATCGCCACGACCCGGCCCGGCTCGACTCCGTAGTTCATCTCGTAGGCGTTTTGAAGGGCAAACGCATCGACGTCCATCACGATGGGATTGCGCCCCGCCTGGTTGATAACGCTCTGGTAGTCGTTGATCTTGTCCTTCTTGGCCGCGACGAGAAGAATGTCCATGTTGCCGCCGGCGGCCCCAGGGTCGAGAACCTGGTAATCCAGGTTGACTTCCTGGATGTCGAACGGAATGTATTGCTCCGCTTCCCAGTGGATCGACTCGGCAAGCTCCTGTTCGCTCATGGACGGAAGCTGGATCTTCTTGACGATGACCGAGCTTCCACTAATAGATGTAGCAACGTCCTGGGTCTTGATGCGGTACTCGGAAAACAGTCTTTGGATCGCGTCGATCACCGACGTCGAGTCCATGATCTGACCGTCGACGATAGCTTCTTGGGGAAGATACTCGAGCCCAATGGTTGTGAGCTGCCAGGTCTCACCCTTGCCGGGCTTCATCTCGACCGCTTTGACGGAACTTGACCCGATGTCAAGTCCGACGAGATTTTTCTTCTTACCGAAGAGACCCATGGGTCCAAGCTCCCTAGCTCAACCTGTAATCAAAGATACTTACCCGGAGAATGTTAAAGTACTTTATGAGCGTACGGTATAAAGAAACGGCTTGTCAAGAAAAAAAATAGGCACAACTGTTTGGGATTCTTTGAGTTATTATGAGTGACCGCTCGACTTTCGTCAATACTTTTTGGTGGGTTTTCCCCCCAAAGCTGAGTCCAACTAGCTCTGTTTGGGGGTCCAACCTCAACAGAAGGGGGCAGCTGGTTACCCTGGCCCCCACATCTTGCGCCGCCATCCCGACATTCTCGGGCGGATTTTTTCCCTATTTTGGTTGAAAATCCGGTCCCAAGGCGGTCCAACCTTGGCGCGTGGAGCCCTAAAGCAATACTTGAAGAGACGAGCGCCAATTTGCCTACCTGGAACGTCAAACCCGAGGCAAGCACATCGAGAGGGCCGACCCGAATCCATCTCTCGAATCCGGCTGGGCGTGCCTCTCGCCGCCGCTCCGCGGGGATTTCCCTTGACAATTCCTGTAACGATACTTAAATTAGGCGTTTGGGCGATCCGTGTCGCCCATATTTTTTTCTGTTAACCACGAGAGGCCAATGCCGACCACTTTCATTAAAAAAGACGACGTTCGCCGCGAATGGCACGTCGTCGATGCCAACGGCCAGATTCTCGGTCGCCTGGCGAGTCGCATCGCATCGGTCTTGACGGGAAAAGACAAGCCAGAATACGCGCCGTTTCTCGATACCGGAGATCACGTTATTGTAGTCAACGCTGACAAGATCGTACTGACCGGCAATAAAGAGCAAGACAAAGCCTACTACCGCCACACGGGATACCCTGGTGGAATTCGTGAGACTCGAGTCGAGAAGCTGCGAGAGACGTTCCCCGAGCGCATCATCGAGGCGGCAGTGCGCGGAATGCTTCCGAAAAACAAGCTGGGGCGCGCGCAGTACAAGAAGTTGAAGGTCTACCGTGGGTCCGAGCATCCTCATGAGGCGCAAAAGCCCTCCCCGCTCGAGTTGAAGACTCGCGTGCCCCGCTAAGCGTGTCGATTCCTCGAGTTCGTCCGTGTCTGCTTGGCACCGACGGTGATCCCTTCTTCCGGGTTTCTCGGGTCGACTCAGGTCGATTTAGTTAAGGAGAATGAAGGACCTTGGCAACATCTAATAAGATCCAGCACTACGGCACCGGCAAGCGCAAATCATCGATCGCGCGCGTGTACCTCCGTCCCGGAACCGGTCAAATCACGATCAACAAGCGTACGATCGAGGATTATTTCCCGAGCGATGCGTTGAAGATGATCCTGAAACAGCCTCTGGCACTTACGGAAACGTCCGACAAATTCGATATTTACGCCAACATCGCGGGCGGCGGGTCCACGGGACAAGCGTGGGCCGTGCGACTCGGTATCAGCCGAGCCCTGTGTGATTTCAACCAAGAGCTTCGCGGCAAGCTCAAAAAGGGTGGCTTCCTGACGCGCGACGCGCGCATCAAGGAACGCAAGAAATACGGCCAGCCTGGCGCCCGCAAGCGATTCCAGTACTCCAAGCGGTAGGAGGATTTTTTGTCTTCGATTACGATGAAAGAGTTGCTCGAAGCAGGCGTGCATTTCGGGCACCAGACCAAACGCTGGAATCCGAAGATGCGCGAATATATCTTCGGCGAACGCAACGGTATTTACATCGTCGATCTCCAGAAAACGCTCAAACTCTTCAAAGAGGCCCTCAAGTTCGCAACACAGCTCGGCGTCGAGGGGAAGAAGATCCTGTTCATCGGGACGAAGAGGCAGGCCCAGGAGGTCGTCGCGGAGGAAGCACAGCGCGCGGGGATGTACTATGTGAATCAGCGTTGGCTTGGCGGGCTCCTCACAAACTTCGTGACCATCGAAAAGAGCATCGCCCGGCTTCGCGAGCTCACGGCAATGATGGAAGAGGGGCGCTTCGAAGAGCTCTCGAAAAAAGAGCTCTCGCGACTCGACAAAGAGCGCAAACGCCTCGACAAGAACTTGCGAGGAATTCTGGACATGGGTGGACTGCCGCATGCGGTGTTCGTGGTGGATGCGAATCGCGAAGAAATCGCGGTCCACGAGGCGCGCAAGCTCGGTATCCCCGTTATCGGCATTGTGGACACGAACTGTGACCCCGACGTGGTCGACTTCGTCATCCCCGGCAACGACGACGCTCTGAGAGCAATCAAGTTGTTCACGTCGCGCATCGCGGACGCAGTCATGGCCGGGCGGGACATGAACAAGCCCGCAACGCCGGAAGCGAGCGCAGCGCCGGCGGACGGAGGAGCCGGTCCTTCGGACGAGCCCGACGACGACGACAAAGGTGCGGCAGAGCCGACGGAGCCAGC
>CAMYKY010000134.1:0-5710 GCA_947259165.1 uncultured Acidobacteriota bacterium | reverse complement strand
CAAAAGCCCGCGAACGATTCAGCGCAGCCGACTCCAGAAGAAAAGGCCCCGGCAACCATTCCTCCCGTCTAGCTCGACTCGCTTTTCATCGAGTATTTCTCGGGCGGAGACGCTCGTCTCTCCGATCCCGAAGAAACACTCTTGGAACTTCGCCCAATTCTTGAAAGAGGCAAAATCATGAGCACTATTTCCGCGCAACAAGTCAAAGAGCTCCGAGAAAAGACTGGCTCAGGTCTCATGGAATGCAAGAAAGCACTTCAAGAGGCCAACGGGGATCTAGAGGAAGCCGTCACCATCCTCCGCAAGAAGGGACAAGCTGCCGCAGAGAAGAAATCGGGGCGCTCGACCAGTGAAGGCGCCGTCGGCTCGTACATTCATACCGGGGGTCGCGTCGGCGTGCTCATCGAGGTGAATTGCGAGACCGACTTCGTCGCGAACACCGATGAGTTCAAAGAGCTCGTCCGCGATTTGGCCATGCAGGTTGCGGCGGCTTCGCCCGCATTGCCGCGCTGGGTGCGTCGTGACGAGGTTCCCACCGACGCCCTCGACAAAGAGCGCGATATCCTCAAGAGCCAAGCGGAGGCAGCGGGCAAACCCCCGAACGTCGTTGAAAAGATTGTCGAAGGCAAGCTCTCGAAGTTCTACTCCGAGAACGTTTTGATGGAGCAACCGTACATCAAGAACCCGGACCAAACAGTCGACGAGTACCTGAAGTCCAAGGTCGCAGTGCTCAAGGAAAACATTCAAGTTCGCCGATTCGTTCGGTTCGAGCGCGGCGAAACAGTCTAGCTCGAGCGGACCGGCAATGGGACACGAGGAGGCGGAGTTGCTTTTTTTGGCACCCTGCTAGTACTCTCCTGCCCGCATGGCCGACAAGCCCGCGTTCAAGCGCGTTCTCGTAAAACTATCCGGCGAGGTTCTGATGGGGGAGAAGTCGTTCGGGATCGATCCGGACGTCTGCTCATCGATGGCCGAGGAGCTCCATCAAGTTCACGCTCTCGGCGTACAGACTTCGGTCGTTATCGGCGGCGGGAACATTTTCCGAGGTATCGCCCCGTCCGCGCGCGGCATGGATCGCGTCGCCGCAGATCATATGGGTATGCTGGCAACCGTGATCAACGCGGTGGCACTCCAGGACGCTCTAGAGAAACGTGGCACTCGAACTCGCGTCATGTCGGCGATCGAGATGCGTGAAATTGCGGAGCCGTTTATCCGGCGGCGCGCGATGCGCCATCTGGAGAAGGGGCGGCTCGTGATCTTTGCGGCCGGGACGGGAAACCCCTATTTCTCCACTGACACGGCCGCAGCTCTCAGAGCGATGGAAATCAAAGCTGACATCATTCTAAAGGGCACGAGGGTAGCGGGTATCTATTCCGCCGATCCGGAGAAAGACCCGTCGGCCGAGTTCTTCGAGCGCATCACGTATATGGAAGTGCTCGAAAAAGGTCTCAGGGTCATGGATACCACGGCCATCTCGCTGTGTTTGGACAACTCGCTTCCGATCATCGTCTTCGACGTGAAGCAGCACGGCAACATGAAGCGCGTCGTGACCGGCGAAAAGATCGGGACACGAGTCGAGTGACGAAGGAGGGATTGGATGGTCAAAGAGCTCATGAACGACGCCCAGCAGCGGATGGAAAAATCCATCGAGCACCTTCGTAAAGAGCTGAGCTCCGTCCGCACAGGTCGCGCATCCCTGTCGCTTTTCGACAGTGTCAAAGTCGACTACTACGGGACGCCAACGCCTCTCAATCAAGTCGCTAACCTCGCGGTACCCGAAGCCAACCTCATTACCGTGCAGCCATGGGAGCCTCCCATGCTCGAGGTCGTGGAAAAGGCGATTCTCTCCTCGGAGCTCGACCTGAACCCGGCTAACGACGGCAAGATCCTTCGTATCCCCATCCCGCCGCTGACTGAAGAACGTCGCAAAATCCTCGTTAAACAAGTCGGGAAAATGGCCGAGGACGGCCGAACTGCCGTACGCCAAGTCCGCCGAGACACCAACGACCACCTCAAGAAGATGCTCAAGAATAAAGACATCTCGGAAGATGACGAGAAACGCGCTTTGAAAGAGGTGCAGGAACTGACCGATGCGCACGTGAAACAGGTAGACGAGATCGTGAAGAAAAAAGAACAGGAACTGATGACCGTGTGAAGAACATGTCCTGTCTTTCCCATCTCGAGTGTTCCCGTACCGGCGAACGGTACGACCCCGCCGAGATACAGCATCTTTCTAGAGTCGGCGCGCCGTTGCTCGCACGCTACGATATCGAGCGCATCCGCGCGGACTTCACGCCTGCGGCGATCAAAACGCGTCCGTTCGATCTGTGGCGGTATCACGAAGTCCTTCCGGTCCGAGACCCTGCTTGCATCGTTTCGCTCGGCGAAGGGGGCACTCCCCTGGTGCGCGCCCGGCGGCTTGGTGACGAGCTCGGCCTCGAGCAACTGTTCATCAAAGATGAGTCCGTGAACCCCACAGCGAGTTTCAAATCGCGGGGTATGGCCGTCGCCGTATCGATGGCACTCGCCCTCGGCGCACGCGAGCTTGCGACCCCGTCGGCGGGTAACGCAGGCGCCGCTTTGGCGGCGTATGCTGCAGCCGTGGGCGTTTCCGCGCACGTCGTGTTGCCCCGCGACGCGCCACGCGCCACTGCGCTCGAAGCGGAGGCGCTAGGCGCCGACGTGAGCTATGTCGACGGGCTCATCGGTGACGCCGGCCGGGTGGTGGCCCAGCAGTGCCAACAAAGAGGTTGGTACGATCTGTCCACGCTGAAAGAGCCGTACCGTGTCGAGGGTAAAAAGACGATGGGCTACGAGCTCTACGAGCAACTCGGTGGCCGGCTGCCGAACGTGATCCTCTACCCCACTGGGGGTGGGACAGGGCTCATCGGGCTTTGGAAAGCGTTCGACGAGATGGAAGCGCTCGGCTGGACCGACTCGCACCGGCCCCGCATGGTATCGGTGCAGTCGACTGGCTGCGCACCCATCGCACGAGCCATGGACGAAGGCGCGGACGAGTGTGCTTTTTGGGACAACGCGCAAACCGTCGCACCCGGCGTTCGCGTGCCCAAAGCACTCGGAGACTTCATCATTTTGAGAGGCCTGAGAGAGTCGGCCGGATGCGCTGTCGCGGTGAGTGATGACGAGCTTCTCGAAGGAGCTCGCCGGCTGAGCCAAACGACGGGCGTTCTCGCATGTCCCGAAGCCGGAGCGTGCTTTGCAGCTCTCGAGAGACTCGTTCGCGCGCACTGGCTCCAACGTGACGAGACGGTGGTCCTGTTCAATACCGCGTCGGGAGCCAAATATTTTTCATGACGCGCCGGCTGTACTTGCAGGATCCCTACACGAGCTCGTTCGAAGCCGACATCGTCGAGATCCGCGAGACCCAGGACGGACCTGCGCTGATTTTCGCAGAAACCTATTTCTACCCCGAGTCGGGCGGACAACCGTTCGACCTGGGAACGATCGACGGCGTCCCGGTGACGAAGATCCTCGAGACCGACGACGACGCGGTGCTCCACGTGGTTGAGACAGTTCCAGGCGCCACGCGCGTGCACTGCGAGATCGACGCCGACCGACGCCGTGACCACATGCAACAGCACTCGGGGCAGCACATTCTCTCCGCGGCCTTCGCGACCACATCGGGCGCCCAAACAACTTCGTTTCATCTCGGAGCCAACGTCTCGACCATCGACCTAGACAAATCGCCGCTGACGGTTGACGACATCGAGCGCGCAGAGCGAGCCGCGAACGATGTCGCGCGCCGCGGCGTCTCAATTCGAAGCCGTATCGTCAGCCGAGACGAAGCCCGAGAGCTCGAGCTGAGGAAGCCTCCACCTGCAGGAGACGCCCTGCGCATCGTCGAGATCGACGGGTTCGATCAACAAGCGTGCTGTGGGACTCACCCCCGATCGAGCAGCGAGGTCGCCCCGATCGTTGTGCGAAGCAGCGAAAAGATCAAGGGAGGCTCTCGAATCGTTTTCCTTTGCGGCGGGCGAGCTATCGCGGACTACCGTGACACCGTCTCGAGAATTCGCTCACTCACGAGCGTATTGAGCAGCACCGAGGCCGGCCTGGTCGATACGGCGGCTCGCCTTCAAGACGAGCGCAAGTCGATGGGAAAGGAGCTTCGGAAGCTCAGGAGTCAGACGCTCTCGACAGAAGCCGAGTCTTGGATGGACGAGTCCACGGAGCACGGCAGCATGCGCGTCCTGGCCAAACGGTGTTCCGATCTCGACCCCACGCAGCTCCGAGCTCTGGCAACGCGACTCGTCGAAACGAGCGGCCGCATCGTGCTGCTCGGCTCCGTTGCCCATCGGCGAGCGCATCTCGTGTTCGCGCGATCCGAGGATGTTGGCGCCGACATGGGCGCTCTCATCCGCGGGGCCATCGGCGCTGTTGACGGGCGTGGCGGCGGCTCCCCTGCTGTCGCTCAAGGTGGTGGGCCCAACACGGAGGGCCTCGATGAGGCGCTCACCGCTGCGATGCAACGCATCGTGACGTAACGCATCGTGACGTAGCGCGTCGACGGCCGGAATCCGACCCGCTTGTCGAGCAGGTACCGCGCAAGCAACGAGCGCGCCGCCCAGGCTGACACCGATGGTGCCAGCTCGGTCGGCACCTTCCAAAGCCTTGCCACCACGTTGCTTTCCGGTGGAAGGCTCGAGACTATCCTGTGCCTCATCAAAATGCGTCCGTGTTTGAAATCAAAGACTTGCGCGCCGTTCTCGAATTGGCCAAAGAGCGCGGCCCTGCACTTGAGATCGTGCCGAGGGCGGAGGACACTCCGGCGTTATGCTCCGTGTTCTCATCTTCCTCGTCTCACTCGGCGCCCGCGCGCTGCGCGCGATCTGTCGACGCCGGGCCAACCTCGTGATGGAAAACCTTGCGCTGCGGCAGCAAGTGATGGCGCTCAAGAAGGAGCGGCCGCGTCCACTCCTCGGAGACATCGACCGGGCCTTCTGGGTTGCGCTCCGAAGCTCGTGGCCGGCGTGGGCGAGCCGCTTGGTCATCGTCAACGCCGACACGGTCGCGCGGTGGAATCGGGATCGATTCCGACGATACTGGACTCGGATCTCAAGCAGACGCTATCCAGGCCGGCCTCGGATTGATGTCGAGATTCGTCGGCTCATCCGCACGATGGTGCAAGACGGCTGGGGCGCGCCGCGTATCCACGCGGAGCTCACGAAGCTCGGATTCCTTGTCTCGGAGATGACGGTATCGCGTTACCTGCCGCGTCGCCCAGCCGAGCCCGATTACGTGAAGCGCTGGGTCGCTTTCTTGCGCAACCACAAGGACGACATCGCCGCGATGGATTTGTTCACAGTGCCGACGGCTTCGCTCCGACTCCTGTACGGCTTGTTCGTCATCGAGCACGGCCGTCGACACATTGTTCACTTCAACGCCACCTTCCACCCGACGGCGGCGTGGGTTATACAGCAACTACGCGAGGCGTTTCCGTACGGATACGGCTCCGAAATATCTCATCTTCGATCGCGACTCGATCTTCAGCTCTGCGGTGGTCGAGTCCATCAAAGCGATGGGTTCAAAGCCCGTGCGCACGTCTTTTCGCAGCCCGTGGCAGAACGGAACCGCTGAGCGCTGGATCGTTAGTTTTCGTCGAGAGATGCTCGAATACGTCGTCGTGCTGAGCGAGCGGCACCTCCTCCGACTCGCCCGGTTATACATCGATTACTATCACGAGGATCGT
>CAMYKY010000133.1 GCA_947259165.1 uncultured Acidobacteriota bacterium | reverse complement strand
CGAAAGATGAAGATCAGCCGAGCACGCATCTCGAGCACGGACCAACCGTCCATATTGTGGTTGGGGTAGTTGAGAAAGAAGACCTCGTCCAGGCCGAGGCGTTTCGCAACCTCGACGGTATCGTTCTCGTTTTTGAGCGTGATGTCACCGATCGACGGGCCGACTCCTGCCATCGAATCGTCGGACAAGTTGATCAGGATTCCGCTATAGCCTTCGTCGATCAGCTTCAACACCGTCCCGCCAGCAAAGATCGGAACGTCATCACAGTGAGGTTGGATGGCCGCGAGCACCTTGCCGGCATGAGGCTTTCCGGGGCGCTTGCGCTCGATGGTGACGTCCACGTCGTACGACACGCCACCCGTGCCACTCGTGATCGGCTCGCGCGGAATCGTTGGGTCTTGCTGGGTCGACTCGGCAGATCCCGCCCCGACCAGCGGGCCACCCGCCATACCACCCACCATAGAAGTCCCGAGGAACTCTCTTCGATTCATACGCTATCCCCTACGCCCGGCGCCCGAGAATCTCTCGGAGCCGATCGGCGACGATCATCTCCTCGCCGGGTTGCAAGTTGTATGGAAAGATTCCGACGCCTTTCCAGGCCGGTCGGTACCGCTCCATGTTGGTGGCAATGATCCCAGGCTCACCGTCTCGTAGCTCGGTCATGACGTCGTCGAGCTTCAGCCCGAGTGCGCTCTCATCCCACTGCACCGTCAGCCGCGGCGAATGCGAATAGTCGTCATTGGTCGCGTACTCTGTGACGACGGTCCGGAGCCCTTCGAGTCGCTGACGGACGCGCTCGAGCATCGCGTGGTGCTCTTCGCGCTCGGCCTTGTGGTCGCGCTCGTTCGCGTAAACCTCGACGGCTCGGAGAAGACCCACGATCTCTTCTTTGCCTACTTTCGCAATCCGCGCGAAATGGTTGTGTGGAGCGCTGTTCGCGTAGGCCGCCTCAATGAGCTCTTTTTTTCCGAGGAGCAAACCGGAGCACTGAGGCCCGCGCAGGTTCTTGCCGCCACTGAAAGCCACGAGGTCGGCCCCCATGCCGACGAACTTGGTAAGGTTTTCGACCGGCGGAAGCTCCGCGGCGGCGTCGAGGATAAGCGGCAGGTCAGCCTCGTGAGCGATCGCGATCATCTTCTCGAGCGAGACCTTGTGCCCAAGCGAATTGTGGCTCAGCACCATGGCGAGCGCCGCGGTCTTGGGTCCGATCGCCGCCCGCAACTCCTCCTCGGTCTCGACCTCGACGAGCCGGACGCCAACCATTCGAAACGCGTGGTCGTAGGAGCCACGATGAATCTTCTGGATAATGATCTCGCTCTTCATCTCGATAGGGCCGTCGAGGTGAGGAAGCTGATCCATTTTCTCGGCATCACCGCCGGTGGTCACGGCGCACGTCGCGAGACACAACGACGCCGACGCGCCTGCGGTGACGAAAGCGCCCTCCGCACCGGTGATCTCTGCAAGACGCTTTCCGACTTTGGCCTGAAGGTCGTGGATCATCACGAAGTTTTGCGACGCTTCCTCCATGGCCTGTTTGACCTGAGGGAGCATCAAGGTTCCGGTCAGAGTCGTCAGCGTGCCATACGCATTGATGTAGGTCTTGACACCGAGCCGCTGATAAATGGGCGCAGTATCGAATGCGGCCGCCTCGGCACCCGTCGACACGGCGGCGAAAGGTAGCGCGAGACTCGAGCGGAGTATTTGACGACGCGTTAGAGCTAGTTTTTCAGGCATCTTGGCCTCCTCGTGAAGCTTCTTGCGCAAAAAATTCGCGAAGGCGTCGCGCAACGACGACCTCCTCGCCGTTTTCCAGATTGCGGGTGATGAACAGATCGCCCGCGTAAATGATGCGGGGCGATCCGTCCCGAAGTCTTTGCCGTGCTTCGTCCGGAGTCAGCGGGATGCGTTTCTGATCCCACGTGAGTCGGACGGCGTCGTACCCAAGAGGCGTCATCAGGCCCCGAACATACTCTGCCTTCAGCCCGTCAATGCCCTGGAGCCGGTCACTCAAGTACTTCGCATTGCGCGTCCACTCTTCCTGGTAGGCGGCGTGGTCGAGCTCGAGGAATCGGTTGAGCGCGACGATGAGCCCGATGACCTCCTCCTTGCCGACTTTCATGCCGCGACCCAAGTTCGAGTGGGGAAACGCATGCAGCGAAGCCGCTTCGATCAAATCGGCGCGACCCACCAGAATACCCGTTCCCTGAGGACCACGAATCCCTTTGCCGCCGCTAATGGCCACGAGGTCAGCGCCCATCTTCACATGGCGGGTCAAGTTCTCCGCGGGCGGGAGCTCCGACGCGGTGTCGATGAACACCGGCACGCCAGCGCCCTTGCCAATGGCGATGATCTCCTCGGGAAGCATGATGTCTGGCGTGTGGTCCGGCTTTCGCTCCCAACTCGCGAGACCACAGATCATCGCAGTGTTCTCGTTGATAGCGTTTTTGAAGTCTTCGCGCGATTCGGCCTCGACGATCTCCATGCCAGCAGCTCGAAACGCGCGGTCGTACGAGATCCGGTGAGCGGTTTGCATCAAGCACTCCCGCTTGGGCCACGTCGGGTGCGGAAGCGCAACGATGCGGTCTTGGTCCGTCCCGGTGAGGCATGCTGCCGCTCCGAGGATGAGCGAGGCGAACGAGCCTGAAGTCACGAGACCGGCTTCGGCTCGCGTGACTTCCGCCAACCGCCGGCCCGCGGCGTCGAAAAGCTCGTGCATGTCGACGAACTCCTCGTTGGCCTCCGCCATCGCCCGCATGACTTCGGGCGGCATGCGCGAGCCGCCAACAACCGTGGTGTGCCCGTGCCCGGGCAGATGCGGCCGAACGCCGAGCAAGCGCGTATAGATGCTATCGGCCGCATCCGCACGCCGAAGCGCTGAGCCGCTAGCGGATTTTCCGAACCCAAGCGCTGCTAACAGCGACGCGATTGCGCCACTGCCAACAAACTGACGCCGACTCCAACTCGATCGGCGGGGTTTCGGAGCTCGAGTAGGCTGGCTTGACATGATCCACCTCATCCTGAACGACGCTCGAAACGGTACGAACGCGGACGGGCCGCATTGTATCTGATTCTCGCTGGGCCTCGGGGAGTCGCCTCTATCCAATGACCCGACGTCCAACTACGCCAATCAACTCATCGACTCGGCGTTCGTTCCGCCGATCTTGGAGTCTGTTCCATATTGCTGCTTGTGGAAACGACGGTACTCGTCACTTCGAGACTTGATCCGGCGCCACCACTCCGTGTTCTTCGTGTACCATTCGATCGTCTGTTCCAAACCCACATCGAACGAGACCGATGGTTTCCAACCGAGAGCCTTCAGCTTGGCGGTATCGAGACTGTAGCGGCGATCGTGTCCCGGCCGGTCACTCACGCGCTGAATGAGAGTTTCGGGTTTATCCATAAGCTTCAGGATGCGCTTGGTGAGCTCGATGTTCTCGACTTCCGTGCCGCCACCGACGTTATAGGTTTCACCCGGCTGCCCTTGCTCCATGAGGAGCTCGATCGCAGCGCAGTGATCGTCGACGTGGAGCCAGTCTCGAATCTGCCGGCCGTCCCCGTACATCGGCAGAGCCCGGTCCTCCAGAGCGTTGGTCACGAATAACGGGATGATCTTCTCAGGGTACTGTCGTGGCCCGTAGTTGTTCGACGCCCGAGTGACGATAACCGGGATGTCATAGGTCGTATAGTACGAATAGGCTAGCCGGTCTGCGGCCGCCTTGCTCGCGGAGTAAGGATTGCGCGGTGCTATCGGGTCCTTTTCGGTCGACGACCCAGATGCAACCGTACCGTAAACCTCATCGGTCGAGATCTGAACAAAGAGACGAGGCTTGGGATAGCGGCGACAAGCTTCCAGAAGCACGTACGTCCCGTAAACGTCGGTCAAAATGAAGTCCCCGGCGCTCTCGATTGAGCGGTCGACGTGCGTCTCCGCCGCGAAATTCACGACGACATCGGCCTCTCGAACGAGCGGTTCCACGATCTCCTTTTGACAGATATCACCATGGACGAAACGATAATCGACGTTCGGGTCGAGCCCGTCGAGGTTCTCCGGGTTACCCGCGTAGGTCAACTTATCGAGATTAGTGAGTTTCCAATCTGGACGCTTACGCGTCAGATAGTGGACGAAATTACTGCCGATGAATCCGGCACCGCCGGTGATGAGAATTGTTTTCGTCAATGTCGTTGCCCGAAGCTCTCGTCAGGGGCGGCAGAGAGAATTCGATTGCATCGCGTTGCCGCCATTCTTCTTGATCGTCCGGGGGGAAACAGAACGGTAGGAACAACCCACGGGAAGAATGTATGTTAAACGAGCGAGCGCCGCAGCGTCAACCACCCCAGTCCGCGGTTCGGGCCAGACCCACCACTCGAGTCGGCCCCCGCCATTAACACCCGCACCGACTTATAATGATGATGCCATGATTCAACACACGTTTGTCGCCTTGGCCGCCCTCGTCATCGTCAGTGGGAGCGCGGTTGCCCAAAAACCCACGAACGATCGCCCCGTCAACTGGAAAGAGCTTCCCGAGCCGTTCCACACCGACTCAGCCCGGAACCGTTCGCAAGTCGTCTCCCGGCCGGAGGGCGCCGAGCTGCGCCTGCCGTCGGGATTCAAGAGCGAGCCCTACATGAGCGGGTTCAACGTGCCCCGCTACATGATGCACGGAGATTCCGGCGAGATCCTTCTCTCCGATAGTGGCGATCGTGACAAGTCCAACGGCGCCGTCTATGTGCTGAAGGATGGCGCGAAAACGAAAATCATCGACGAGCTTCACCGGCCCTACGGGCTGGAGCTCCACGATGGATGGCTCTACGTCGCCGAGCCGGAATCGGTGAAACGCTATCGCTACGACGCAACGACCATGAAAGTCACCGGCGGCGGCGACGAGATTATCTCTTACGAAGGGCTCGGCAACGGCCACTGGACGCGCACGTTGCTATTCAACGACGACCGATCGAAGCTTTACGTGACCGTCGGCTCGGGATCGAATATCGACCAGGGTGAAGATCCACGACGAGCCGCTCTCCATCGCTACAACCCGGACGGCACCGGCCATGAAACCGTGGCGACGGGGCTTCGGAACACCATTGGTCTGCGCTTCTATCCGCGCACCCAGGATCTTTGGGCCGCGGTCCAGGAGCGGGACGGCCTCGGCGACGATCTCGTTCCTGACTACGTGGTGAAGATCGAAGAGGGTGGACACTACGGATGGCCCAATGCCTACATCGGCCCGCACCGGGAGCCGCGTCACGACGATATCGATCCCGCCGAAGTCGCGAGCACGCTGTACCCAGATGTGCTGCTCGGCTCTCACGTCGCCGTGCTCGACATTCTTTTCTACACGGGCGACCAGTTTCCAGAGAAGTATCGCGACGGGATGTTTCTCGCACTCCACGGCTCGTGGAACCGTGCAGAGCGCATTGGCTACGAAGTGGTGTTCATCCCGTTCAAAGACGCCGAGCCCACGTCGGGCCCGGAAAGCTTCCTTAACGGGTGGATGTTGGATCCCACCAAGCGCGAAGTGTGGGGTCGGCCGGTCGGGTTGCTGCAACTAGCCGACGGGTCGCTGTTGGTCACCGACGACGGTGGCTCGACGATCTGGAGAATCTCGTACGACGAAGTAGTCAATCCAAGCTAGATTCGGCAAGCAACCTTATCAACTGATGTAATCCGGCCAGATCTCTCAAATCGAGAACTTCGGCGGGCGAATGGCTGTATCGGCCGGGCCACGACAATCCGGCATTGGCCGCGCCCCAAAATGTGAACATCGTTCCGTCGGTACCTCCCTGCGTGAGTCCGAGCTGTAGCGGTATGCCGGCGGAGCTCGCTAGGGCCAGCACTCGCTCGCGTTCGGCGGGCGGCGCCAAGCTGGAATTTTCGATCGCACGCAGCACCGGGCCCGCGCCCAAAGGCGCGTACGCGAAGTGAGGCGACTCGAGCGGAGTATCCGAGGAAACGAAGGTATCGACGCTAAAGACTTGCCGCGTCTCGGCGCCGAAGCGCTCGGCCAAGGCCCCGGCACCGACGAGTCCTCCCTCCTCCTGGACCGACCAGGCAAAGATGACGCGACGATCGAGAGTGCTCGGGTCGATGCGGTTCAGAGCCATGAGAAGCGCTGTCGTGCCCGCACGATCGTCGAGCGATCGCGCGGTGAACCGATGGGCCCCGATACGATGGCCTTCTTTGTACCCCGTGACCCCGAGACCCAGGCGAACCCCACGCGTCTCAAGCTCCGCCGCATCCATGCCGAACCACGCACCCATCTGCTCCGGTCGCTTCTGCTCGGCGGAGTCCCGAGTGAGGAAGACCCCAGCGAGTTCGTCGCCGCTTTCGAGCTGCAGCTTGGCGGGCTGACCCTCCCACGCGGATGCCACGGTGCCCCCGCGTCGGCGCAGCGCCACAATCCCGCTCGGAGCGATCGACTCGATGTCATACCCGACTTCGTCCATGTGCGCGATAAAAACGTCGGTCTTCCCGTCGGGGCTATCGGGCCCCATCTCCACCCAGGTGTTGCCTAGCTCGTCGACCTGAGCGGCAGCGCGCGCCCAACTCGGCATCGCGTCGACGACAATTCTCTGGACGGGTGGCTCGTGGCCGGTAACCGCGCTCGTTTCGGTGAGCCGCTTCAGTAGAGACGCGACTTCCTTCTCGTCGCCACTGCCGGCATCCATCGAACGGAGCGGCGCCGGTGCGGGTGCCCCGAGCCATGCCGAGCTACTGTCGGCGCGGAGACCCGCACTATCAGCCACCGCCGCAAGGAGCGCATCCGCTTCCGCAACCGTCATGCGCTCGACCAACGTTCCAGCATCTGCGACGGCCGGAGCGAGCCAACGAAGCGACTCAACACCCGCACGGTGAAAGACAGGCCCGAGCCGGCGCTGGGAATCGATATGGACGAGCTCATTTCGCCGACTCCCCTCGCCGTCGCCGACGATCGTCACTTCATCGACACGCCCGAGTCGAGCCACTGCGCCGCCGAGACCGACCCAGCCAAAATGGTGCTGGGTCGTCATCAAGAAGATCGTCTCGCCCGATGCAACCTCCCCTTGGGAGGCAGCCGCGACCGCGGCACAACCGACGCGCGCACCCGTACCAGGCCCAGCCACCTCATCGGCATAACTCCAAGGCGGAAGGTGTCGCACCACCGGGTCGAGAAGTCGAATGCCGATCGAGGCGACTTCTTCCCCCGACTCCGCGCCTACGTCGAGCCAGAGGTGGTCGGCGGTCACGACGGAGGTTTCGTGTCGATGTTGGGAGGCGAAGTGTCCGTTCGCCACGCCGGTCACGCCAACGAGTGGTCCAGTCTGCCCGAGGATGCGAACCTGCTGGCCCTCGTGAGCTTGATCCCAAAGTGGGTGACGAGGACCGCGTCCGATGCGATGCAGCCGCAAGTACCCATCGTCCCGAATCTGACTGACGACGTACCCGTGCCCGTCGAGCCCACACGCGACGACTCGGCGAAGCTCACCCGACCCCACCCGCCGGAGCAAGTTCCCGTTGTCGTCCCGCTCCCACCCCGGAAGGCTCGCAACGAGCCGGTCGGTCGCGAAGTGCTCATGACCTAGGGGCGCATCCAATGCGACCCACCGAGAAAGAAGCTCGCCGGTGGTGTCCGCGAACGCGGCTGACGAAACGAATAGAAAGGCGAAAAGGTGTTTCATCGTCGACCTCGGCGCGAAGGGTCCCACAACGTTCGATTGGAGGCAAGCTCGTCGAGGTTGACGACGTCCGTGCTCCATGGAATGCTGGCGCTCGTGCGCGCTATCGGAATGTTTCTCATCGCCGGGTTCATCGGTGCGGCGGCACCGCTCGCGGCTCAGTCGGCACCCAATTTCGTTTTCATCTTAGTCGACGACCTGGGTTGGACCGACGTCGGTTTCATGGGGAGTGACTTCTACGAGACTCCCAACATCGACGCGCTCGCCGCCAGCAGCGTCCGCTTCACGAACGCTTACGCCGCGACCACGGTGTGCTCCCCCACGCGCGCGAGCGTTCTGACCGGAAAATACCCCGCCCGTTTGCACGTGACCGACTGGATTCATGGGCACGCGCGACCCTGGGCCCGGTTGCGGATCCCCGACTGGACTCATCGACTGCTCCCGGAAGAGACCACCTTCACCGAAGTGCTTGCCCGCGCCGGATACGACACCATCTCGATCGGCAAGTGGCACCTCGGCCATGACCGTCCGGAAGCCCATGGTTTCGACATCAATATCGCCGGCGACGACCGCGGTCAACCGCCGTCCTACCATGCCCCGTACGAGATCCCGACCCTCGAGGAAGGACCTGAGGGCGAGTACCTGACCGACCGCCTCACGAACGAAGCGCTCGATTTCATCGAGGAGCACGAGAAGCGGCGCTTTCTTTTGTACCTTCCTTACTACACCGTCCACACCCCGATCGAGCCGAAAGCCGATAAGCTCGCGAAATACACCGCCAAGACGGCCGGAGAGAACCATCGCAATCCCGGCTATGCGTCGATGCTTGAAAGCCTCGACGAAGGCGTCGGACGGATACTGGCGCTGCTAGAGCGCTTGAAGATTGACGACGAGACCGTGGTCATCTTTACCGGTGACAACGGGGGGCTCACTCTCGATTTGTCGGAGTGGGGACCGATCACCTCCAATGCGCCGCTGCGCGAGGGCAAGGGCTCGAGCTACGAAGGCGGCGTGCGAGTCCCCCTCACCATCCGCTGGCCCAAAGTCACCGAGCCAGGACGCGTCGTCGACGTACCCGTCATCAGCACCGACTTTTATCTCACCATCGCCGAGATGGCCGGGATCCGCTCCGCGCCAACGAAAGACGTCGACGGCGAGAGCCTGGTGGCGCTTCTACGCGGTGGCGAGACGCTCGATCGCGACGCCCTCTACTGGCACTACCCTCATTACCACCCCGGTGGCGCCACGCCGTACGGCGCCATCCGCAGAGGCGATCTCAAGCTCATCGAGTTCTACGAGGACGAGCACCTCGAGCTCTACAACTTGAAAGACGATCCGGGCGAGAGCAACGACCTCGCGGAAACGATGCCGGACCAAGCGTTCGTCCTGCGCCAGGCGCTTCGCCGATGGAGGCGGAACGTCGGCGCGCAGATGCCGACACCCAACCCCGCGTTCGATCCCACGCGCGCGGCGGAGTTTTCTCGGTGATTGGCACGAAGCTCGTCGAGCAGTGGCCTCAGCTATTGCGCTGAACGGGTAAAAAAGAAACAAAAAAATCCGTCCAAGCGCCTCAAGATAAAGAGGTTAGCTGGCTGTCTGATTTGACTTTATCCATATATTACACCTAAGATCCACCTCATGGATAACATGGAAATGCACTCCCAACCAGGGCCAATTCCATTCAGCATGGTGCCGATGCGGCAACCCACCTACAGCGCGGAGCACATCCGAGGCGATGAGCTTGGCGACGAGATTGCCGCGCTGTCGGCGCAGCTCCAGGCGGCCACCTACAGGCTGTTGGTGCTGCTGCGGGAGTTCGACGAGATTGGCGGCTGGGCGGACCCCGGTCTCAAGTCGTGCGCGCATTGGCTGTCCTGGCGGATCGGTCTCAGCGCCGGCGCAGCCCGAGAAAAAATCCGGGTTGCCCGGGCGTTGGGCGAGCTGCCGCTCATCAGCGAGTCAATGAGCCAGGGCAAGATCTCCTATTCGAAAGTGCGCGCTGTCACCCGGGTAGCCACACCCGAGAACGAAAAAGAATTGCTGGAGATTGCTCTCGGCGGAACAGCCGGTCAAGTCGAACGCATCGTTCGCGCGTGGCGCAAAGTGGACCTGCAGGCCGAAAAAGAGCACGCCAACTTCCAACAGGACCACGGGAGCCTCTCGACGTTCGAAGACGAAGACGGGATGTTGATCCTCAAGGGCAGATTACCCTCGGAAATCGGCGCGGTGTTTCTCAAAGCACTAGAAGCCGCGTCGGACGTCGTCTACCGCAAAGACACCGAGCGACCGCTCGAGCACCGTCGCATGGAAGCCCTGAAGCTCATCTCAGAAGCGGCGTTGAAGGCCGAGCTCGACCCCGGCAACAGCGCCGACCGCTACCAGGTCGTCGTGCATGTCGACGAGCAGGTGCTGGCAGATCCACAACAGCCGGGTCAATCTGCACTGGAGGGCGGGATAGGCGTTTCCGCGGAGACGTCGAGACGTATCGCGTGCGACGCCTCCGTCGTGGAGATGAGACACGATGCGAAAGGGAACGTGCTCGATGTCGGACGCAAAACGCGGAAGATTCCTCCGGCGCTGCGCCGGGCGCTCGATGCACGCGACCCGACCTGCGTGTGGCCGGGTTGTCATAGCAGGTACGTGCAGGCCCACCACATCAAATTCTGGGCGGAGGGAGGTGAGACGAAACTCAACAACCTCTGCAACTTGTGCCACTACCACCATCACATGGTTCACGACGGCGATTATCGTGTGGAGAGGCTCGCGGACGGTGAGTTCCGCTTCACGCACCCGCGCGGATGGGTCATCGACGAAGCTCCGCCACCTGCTAAACTACCCAATAGGCCCCTTGCCAACATCGATCTCGAGGGTTGGGAAGGTAAGGCGCAATGGGGCGGCGAACCGATCCCTTTGGCGTACGTTATCGACACAATGTGGCGTCCCGCGCACGCGGAGAGTATGGAGAGTTCTTGAAGAAAATCGCGATTGTTTCTATTCTCGTGTCCGTTCTCGGCTCGACGGTCGAAGCCCAAGCGCAAGGTTGGGAAGTTTCGATTCTCGGAGGCTGGACGGCGCCAACGTTCGAGCAGCAATTTGTTTTCAGCACGGACATCGACATTCCCGACATTCCCGGCGGCAACATCCGCCAGAGCGGTGATTTTCTGCTCAAAGCCAACGGCAGCTTCGCGTTCGGTGGCGGAGTCTCCTACTTTTTCAACGAGCACGTGGCCATCGAGGGCCGGATCGACACGATCAATTTCAACATCGACTCGACAGGGCCGCGATTCACGGCCGATTTCGATGTGATACCCGGTCTCCCCCCCGCGACCGCGGTTCTCGATGTTGGGATTGGCTCCGTCAACGTCCAGCGATTGTTTCCACTGTCGGTCAACATCAAAGCCCGTACTGGGGGCAACGCCCGTTTTGTGGCCTCAGGCGGGCTGAGCTACTTACCCCGCGTGCGCTTCAACGCGGTGCAACCGGTGAGTCTGGGTATTGGTGGCCTGGGTCTTCCTGTGATCGAGGTCGCGCGCGTGGTGCTCGAAGCCGGCGCCCTGGCTAATGCGAGCGAGAACCGTTGGGGCATTAACTTCGGCGCCGGCGTCGAGGTCGACGTGTCCCCGAAAGTCGCCATCGTCGGTGACGTTCGAGTCCACAGCTTCCAGTCGCAGACCTTCGTGTGGCAGCCCTCGGACGCTCCCTCGTCCGCGACGGCCGGCGTCTCGATCCGATTTTGAGCTAGAAGTTTGTCGTCGAAGCGAAGCGGTGAGCCCACGCCCCCGTAGGCCTGGACGTCGTCGGTCATCGCTCCTAAATAGGAATCCAATTTCTTCCCGTTGAAAGACGCAATCAACTGCTCCGTCAGTTCTTTGACTTCTCCGATAGCTGCTTCGTTGCTCATGAGACTCCTTTTGGGGTTACATCGTTCTCCACGGTGCGCGCATCGCGTTGTAGAGCTCGGCGTGACCTTCAACGATGTTCTTCCGCTTTTCCTCGTTAGGATCCATAGACCATTCGCCGCGCTCCGCGGTTCCGCCCAGAGCGATGCCATCGCGTCGCGGCATCATGTGGAGGCCGATGCCAGGCTCGCCGCTCGTCGTGGATAGGCCACCGAACGTAGAGTAGTTGACGCCGTCTTGCGGGGCGAGCAACGTGAGCTGCCCTTTGATCGGAGTCATCTCTTGATCCCGGAACAAATCACGCGAGCCGAGGCCGGTGCAGTTGACGATGAGGGTTTCGGCAAGAGACATCAAATCGCGCTCGGTCGACAACTCGCGGATGACGGTGCCGCCGCCGAACAAACGAAAGTCTCGCAACGTGGCATCGAGGAAGATTGCGGGCTCGATGCGCATCGTGGAGGTTCGAATCGCGTATCGCAGTGGGAACGGATGCTCATCCGGGCCAAGAACCTCTCGGCCGGTCCGAAGGCTTTCCGGCATGAGCGGCGCGCGAGTGCCCCGCATGCGCTCGGGCGGAACCTCGTCGGTCGTGCTGTAGCTGTCGATCCAAGTTACGCCGTAGTCGCGACCGTTCAAAAGCTGCAGCTCACGGTACGCGATGGTAGCGGCAGCTCGAAACTGTTCGTCCCACTGCGGGGTACGCTTGGTCGTCGTGACGACGCTCGACGAGGGAGTCCAGCCGGCCCACGACATATTCGACGTCGTGTGCGGCGGAAGCGCCTTTGTGTAGATCGTCACGTCGAAGCCGCGCCGCTGGAGCTGTCGTGCAGCCGCCAAGCCTACGGCGCCCGAGCCGAGAACGGCGGCGCGACGCGAGGTGTGCGCGAGCGCCATGTCCGCCGCCAGAGAACCGGTACCCCAGGAAAGCGACATGCCACCGCCGCCGTGGCCGTAGTTATGGATGACGGTCTTGCCGTCGAGCTTTTGCGGCTCGACGCGAAACCCGGAGTCCCGAAAGGGTCTCAGACCGACGGTGGTATGGATGACTTTGCCCCAGGATGCATCCACCGGGATGAGATCGTTCGCGGGACGAGGGCGCGGGCCCCCGGGCATCGGCGGCGCGCCCGGCACGGTCTGTTGTGATTTGCCGGCGCAACCTAGTCCCAACCCGAGCGCGGCCATGGTGCCAGTTTTGAGTAGCGTTCGTCGATCCATCGTCTACGTAGTTCTCCAAGGTCGTCGCATTGCGTTGTAGAACTCGATGTGGCCGTCGACGATTTGCTGTCGCGCTTCTTCGTTCGGCTCCATCGACCACTCACCCTTCTCGGCGGTTCCACCGAGAGCAATACCGTCGCGTCGCGGCGTCATGTGGAGGCCTACACCCGTCTCGCCACTCGTGGAGTGCAGACCGCCGCCGGTTCCGTAGTTCACATCCGATTGTGGCGCGAGCAGAGTGAGCTGTCCTTTGTAGGGCGTCATCTCCTGGTCATCGAACAGGTCTTTCGAGCCGAGACCGGTCGAATTGACGATGAGAGTCTCGCTGAGAGACATGAGGTCGCGCGGGCTCGAGAATTCCCGGATAACGGTGCGTCCTCCGAACAACATGAAATCGCGGAGTATTGCGTCGAGAAAAATCGACGGCTCGATCCGCATTCTGCGCTCGCGCGTGGCGTATTTCAGCGGAAAGGGATGCTCGCCAGGGCCGAGGACCTCTCGCCCGGTGTCCAGATGCGACGGGAGAAGTCTTCGGGAACTTTCCACGCGCTCCGGAGGGATCTCGTCCCTGGCGCTGTAGCGGTCGATCCAGGTGACTCCGTAATCACGTCCGTTCATCAACTGAAGCTCGCGGTAGGTTTGCTCGGCGGCAAAGCGAAACTGCTCATCCCATTGCGGGGTGCGCCGGGTTGTGGTGATGACTCGAGACGTCGGTGTCCAACCGGCGAGCGACATGTTGGATGTCGTATGCGGCGGGAGCGCTTTCGCGTAGATGGTTACATCAAAGCCGCGCCGCTGAAGTTGTCGTGCTGCCGCAATTCCAACAGCGCCCGAGCCGAGTACGGCGGCGCGGCGCGAGGTGTGGGCGAGCGCCATGTCCGCGGCGAGGTAGCCGGTGCCCCACGAGAGCGACATCCCGCCGCCTCCATGGCCGTAGTTGTGGATGATGGTCTTGCCGTCGAGCTTTTCCGGCTCGACGCGAAAGCCAGACTCTCGAAACGGCCGCAGTCCAACCGTGGTGTGAATAACGCGACCCCAGGAGCAGTTCACCGGCACGAGATCGTTCGCGGGACGGGGGCGAGGACCACTTCGCATCACGGGCTCGGTGGGAGCCGACTTTCCGGCACAGGCGCCGAAACCGAATCCAAGGGCAGCCATGCCGCCGGTTCTTAGCAACGTACGTCTATTCATACTCTGATCATCCTAGGTTGTCCGCCAAGGCGCACGCATCGAGGAAAACAGCTCGATGTGTCCATCAACGACCTGTTGCCGCGCTTCCTCGTTGGGCTCGAGTGACCACTCGTCGCGCTCACCGGTTCCGCCAAGTGCGATCCCATCGGATCGCGGCGTCATGTGAAGCGAGACTCCAGCATGACCACTCGTGCTGCTGAGTCCGCCGCCGGTCTCATAATTCACCTCGGGCTGCGGCGCCAAGAGCGTGAGCTGTCCCTTGAACGGAATCAATTCTTGGTCGTCGAACAGATCTCTGGAGCCGAGGCCGGTGCAGTTGACGATGAGGGTCTCGGGAAGTGCCATCAGATCGCGACGCGCCTCGAGCTCGCGAATGACGATTCGACCACCGAACAAGATGACATCGCGCATGAGCCGGTCGAGATAAATGGCTGGCTCGAACTTCATATGGCTCTCGCGCGTCGCATACGGCAGCGGGAATGGGTGTTGTCCGGGACCAAGAACGTCGAGACGTGTCTCGAGGTACGCCGGTAGAAGCGCGCGCGCGCTATCGACGCGCTCTGGAGGCGGCGCATCCATGGGCACGTAGCGGTCGATCCACGAGATACCGTAGTCGCGGCCGCCGAGAAGTTGAAGCTCCCGGTAAGCAATCGCGGCCGCAAAACGAAACTGCTCATCCCATTGCGGGGTGCGGCCGGTGACGGCAACGACGCGGGAGACCGGTGACCAGTGAGCCAGAGACATGTTCGACATCGTGTGCGGTGGAATGGCTTTGGCGTAAATCGTCACGTCGAAGCCGCGGCGTTGGAGCTGGCGAGCTGCACACAAGCCCGTCACGCCGCATCCGATCACGGCGGCGCGGCGCGAGCCATGAGCCAGAGCCATGTCCGCCGCGAGGTAGCCCGTTCCCCACGCGAGGGACATCCCTCCTCCGCCATGGCCATAGTCATGAACGATGGTCTTGTGGTCGAGCTTTTCGGGCTTCACGATGAACCCCGAGGCCCGGTAGGGTCTCAGACCCACCGTCGTATGGATCACACGCCCCCAAGAGGCATTGACGGGCACGAGATCCAGCGCCGGGCGGACGCCACCCGTCGACGGTCTCACGGGTTCGGATTGCGGGGTTTTGCCAGCGCACCCTCCCAGACCCAGTCCGGCGACGGCGATACTGCCCGTTCTCAGCAACGTTCGTCTGTCCATGGCGCGGGTAATGTAGCCCACGAGGAGGCAGTATTACCAGCCCGCCCGCGAGCTATTCTATTTGGAAAGCAACTGATGGCTAGAAGCTAGAGCCGTCTTCCATCACTCGCGCGCGGGTTGATGATCTGAGGCGGCACGCCGCGCATTACCCAGCCGCGAACGATGAGACCGATGACGAGCCCGAGCCCGAACAGGCACCACGAAACCCATATCGGAGCGCTCTCGAGTCCGAGGGCCAGGTTCACGCCGAGCATTCCCGTCACCGTCGACAGCGGCAGAAAGATGGCCGCCAGGATGTTCAGTCGAACGCCGGAGCGCACTGCTTCCTCTCCCAACATCGCTTGCTCTTCCGAGCTCTTTGCGATGTCGTAGTCGAGCGCGTTCTTCGTGTCCGAGTGCAGCAGCTCCAAGGAGCGGACCACGTCACCCGCGGTGTCGCGCACGCTGATGAGAGCGGGAACCTCTGGAACCGATTCGCGAGCCGATTGAAGAGTCGAGTACATATTCGACACCGTGCGGAGGATCGGAGCCAGCTCTTGCAGCAGGACGAAATAGTCCTTGGCGAGAACGGCCTCCTGGTACTTGACTTCGAGCTCGTCCGCCGCACGGGAGAAATCATTGACGTGCTCGGCCAACGTCGGGATGCCCTGACACTCGGCGCTCGAGCACCACGCACCGTCCGGGGCTCGCCAAAAGTACACGCCTCGCCTTTCGCGCTGGCCGTGGCGTGGGACCTCGTGAAGGACGAGAAGAAGATGCCCCTCAGCGACCATGGCTCTTTGTCTTCCGGTGGTGTTGGCGCTCAACCGGAGCTGAAGCGCTGCAGGGATCTTCCACTCCTTGGGAATCTGCATTCGTGTCACCCAAAACGAAGGCAGTAGATTGGCGGCAAGTGCTTCGACAGCGTTCGCCAAGAATCGCCCTGGTCCTGCGTGAGCCAAAGTGAGCCCGTCGTCGACGGTTTCGCGCCCTCAAACTATGGTTCGTCATCCGTCACTACGGCGTGCAGGGACTTCGTCACCACATCCGGCGCCACGTCGAACTGGCGCAGGAATTCGCCTCCTGGGTCGAGGAGTCGACGAGTTTCGAGCTTGCCGTGGATCCGCCGCTCAACCTGGTGTGTTTTCGGCACGTCGAGGGCGACGGGCTCAACTCTTCCCAGCTTGCACCTTTGTTCGTCGAGCGGAACACGCCGTTGTGGTGTTGGACCCAGAGAACCTCCGTGGCGGCCCGGCACTGCACGACGCGATGCGGATCTTGAATCGAGCCGTCCTCGCGTCGCTCCGGGGGCATGTACTCCGCGTACATCCCCGATGTGCTACAGGCCCACGAAGCGCCTTCGTCCTCCGAGATCCAAACGCCGCCGCAAGAAACGCCGAGGACGATGTGACGACTGTCGTTGGGGTCAACGCACACCGAATGGATCCCCGGGTCGTCGTAGCCACCACCAAACCACGCTTCACGCTCCGGCTTCTCCCACAGCCCGACATCGAGCTTCCAGCTTTCGCCCCGATCGTCACTGCGAAACAACCCGCCGGGCACGGTACCCGCCCACAGCGATTCGGGGCGATCGTCTCCCGCACTCTCGAGACACCAGATCATCTTGAGAGCCTTGTCGGAGCCTTTCGGATACTCGGGAACACCCACCTCGGTCCACGACTCACCCTCGTCCTCCGAACGGCGCAGCTTCGGCCCGTAGTGGCCCAGGTCGAGCGCAGCGTACAGCGTCCCATCTCTCGGGTCCGAGAGAACCATGGTCACCGGATCGCCCACGAAGCTCGCGCTGCGTTGCTCCCATTTCAAATCGTCTCCACGAACGAACACGAACAGCCCTTTGCGTGTTCCAACGAGCAATCGGTCTCTCATGTCTCACCCCCCCGATAGAGCTTGCATCACAAAAATATCTTGTCCGGCGGCCACCGAATCGCTGAGGTGGACACGGTCGCGAATCAACTCTCCACCGACGAACACCGCCACATGTTGTCGCAAACGTCCTTGCTCATCGACGACGTAGCCACGCAGCCGGGGGTTGTCGCGAAAGACAGCATCCAGAGCCTGGGAAACCGTCTCCGCCGAGACCGTCACCTCGGGACAATCTAAATGACGCTGAAGATTGGGCGTGAACGCTACGGTAGTCATGCGGATCCGGGGCTAGTATACAATCCTCGCGTCAACACGATAATGAGTAGACCCTCGGCTCTTGCCCTTTCACTCATCGTGCTTTTGGGCTTTGGCGTCCGCATCGGGTATCTGCTCCACGCCACGTCACAGCCGCGCTACGAGTGGGACGACCCGGACCACTACGAGCTGAAAGGCAGGGTTCTCGCCCAGGACGGTGACGGGTGGCGATGGACGTTCGACGCGGTACGCCACTCCTCGTACGACCAACGCTTCTACGTCCTCCCGCCCGCCTACCCGGTCTTTCTTTCGCTGTTCGCCCTGTTTCCCGGCTATCCGTTCAACGCTCAAGTTGGCCAAGTCTTTCTCTCGACGTTGACGATCGCCTTGTTGTTCGTCCTCGGGCGGCAGCTTCACTCCGAGCGTGCCGGCTTGATCGCGGCCGCCGTCTACGCGTGTTGGGTTCCGAACATCGTCGCGGTGTGGTCGACCATGCAGGAATCTATCTACGTCCCCATCGTCGTCCTGGCTTTTGTCCTGCTGGTGCGCGCAGCATCGAGACACCCCGAACCGCGCCCCCTGGACTTCGCTCTCGCTGGTGTCGTTTTCGGGCTCGCCACCCTGACGCGTTCCCTACCCATGTACGTTCTTCCCGTTCTAGGAGCACTGCTCGGCATCTATCATCGCGACCGGCGAAGGACTCTTTGGATCGTCGCCGCTCTTTTCGGCGGCTTCTTCTTTGTAACGCTTCCCTACAGCGTGGCGCTCACGCGGCATCTGGGACAAGCGACGTTCGTCGAGAACCACGGCAGCATCTTCATTGTCGAGCGCTACGGCCTCGAAGGCGACGACCCCGCGTCGCTGACGGAGACGGCCGCACTCTTGATCGGTGGGTTTGTGGACGCTCCGGTCACAACCCTCGGTGAATGGTGGACGACAACGCGGTCAGTGTTGCATGTCAATGGAGGCCGGCTGCTGCAAATCTATCTCGGCGCCGCGACGAAAACAGGCGCATTGTTTGCGAAATGGACCACCCATCTATTCGGCGACATCGCCTTCATCGTTTGCCTCCTCCTTGCGCCGCTCGGAGTCGCTCTCGCACGGAATAGGCCGGCAGCGACCTTTCTTCTCGCATGGATCGTGGTCAACCTGGGCCTCGTCGCTCTCTCCGGCTTTGGCGGCCCGCGCCTGCGCGCACCGATCGAGCCCCACCTCGTCGCCCTCGCTGCCGTCGTGCTCGCAGGGAGCTTCGGGCCCGTCAACAAGAGGCTCCTCACGGCGGCGGGAGTCGTCGCCGCTGTTTTGGGAGCCATCGTGTTGCCTCAGCTTCCCCAAAGCTTGAGAGCTCGCGCCGACTACGGAGTCCACTGGCCGATGAAGGCTCCGCCCAAGCGTTCGGCGATGACCGGCTCCGCGGGATTCAACGTGCGGCCCGCGGCTGAAGTTGTGCGCTTCAACGTCCGAACGCGAAATCCCTCCGCCCGCACCGACGTCGCCGTGCGGCTCAACGGTGAGCCAGTCGAGACCGTCCGCATTTCCAAACAGGAACACCGCTTCGAGATTCCGTGGACCCACGGCGGCCTCGTTCATGTCGAGCTCACTGCCAACGACGTCGCCACCGGCGAGCCCGTGCGCCTGTTCGTCATCGTTCCCAAAACGACGTGAGCATCGGAAGCGGTATCGTTCTCGAGCTCGAGCCGGTCTCCTGCGCTGTCTGCGGGACCGACCCGGCATCCAGCAAGACCGTTTTCGAAGGCCACGACATCGAGTTTCGCACGTGCGACAACGCTTTTTCTTTCGTGGAGTGCGCCGGCTGCGGTCATTGGTACTTGGCGCTGCGCCCCAAAGAAAAGGACATCGACAAGATCTACGCGAACTACCTCACCCAGAACAAAGACTCCGCGTACCACCCGTCGGGACTCGTTGCCTGGGTCAAACGCAACGTCTTCGATAAGCAACGGATGAAGCACGTTTTGCGGAATTTACACGACAGATCCAAAGTGCTGGAAATCGGCGCCGGCTCGGGCAGGCAGCTCGAGTATTTCGGCGAGATCAGCCCCTGCCCCATCGAGCTCTACGCCAACGACATCTGCTTCGATGACGCCACGCGCAAGGCGCTTCGCTCGAAAGACATTCGTCTCTTCGAAGGTGCCATCGAGAACGTCGAGACCGAAGCGCGGTTCGACGCTATCATTGGCATCCACGTGATCGAGCACGTGATCGATCCGAAGGCAGTCTTTCAGTGGATGTCCGACCACCTCGCTCCGGGAGGCGTTTTGTATTTCGAGACGCCCGATACTGCGGCGCCTGCTCGCTACGTCTTCAAAGACAACTGGGGCATGACCCACTTCCCCAGACACTTCCATCTTTTCTCGCGCGAGACATTGGCCGCACTCGCCCGAAGAAGCGGCCTGGAGATAGTTCGCCACACGGCCACGACGTCGGCGCCCGCATGGAACATGAGCATTCGCAACTCGATGAAGATGGACGCTCTCACTCGACATCACAGCGTCTTCGAGATCTTCAACTACTCGAATGTGTTAACGCTGTCGTTTTTCACCGGCGTCGACTTGTTCCTGATGCTTCTTGGATTTCCGACGTCGACCCAGCAGTTGATTGCCCGCAAACCAGTCATGGGAGGTAAACGATGACGATGGCATTCTTGCTCGTGCTCGCTGCTCTGGCACCTCAGGTCGAGCGATTCGACGCGTTCGAGAAGTCGATTCCCGAGCTGCAAGCCGCTATGGAACGGGGCGACGTCACCTCGGTCGATCTCGTGCGTCAGTACCTCGCGCGGATCGAGATGTTCGATCGGCGCGGCCCGAAGCTCAATAGCATGATTTACCTGAACCCCGGCGCGCTCGAAAGTGCAGCGCAGCTCGATCGCGAACGAAGCGAGCGAGGATCGCGAGGTCCGCTCCACGGCATCCCGGTCATTCTCAAGGACAACTACGACACGTTCGACATGCCGACGACCGCGGGGTCGGTCGCGCTCGCAGGACACGTTCCCAAAGACGATGGGTTTCAAGTCGCGAAGCTTCGCGAGGCGGGCGCGGTGTTCGTTGTCCAAGGAGTTTCGCGTCGCGGGCGATAGGATTCGAGGCCGACTCTGGCTCGACCGGCCCACGCAGACGCTTCACTATGAGCTAGAGTTGTCGGACATGCTCGACGCCGAGATCGTCGACATCAAGCTTGCACGCAGTGCCAGCGGTCCCATCATCGCCTTGCTCGGCACCGATCGCACCGGCTCGACGCCGATCGGAAATGCGAATCTCTCATCGCTCGTCGACGGAGACGCTCAGCTTTGGCTCTTCACGGCATCCGATCCAGCCAACGCGGTGAAAGCGAGTCTCGAGCCCTAGCGGTGCTTGAGTTTGGGGTCCAGAGCGTCGCGAAGGCCGTCACCAACGAGACTGAAGCTGAGCACCAGGATCGTGATCGCCATTCCGGGGGCAAACGCAGCGACGGGTGTCGAACGCACGAGCTCTCTCCCCTTGCTCAACATCGCGCCCCATTCGGGGTTCGGCGGCTGGACGCCGAGGCCGAGAAACGACAGACCCGACGCGATGAGAATCGCCACGCCGAGCTGCAGCGTGCTCTGGACGATCAACGGTGTGAGCGAGTTCGGCACGACGTGGCCGAGCACGATGCGCAGGCCAGAGGCTCCGATGGATCGGGACGCCATGACGTAGTCGAGCTGCAGCACCGCGAGCGCAGAACCGCGAACGAGTCTCGCGAACGTCGGGACCGAGAAGATGGCGACGGCGATGACGGTGTTGATGACGCCGTTGCCGAGAACAACGACGATCGCGATGCCCAAAAGAATGCCGGGTAGCGCGAGCATGACGTCCATGACGCGCATGATGACCGAATCGACGATGCCGCCAAAGTAGGCAGCGATGAGCCCGAGCACCGCACCGACGAAGACGCCGATGACGACGCTGGTGAAAGCAATACCGAGCGAAACCCGCGAGCCATAGAACAGCCGGCTGAGGGTGTCGCGGCCGAGGTCGTCGGTTCCGAGCGGGTGCTCCAGGCTCGGCCCCGCGTAGTTGTTCGCCAAGTCCTGCTCGAGCGGACCGTAGGGCGCGAGAAGCGGCGCAAAGGCGGCGGCGACGATGAACGCTATGATGACGAGCGCGCTCGCGACCGCGACTTTGTTGCGTCTAAAACGGCGGAGAGCTTCGGATTTCATCCTATTGGGTTCCCTACCCTGATTCTTGGGTCGACGACGCCGTACAGTAGGTCGGTGGCGGTGTTGACGACCACGAAGACGGCGGCGACGAAGAGCATCGTGCCTTGGATCATGGGGTAGTCACGCCACAACACGGCATCGACCAGCAATCGTCCCACTCCCGGGATGGCGAAGACGCTTTCGACCAGTACGGTGCCAGCGAGGAGGTTCCCGAATCGCAGCCCGACGATGCTCAGCACGGGGATTAGCGCGTTTTTGAGAGCGTGGCGGACGACGACGACGCGCTCGCGCTCGCCGCGCGCGCGGGCGGCGCGAACGTAGTCTTGGCCGAGCACATCCAGCATCGCCGAGCGCGTCATCCGCGAGATGATCCCGGCGGACTGCCCCGCGAGCGTGACGATCGGCAGCACATAGTGCATGGGCGTGCGGATGCCGATCGACGGGAGCCACCCGAGCCACAATGAGAACAAAAGCATCAACATCAACCCGAGCCAGTACGACGGAGTCGAGGCTGCGAGCAAGGCGATGACCATCACGAGACCGTCCCAGAACCGGTTGTGGTACACGGCCGCGATCACGCCGGTAGTGACGCCGAAAAGCGTCGCCAGGATCGTTCCGCCTACCGCAATGGCGAGGGTGTAGGGCAGCCTCTCCAGGATCTCCTCCAGAACGGGTACCCCCATTCGGATCGAGGTTCCGAAGTCTCCATGGAGCGCGCCTACGAGAAAGCGCCAGTACTGCTTGTAAAGCGGTTGGTCGAGCCCGAGCTCGCGTCGCATTTGCTCCACGACTTCCGGTCCCGCCTCCAGCCCCGTGAGAAGAAGCGCGGGGTCGCCCGGGATCATGTGGATCATCACGAACACGAGCATGGACGTCCCGAGCAACGCCAGAAACATCTCGAGAATCCGCCGAGAAACGTAGCGCAGCACGAGGTCTCCGGCAGCCCGAGCTTACTGGGTCAAGAAAGCTCGCTCGAACGTTACCAATCCGAGAGGCGACGTCGTCAGATCGGAAACGTTCGAGCGCGACCCGACGACGTGGAAATTGTCGTACATCCACACCGCCCCCGGATCCTCCAAGTAGACGATCTCTTGAGCGCGATGGTAGAGCGCGTTACGTTTCTCGGTGTCGACTTCGCGCATCGCCTCCATGATCAGCGCATCGAACTCTTCATTCGAGTAGAAGCCATAGTTGTTCTCGTTACGCTCCTGCGTCGCAAAGATGGGTCGCAGGCCCCAGTCGGCGTCCGCAGACGAAGCCCCTGCTCCCATGATGAAAATTTCGAGCGGACAATCCTCGGGCAGGAGACCACCCCAGTACTGGCGAAGAGAGCCCCATTCGAGCACTTCGATCTCCGCCTGGATCCCGACCTCGGCGAGCTGCGCCGCGACCGCCTGCGCCAGCTCGACACCCATGTTGTAGCGCGCGGTCGTGTTGATCGTCGTCTCGAAGCCATCGGGGTATCCCGCTTCCGTCAGGAGCGCTCGAGCTTTGTCGGGATCGTACGGAAACTCGCCGAGATCCGCACGACCCCGCATCCTCGGCGTGAGAGGTCCGGTCGACGCCTGCACCATCCCCGGCATCAAGTTGTCGATGATGGAGCGGCGGTCGATCGCGTAGGAGACAGCCTGACGAACTCGCGGGTCCGTAAACGGCTCGCGTTTGCAATGGAAGCGGAACTGTTGCGCGCCAATGCTGAGCGTCTTGGTGATGGTCACGAACGGGTCTTCCTCGAGCCGGCTCAAATCGGACGGAGGGATGTGCGTGATGACGTCGACGTCGCCCGACTCGAGCGCGATGATTCTCGACGCGGCTTCCGGGATCGGACGATAGATGATCTCGTCGAGCTTCGCGGGATCGCCCCAGTAGTCGTCGTTGCGCTCTATGATGAGCTCGAGATCCTTTCGCCACCTCACCGCACGGAACGGACCCGTGCCCGACACCGCGTCCGCCGAGTAGCCGAAGTCCTTCCCCTTCTCCGCTGCCATCTTCGGACTGACGATGACCGCGGAGACATGCGCCATCATCGGCTCGAAGGCGCCGAAGGGGTACCGGGTGACGACGTTCATCGTAAAATCATCGACAACATCGACGCGCTCGATGGGCATGAACAACGACCGACGGTTGTGTCCCTGTTCCGGGTCGAGGACGCGATCGAAATTGGCCTTCACCGCGTGAGCGTCGAAGGGGACGCCATCGTGAAAGCGGACGCCTTCGCGCAAGTTGAACGTCCAGGTGAGGTCGTCGTCGGCCACGGACCAGCTCGTCGCAAGATCGGGGACGAACTGCATGTTCTCGTCGTAGCGAATCAAAGCGTTGTAGAGCATCCAGATCACTTGGTCCGACTGGCTGTCCGTCGTGTTGTGAGGGTCGAGCGTGGTCGCGTCCGCGCTCGACGCGAAGATCAGGCTATTGCCCGCTTCTTCGGTAGCGCACGAGGCGGCGAAAAAGCCGCTGCAAAGGACGACGACGAGCCAGGCAAGTCCTTGCCGGTCGAGCCAATTGAGCTTAGACATCCACACCTCCCATGAGGAGGCGGATTATACAGGAAGGATACGGACGAACAGTACCAGCGAGACTCGTGGTGCGCTAGCGAACGACGAACTTCAGTTCGCGGCGGCACGAGACCTCAGAGCCGACATCCCAACAGATTTCCGCTTTCCACCGTCCGTAGAGTCCATAGCGGGTGATCAAAGTCCCTGAGATTGGAACCCGGGCGGTCGCGGCCGGACGACTGCGCTTTCGGAGCGATTCATCCGAGAACGGAGCGACATCGAAAGCGCCGTAGAGATCTCCGTTTGGTAGGTAAAGTTTGACTTGAGACGGCCGCTCGACGCCCGGACGGCCTCGCTGGAAGACATCGAACTCGATCGTGTGGGTCTCGTACGCGGCGAATCGCCGCTTCGCGGAACGGGCTCGCGGGTGGAGCCCGGTCTCGAAATCCACGACGTGG
>CAMYKY010000132.1 GCA_947259165.1 uncultured Acidobacteriota bacterium | reverse complement strand
CCTGGGGGAGAGGTCGACGCGCAAAGCGCGTCGGGTGAGGGGGAAATTCTCCGCAGCAGGAGAACGTTGAATCACAGTTGCTCACAGAGCCTCGCGAACCGAAGTAGATTTTGTGGGGATTCATCAAGGACTGTGTCTTTTTCAGTGTTGCTTCTATTTACCGCCGTGGCGATCCAATCATTCATTCTTCCCGTCGCTTCGGTCTTTGGTTCGCCGCCAGCACACGCTTGCGGAGACGAATCGACTTCGGCGTCGCTTCGACGAGCTCGTCGTCGCGGATGAACTCGATAGCTTGCTCGAGGTTCAGCTGGCGGTGAGGTGTGAGCTTGACCGCAATCTCGGACGTCGAAGAGCGCATGTTGGTGAGCTTCTTTTCCCGGGTCACGTTGACATCGAGGTCGGCAGGTCGGGCGTTTTCGCCCACGACCATCCCTTCGTACACTTCGATGCCGGGCCCGATGAAAAGCTCACCTCGGTCTTCGAGGTTATGGAGGGCGTACGCCGTCGACTTCGCCCGCCGATCCGCGACGAGAGCGCCCGTCAACCTTTTCGGGACGGCGCCCTGCCAATCGTCATAGCCGTCGAAAAGTGTGTTGAGCACGGCCGTTCCTCGGGTGTCGGCAAGCAGCTCGCTTCGAATCCCGATGAGGCCCCGCGAGGGAAGACGAAACTCGAGGCGCACTCGTCCCGAGCCGTGGTTCACCATGTGCGTCATCAGTCCCTTGCGGATGCCGAGCTTCTCCACGACCACGCCCTGGAACGCTTCGGCAACGTCCACGAGCAAGATCTCGAACGGCTCTTTCTTTTTGCCGTCGATCTCCCGCGTCAACACCTGGGGGTTGCCGAGTGCGAGCTCATAACCTTCGCGCCGCATCGTCTCGACGAGAATCGCGAGCTGGAGCTCGCCGCGCCCGAAGACTTTGAACGAATCCGCCGAATCGGTCGGCTCCAGTTGGAGCGAGACGTTTGTCAGAAGCTCCTTTTCGAGGCGGTCTCTGATTTTTCGCGACGTCACATGGTCGCCTTCGTTACCGGCAAACGGAGACGTGTTCACCGAGAACACCATCGAAAGCGTGGGCTCGTCGATCCTCAGACGTGGAAGCGGCGCCGGCTTCACCGCATCCGTGACGGTGTCGCCGATTGCGATACCTTCGACGCCCGCGATGCAAACGATATCCCCCGCTTGGGCGTCGTCCGTAGGCACTCGCTCCAGTCCCGAGAACGTGAACAGCCTCGTGATCTTGGTCGTGTGGACGGATTCGTCGGCCTTCACGATACCGGCTTCGTTTCCGGCGGAGAGGTGTCCGTTCGAAATCCGGCCAATTGCCAGGCGGCCCAGATACTCGTTGTAGTCCAGGTTGGACACCATGAGCTGGAGCGTCGTTTCGACATTTCCTTTGGGCGGCGGCAGGTGCTCGAGGATCGCCGCGAACATCGTCCTCAAATCCGTGTCGTCTCCGTCGGGCTCGGTGCGAACGACTCCAGCGCGGGCGTTCGCATAAAGAATGGGAAACTCGAGCTGCTCTTCGCTCGCATCGAGGTCGATAAAGAGGTCGTAGACCTCGTTGACGACCTCTTGAACTCGCGCGTCCTGGCGGTCGATCTTGTTGATCACGAGCATCAAGGGCAGCTTCAGCGTCAGAGCTTTTCCGAGAACGTAACGGGTCTGAGGCAGCGGGCCCTCGCTGGCGTCGACGAGCAGCATGACGCCGTCGACCATGCTGAGAGCACGTTCGACTTCACCGCCGAAATCCGCGTGGCCCGGAGTGTCGACGATATTGATCTTGACGCCGTCGAAGTCGATGGCAGTGTTTTTGGCAAGGATGGTGATCCCGCGCTCGCGCTCCAGATCCCCCGAGTCCATGACGCGGTCGCGCACTTCCTCGTTCTCGCGAAAAACCCCACTCTGGTGAAGAAGAGCGTCAACTAGCGTTGTCTTGCCGTGGTCGACGTGAGCGATGATTGCGATATTTCGAATGTTGTCAATGTTTGGCACAGGAGTCGTATTATGGCGCGAATCGAGGCGGCACCCCCCGAAATCGGCCCCGGACCCCTCCGGACACCGTGGGCTACAATGCCAGGGCATGAGAATCCTCACCGCCCCACGGATGTTGTCGCTATCGCTGTTGCTTCTGCAAAACGCCGATCCGGGAGAAACCTGCCTTCCCTGCGGCGGCGAGAACCATCCGGGCGTAGCGACGATTCGACAAAACCTTCAGGAAGCGTTCAGCCTCTCGATGACCATTGCCGATTGTGACGGAGCGGATAACTTCCAAACGTGCCGATCGATCGAGGGGCTGCTCGAAGACGCGTTCACCTCACTCGATGACTTGGTAGGAGAAGGTGAGGCCGGCGGCTCGATCAACTGCGTCACTTTCTATCCGCGGCCGTACTTGAGCCCGCTGTTTTCGAGCTTCGAAGCGATGGCTGCGGTACTCGTCGAGCGAGGCTATAGCGAGTTCTCCGGCAAGCAGGCTCGTATGGAGCAAGATATTCTGCTCTGGCGAGGGTATTCGTGCTGCGCGGCCGAGGGTGACGGGCGGGCCCGGCCGACGCGGAATCGCGAAATGGATGCCCGGGTCACGCTCGAGGAAAAATGCGGTTCGAACTTCGAGAAGAACCGCTCGGGCCTACGCCAGGTCGTGCGCATGCCCGGCGACCGTGAGGGTTGTTTTCAATCGCGCGCTTGCCGTGATGCCACTCAATACGAAGGCCAATTCATGGACGCCGGATTCTGGACGTACGACGGAGAGTACTGGTACATCTGGGAAAAACGCCGCACCCCTCGTGGCGATTGGACCGAGTGTAATTAGCAACCCAGACTATTTAGCCGGCAGCGTCCTCGTAAATCGGACCGCGCGCCCAAGCCATCGCTTCAGCTCTTCGTCTGTCTTGTAACCCGCGGGACGCAGGTAGACCATGCTCGACAACGGCGTACCGGTGAAGTCCATCTCAGTAATGTGGCGCTCCTCGAGCGCTTTCTCCGCGCCTTGCTCCCCCAACCGCAAGACGATGTTCTTATCAAGGACCCCGCAGCACATGTTCCCGTTCAATAAGAACGACAACCCGCCGAACATCTTGCGCTCGGTAATTCCCTTTCGACGCCGAAGCGTCTTGCGCACCCGCTCCGCTACCACTTCGCTGTAAGCCATCCCTGACTCCTGTGTCCCCGTCCCGTCCCGTTCCCGTTCCCGTTCCCGACTAAGGATTCCGGACTGGCGCACTGCAATTCGGAATTCTTAGTCGGGAACGGGAACGGGAACGGGAACGGGAACGAAGCGATTCGATTGCTTGGACAGAGCGTCGGAAGAGGGTGACGACGGGCTACGGGGCGAGCCAGTCGGTCAATAGTTTGAAACGACCGTTTTCGAGCTCGCAAATGAATCCGGCTTTCTGCGCGTGGTGGTCGGTCTCGGAAAAAGTCACCGGGGGTAATATTCCGCCGCTATCCCAGTCGCGGATCGTGTTCATGGCGTCGAGGAAGCTGTCGCGGGTGAGCTCCTTGCCGGCTCGCTCGAGGCCTTCGACGACGAGCTTGCCGAAAACATAACCGTACATCGAGTAGCGGTTCAGCTCGTGTCCAGGGAAGTACATCCCCATGAGCCGGCGGTACTCCACGATTCCGGGGGCGTCGCTTTCGTTGGGGTCCGGGTAATGGCAAAACCCGAGCGTTCCTTCCGCGTGTCCACCGTCGACGTTCAGATACTGCTCGTCAGAAAGCGGTCCCGACGCGGCGAGGCGAAGGTCGGACCAATCGAGGCTCGCCTTTGCTTCAACGGCTTTCCTCGCTCCAGCGGGGTAGAGAGCCATGATGACCACGTCGGGCTGCAGCTCGCGAAGCGCTTTCATCTGCGGCGTCGCGTCGTCAGCATTCGACGCAAGGGGCTCATGCCCGACGAAGGTATACCCGAGCTCGTCGGCGAGCTCACGGGCGCGCTCGACAAAGTACTCGCCGTAGATGTTCGGCGCATGGATAACAGCGATACGCTTCACGCCGCGCTCCTGCGCGAGATAGCGGAGCATGACTCTAGACTCACCTTCGTAGCGCGGGTACGAGGTAAAAACATGACGGTTGCCGTTTACCGTCAAAAGCGCCGTGTGCGGAAAAAGATAGGGGACTTCGTTCTCCATCGCGTAGTCCCCGGTCGGAACCGAGCCCGGACCACCGAAATTGAAGAGGAGAAACACGTGGTCCTCTTCGACGAGCCGCTTGATGTTCGCGCCTGTTTGCTCGTCGAAGTTGCCTCTGCCGCGCGGGTAGCTCTTCTCCATTAGACGCCGGCCGTGAATGCCGCCCTCGGCGTTCACGTGCTCGATGACGAGCCGCATCCCGAGATTTTCCTCGTCCACCGAGAATGATTGTGCCGGCCCCTCCATCCCGATCAGGATGGCGTCAGCGGTAACCCCTTGCGCGACGAGAAGAAGGGACAAAAGAATCTGCATAGCGCCGCAGCATAGCGAACCCAAAGCCGAATTTGCTACCGTGGACCATGGGAGTTGCGACGCCCTCAATGCTGAATCGTCCACATCGGACTCCTTCGAAGGAATCAGATATCGTCCGAACCCCTTCGAAGCTGTTCTCACGGCGAAATCCCGAATCCTGATAGCTGCGGAGGTATCGAAAAATCATGCCCCAATACACACCCGGACCCTGGCGCATCGGTTTCGAAGACGGCACCGGTTGGATGGACGACGAAGACGGCGGATGGATCATCGGGCTCGACGAGGAGGTCGTCGTCGCCGGCGGTAGTCACGAAGGATTGAAATACGGCGTGCCCGATGAGCACAACGGGCTGCTGATCGCAGCCGCTCCCGAGTTGCTCGACGCGGCCAAACGCGCTTATGCGTTTTTCGAGCTGCTCGCGGAAAAAAAAGCCGCAGAGACGGGCGAGACCGACATCCAGAAATGTCTAGAGCCCGAAGGCGTCTTGCTCGCGGAAGTATTGGAGCGCGCGGAGAGACCGCAGCTGCCTTCCGCGCCGCCCAAGCCATGAGCCTGATCGAAAAAAGCCTCGCCGCCGGAAGGCGACGAGGCTCTCATCGAATGGTTAAAACAAGTTGGTCGACTACAGAGGTTTCACGTTCGCAGCCTGGGGTCCCTTGGGGCCCTGGGTGATCTCGAACTCAACTCGCTCGCCTTCTTGGAGCGATTTGAAACCTGTGCCGACAATAGCCGAGTGGTGCACAAAGACATCGGGGCCGTCTTCACGTTGAATGAAGCCGAATCCCTTGCTGTCGTTGAACCACTTCACAGTACCTTCCGCCATGCTAGGTCTACCTCCTTTCCTCAAGATTAAGCCCGACCGAAGCCGGGGTATTGTGTAGACCTCGCACTGGCAACAAAAAAGACCACAAGGCGATGTTTTCTCCCTGCGGTCCACTGCTGGTACAGGTAGAGAAAAACTACACTCTACAAAAAAACTCTACCGCGCCTTTGGGCTCATTGTCAAAGGGCAAATGGGGAAATCCGGGGGGGCCGGGCCGAGGCCCGACCCAGCCATCTCGGTCATCGATCCTGCCAACTTGCGCGCGGTGGGGCGCATCGGCATGATCACCTCGTGCAAAGCGGCTCACTTCCCATCATCGACCTCAGCAGCGCCGATGCGCCCGAGGCGATTCGGGACGCTTGCCGGACGAGTGGTTTCTTCTACGTCGTGGGTCATGGGGTCCCTGCTTCGTTGACCGCGCGGCTCGAGACGCTCAGTCGGGTGTTCTTCGCTAGGCCACACGAGGAGAAGCTCGCTATCAGGATGGAGCTTGGCGGCCGAGCGTGGCGCGGCTATTTTCCGGTCGGGGCGGAGTTGACGTCTGGCGCTCCGGATCACAAGGAAGGGCTCTACTTCGGCTCCGAGCTCGAGCCGGGCCATCCCAACCTCATCCAGCAGACCCCGCTGCACGGCCCGAATCTATTTCCGAACGGTATCCCCGGCTTCCGCAAGACCGTGCTCGACTATATGGACGCCCTCACGTCGCTTGGGCAAACGGTCATGGAATCGCTAGCTGTCAGTCTCGGCCTCGACCCCGGATATTTCTCCCGGCTCTACACACACGACCCGCTCGTTTTGTTCCGGATCTTCAACTACCCGGCGCTTCCTCATGAGGCCGATGAAAGCGATGAGACCGCCGGGCCCTGGAGCGTCGGCGAGCATACGGACTACGGCCTGCTGACGATCCTTCTTCAGGACGAACGCCGCGGTCTTCAAGTGAAAGCACCGGCCGCGGGCTCACATCAATGGGTCGACGCACCACCAATAGAGGGCTCGTTCGTCTGCAATATCGGTGACATGCTCGACCGAATGACAGGAGGCCTCTATCGTTCGACACCGCACCGTGTCCGTAACACGAGCGACGGCGACCGCCTGTCGTTTCCGTTCTTCTTCGACCCGAACTGGGACGCGGAGATCCACCCGATCGTTGACCGCGCACAGGTCGACGACGACAAGGATCAACGGTGGGATCGCACCAGCGTTCACGACTTCGAAGGAACGTACGGCGACTACCTTCTGAGAAAAGTTTCCGCGGTGTTTCCCGATCTCCGCCGCGGCGTACTTTGACGAGCGGGACCGTGCACGACGCCGCCAACATCACCACCGAGCTCGAAACACCCACGGGGTACGACCTGAGGCAGACGATGTCCGGCTCGCGCATGGGGGCCTACGACCCGGTCACCCATATCGAAGACGGAGCGCTCGCCCTCGCGCTCCACACGCCCGAGGGTCCGGTGAGCATCGCAGTCAACGAAGACCACGGGGTCCTCGAGATACGAGGTTGGGGCGAAGGCATACCGTGGCTCGTCCCCCACCTTCCGGGACTCCTCGGGCTAGAAGACAACGCGAGCGCGTTCGCTCCCGATAGCGGCGCGGTGCGAAAGCTCTGGCGCCGGTTCCCCGGGATTCACCTTCCGAAATTTCCTCGCGTCTTCGATCGCATCGTTCGAGTCACGTTGCTTCAACTCGTTACCTGGCAGGAGGCCTGCCGGTCGTGGGGCCGGTTGGTGCGCGAGCTCGGCGAAGACTCGCCGGGGCCGCTCGACGTCCGCCTCCCACCTTCCCCGGCCAAACTCAAGGCCACGCCCGACTACGCGCTCATCGGACTCGGCATTCGGCCGAAGCAAGCTCGGACTATCCTGCGCCTTGCCCGATACGCCGGGCGCATCGAAGAGGCTGCCGCGATGGGGCCGAAGGTTCTCGCCGAGAGACTCGGTGCCCTCGACGGCATCGGGCCGTGGACGATCGCCTACGTTCTCGGAAACGCACTTGGAGACCCGGACGCAGTTCGCCTCGGAAGAGCGCATGGTCGAGCTTTTAGCGCCTTATCGCGGACACCGGTTCCGGGTCATACGTCTGATTTGGATGAACGGCGTCTCCGCGCCACGACGAGGACCACGACACGATGCGTACCGACCTCAATGACCTCGACCCGTTAACCGCCGCCAGGGCCGAGTTCCCCGCGTTGGAGCACTTCGCCCACTTCGCACTCGCGCACAAAGCCCCACTACCTCGACACGTGGAAGACGTCATGCACGCCTTCATGAACGACTTCTACGACAACGCGGGGCAAAACGTGGTGTCGATGGATCGCATCGAGGAGGCGCGCGCAGTGCTCGCTGCACTCGTAGGCGTGCCATCCTCGAGCCTCGCGTTCGTGAAAAACACTTCCGAGGGAATCAACATCGTCGCCTCCGGCCTACCGCTCTCAAAGGGTGACGCGGTTGTCGTGAGCAACCTCGAGCACGAAGCGAACTTGCTTCCGTGGAGGCGGCTGGCAACTCGCGGCGTCGAGCTCACCGTCGCAGACGGCAACACCGAAGCGATGATCGAGAAGATCGGGCCGCGGACCCGCGTGGTCGCCACATCGTGGGTGAGCTACGGAACCGGAGTCCGCTTCGATCTTCCTGTACTCGCAGCTGCGTGTCACGAATACAATGCGCTTCTCGTCGTCGATGGTATTCAAGGAGTCGGGGTCCTGGGCGACTCGCTTCCGAGCCTCGGAGTAGACGTGGTCGCGTGCGGTGGGCACAAGGGCCTCCTGGGCCTGGCCGGTGCAGGCTTTTTGTACGTTCGCGACGATCTGATTCCCGAGATCGAGCCGCCGTACGTGTCCAAGTTCAGCTTCGCCTCGGACGACAAGTGGCGCGCTTCGCTCGAGCTCGCCCCGGACGCGCGGCGGTTCGAGTACGGTAATCCCAACTACCTGGGGATCGCGGTGTTAAAACGCTCGGCCGAGTTTCTTCAACGGCTCGGGCTCGACGCCATCGAAGCGAGAGTGCGAACGCTCACGACAAGCCTCGTCGAGCTCGCATCGAGCGCTGGGCTTTCGGTGCTCACACCCGCTGATTGGTCGCAGCGCGCCGGCATCGTCAGCTTCGAGCTCGAGCAGCCCGCCAGTGTCATGGCGCGCCTGCGGGAGAAAGATATTCTGGTCACCGTCAAAGACGATCGCTATCTGCGCACCGCGTGTCACTTTTACAATACCGAAGACGAAGTCGAGCAACTCGTCGCCGCATTGCTCGACAAGACTTAATCCGGTGACTACGATGGAAGTGAACTATCGACTATCAGCGATTTCACCTCCATGCCATATCGCGCCGCGGTCACGCTCGTCCGATGGGTGCTTCGTCTTTTTTTTCGAAAGATGGGGGTCACTGGGCTCGACAACGTTCCCGAAAAGGGGGGCGGACTTGTCGTTTCGTGGCATCCAAACGCGCTCATCGACGCTGCGCTGATTCTGGTCTTTTTTCCGCGCCGGATCGTCTTCGGAGCACGTCACGGACTTTTCGGCTGGCCGCTTCTCGGTCGCCTCATGCGCGCTCTCGGAACGGTGCCCATCTATCGACGACAGGATTTCAGCGACGAAGACATCGCCGCTCGCCGCGAGGCGAACACAAAAAGCCTCGACGCGCTAGCCTCCGCGATCGCAGACGGCGCCTATTCCGCACTCTTCCCCGAAGGCGACAGCCACGACGAGCCGGCACCGACAGAGCTCAAGACTGGAGCAGCGCGGCTCTACTATCGCGCGCTGGAGCTCACCGAAGAACAGGCCCCATCGCCGGTCATCATCCCCGTCGGACTCCACTACGACAAGAAGCGCGTCTTCGGCTCGAGTGCGCTCGTCGCGATCCATCCTCCTCTCGCGCTGAGCCAACCACTGGCCCAGCCTCCTGCCCCTGACGCAACTCCGGACGAAAAGCGCGCGCACTACCGTGGACTCACCGACGAGCTCGAATCAACCCTTCATGAAGTCGTTCACGCGACCGAAAGCTGGGAGCAACACCAAGCTCTTCATCGTGCCCGGAAGATCATGCGGGCGGAGCGCGCTCACCGCGCGGGAGCCCAATTGAAACGCCCGGACATGAAGGAACGCGTCCTCGCTTTTTCTCGTCTACGCACCGCGTACAACACGCGAGCGAGGACCCATCCGAACGAGGTCGAGGCGCTGTACGAACGTGTCGTCGACTACGACGCAGACCTCAGAGAGCTCGGCATCCAGGATCACGAGTTAGACGGCTCTCCACGACTCGCATCGCCGTGGCTTGCAGCGATCGTCGTATTCCAAGCGATTCTCGTGTACTTGCTGTTGCCGCCGATTCTCATCCTCGGCTACGTCGCCAACCTCCCAGCGGCCATCGCGGTCTGGCTCGTCGCGAGATCCGCCGCATCCCAGTACAAAGACGAGGCCTCGTTGAAACTCGTCGCCGGCGTCATCGCCTTCCCTCTGAGCTGGCTGGTCGTGGCGGTCCTAGTCGCTTGGGGGAATCGGGCGCTCGCCTTGATTTATCCCGATATTCCCGGAGCACCTCTCGTGACCGGTACCATCGCGTTCTTCTTGAGCGCAGTTGGCGCCTATGTGGCGTTCAACTACCAGCGTTTCGCCCGACAAACCTTGCGCTCACTCAACGTGCGACTCACACGCCTCCGGCGGAAGCGAACGCTCGCCCGTTTGCGCACAGAGCGCGCAACCCTCTACGACGCATTCACCGAGCTCGGCCGGGGGCTCGATCTGCCCGGCACCGTCGCTGTCGACGGAAAGGTCGGTGAGTGAGGGGAACTCGCCGCCGTTGTGGGTCTTTTCCCATGGTTTAGAGCGACTCAACCGCGTAAACAGCTGAAAAATAAAAGAACTTCGAAATTAGTTTTTTGGCGCTTTGTTTGCAAAGATCGCTCAGTGCTATGGGACCTAGATTTCGCCCCCCCCAGGGACGACTAGAAGCGGCCGCTCTGCCCCGCGTCGTCCGCGACCTTTCGAGAGCTCAGGCCACCGGCATCTTGCACCTCTGGAACCAGAACGAGACCAAGCGCATCGCTTTCAACAACGGCGACATCGTCTTCGCGGCGACGAACCTAGAGAACGAGCGACTCGGAGAGCGCCTGGTTCGCTCCGGCAAGATCAAGCGCTCCGTGCTCGACTTGTCGTTCCGGGTCATGGAGCGCTCGAACGAACGATTCGGCAAGACGGTCGTCGACCTCGGCTGGGTCAGCCCGATGGAGATGCAGCGTGCGGTGGCAACTCAGATCAAAGATATTATCTACTCTGTTTTCGCATGGCACGAGGGAGACTATCGATTCGAGATCACGGACGACCCCGTGGAAGACGACCTTGCGCTCGAGCTTCACACGGCGGAAGTGATCTACGAAGGGACGCGTCGCATTAGCGACATGGCTGCGATTCGAGCCGGCGTCGGATCCTGGAAGTCTCCGATGAGGCTCGCCGATGGCAAACGGATGAACATCCCCGTTACTTCGGAGGACGGCTACATCCTGTCGCGAATCGAAAAAGGCTCCACCGTCGGTGACGTCGTCGCGACATCGCCTCTGGGGGAAGAGGAATCCCTTCGGCGAATCTACGCCCTCTTGCTCGCGGGCGTCGTCGAGATCGGCGTGTTGAAGAAACGACCGCGCGAGGCCGACGCCGAGCCTGACAGTGTTCAGGAATCACAACCCGCCGCAGTCAATGTCGCCAAAGACGAGCGCCAATTCCGTGACGCAGTGCTCGCACGCTACGCCGCGCTCCAGTTCGGAAACTACTACGACCGTCTCGGAGTCGATATCGACGCGTCCGGGAAAAGAATTCGGGAGGTGTACGAAGAGATCATCGCATCGCTCGAGCCAGCCGCCGCCTTTCGCGATGAGCTCCAAGACATCGAAAAACGATTGTCGACCGTTCGGCGAAAAACCCGAGAGGCTTATGAAGTGTTGAGCGTCGCCGAAACCCGATGGCAGTACGATCGCAACGTCACCAAAGCATCGCCAGAATCCACCGTCGCGGCCCACGTCGTCGCGAGCCACGTACTCGACACTCGCACCGATTCATCCCACACCCTTGTGCCTAGCTCTTCACAAAAAGGGGAACGAGCCGCGCTCATCGCCCTCGAAGCAAAGCGGCTCTACAACGGTGGAGATTATTTCGACGCCATCGCGTCGTTGAACGAGGCTCTCGCTCTCGAGCCCCACAATGGTCCCTACCATCGTCTTCTCGCGCAATGGCTCGCGCAGAATCCAGGTTGTTGGGAAGCGGCGCAGAAGCACTTCGAGCGAGCCATCACGCTCAACAAGAAAGACGTCGAAGCCTATCTTGGCCTCGCTGCCCTCCACGAGGAGGCAAGCCACCTCGATAGAGCCTCCCCGTTGTATGTGCAAATCCTAACGCTGGACCCCGACAACCGCGTCGCCCGCGAAAAACTAGAACTCCACGCCGGCTAGCGCCCCGTCCCCGATGACCGTATGCCGTACGCCGTACGTCGAATGCCGAATGCCGAATGATAGAATCCCGCCTTGGACACGAAGGCGTCGGGCGGCTACCTCGCTCTAATTCGAAGCAATCCCAACTTCCGAAACCTCTGGTCGGGCCAGATCGTCAGTCTCTTCGGTGACTGGTTCAACCTGATTGCCTCGGCCTCCCTCGTCGCGTCGCTGACGGGCTCCGGCATCGCGGTCAGCGGTCTCTTCGTCGCGAGGATGCTCGCACCGTTTCTCATCAGTCCTTTTGCCGGGGTTGCCGCCGACCGCTACAACCGCAAACACCTGCTCATCGCCACCGACGTCGTCCGGGCCGTTGTCGTGCTCGGTTTTCTTTTCGTCCGCTCGCCCTCGCAGCTGTGGCTCGTTTACGCGTTGACGTTCGTTCAGCTCGCAATGCATGGCGTTTTTTTCCCGACGCGAAATTCGATCCTGCCCGACATCGTTTCTCCCGAAGAGCTCGGCGCCGCGAATGCGATTACCGGTGCCACGTGGTCGGTGATGCTCGCGTTTGGCGCCGCGGCCGGCGGCCTCGTCGCGGGAGGGTGGGGACTCCGGCCAGCCTTCGTCATCGATTCGGCGACGTTCCTGCTGTCCATAGTCTTCATCGCCCGGATCCGATATGAACCTCCGCGTACCGCCGCTCACGACGCGAGCGTGAAGTCCGCGCTCGACGATTATTTGGAAGGACTTCGCTATCTCGCTCAGCATCGCGGCATCCTCATCATCACGCTTCAGAAAGCTGGCTTGACTCTTTTCGTCGTCGGCGCCTACGAAGTGCTTCAGGTCGCGATCGCCCGAGACGTTTTCGCAATCGGCGAAGGCGGCGGGATCAGCCTCGGCGTGATGTATGCCTTTGTTGGTGTCGGCTCGGGACTGGGTCCCGTTCTCTCCCGGGCGATCACGGGGGACCGCGAGCGTCCTCTCCGAATCGCGATATTCGTCTCCTACATCGTGATGGCCATCGGACTCACCGTGGTCGCCACCCTCCACAGCTTCGGCGCCGTGCTCATCGGCACCCTGATCCGTAGTATGGGTGGGGGAACGCTCTGGGTTTTTTCGACGCAGCTGCTTCTCCAACTCGTACCCGAGCGGATTCGCGGGCGCGTCTTTTCCACGGAGTACGCACTCCTCACCCTTGCGATGGCGACGAGCGCCGGCTTCGCAGGCTGGTCCCTCGATCACACAACGCTAGGCATCTCGGGCCTACTGACATGGATGAGTGGAGCCGTCTTGCTCCCCGGAGCACTCTGGGCATTCTGGACGCTTTTTCACCACGGCGACGAGAAGACGAGCACCGCTCGCGGCGCCTAAAGATTCGACAAGAGCGACTCCGTTCACCACGGAGGCACAGCGCAGCAGAGCTGCAACCAAAACTCTCAACGCAAAGGCGCAGAGACGCAAAGGTGGTCGAGTATGAGTGGCAGTCATTGCCGCCGCAGACGGTGATTTGACACCTGCCAAAGAGACGTCCGTGCCGGAGGCGCTCACTTTGCGCCTTCGCGTCTTTGCGCCTTTGCGTTGAGTTCTTCTTCTTTTGATTCAAGCTTTTCGACATTAGGAGTACAGAGAACACGGAGGGCACCCGGAGAACAGCTTTCCTTTCTCGTCCGTTCTCCGTGTGCTCCGTGCCTCCGTGGTGAAAAAGCCGTGATTTTGGGGAGCTGGGGGCTCGGCGGATGCGTCAAAGGGGTATGGCTTTTCGGGAAGTTCGCTACGTCGTTCGCAAGCTCGTGCGCTCGCCGCTGTTTACGCTGGTCTCGATCTTGATGCTTGCGCTCGGTATCGGCGCCAATGCGGCCATTTTCAGCGTCGTCAACGGGGTCTTGTTGAAACCGCTCCCCTTCGACGAGCCGGAAACGCTGGTCGGTGTCTGGCATAACGCGCCCGGACTCGGCTTTATCGACAGGATCAACCAGTCCCCCGCGACCTATTACACCTACCGCGAGGAGGCCACGCTCTTCGAGGACATCGGGATGTGGGACAACGATTTCGTCTCGATAACGGGAATCGACGAGCCCGAGCAGGTGGACGCCGTCTACGTAACCGACGGCACCCTTCCTCTGCTTCGATTGCGCCCCCCGCTCGGTCGATTCTTCACCCGGGAAGACGACGCTCCGGGGAGCCCCGAGACCGTGATCCTGAGCTACGGCTACTGGCAGAGTCGCTTTGGAGGAGACTCCGGCGTGGTGGGACGGACTCTCATTATTAATGGGAACCCCAACGAGATCATCGGCGTGATGCCCGAAGGACTTCGATTTCTCCGGTTCGACCCCGCGGTGTGGCTTCCCTTCCGGTTCGATCGCTCGGAAGTCTACGTCGGCAACTTCAGCTACCAGGCGCTCGCCCGCCTGAAGCCGGGGGTCACGCTAGTGCATGGACCCGCTGATCCTGTCGGTAAATTCCGACGTCATTTTGGGTGCTGACAAGGCGCTCCGACGAATTCATATCTAGTGCCGTCTTCCGCAGCGAGCTTGTCGAGCGGAGGGATAGGCCGTAGGCCGAACTGCAACGATGCTCGCAGCGAAGTCAGCGCCGAAAAGGGCCAGGAATTTACCGACAGGATCAGCGGGTTCGTGCACTAGACGCAGCCAGCGCAGAGGTCGGCCGTTTGTTGCCGATGGCCGTCGAGAAGTTCCCGCGGGGCATGACCCTCGTCACGAGCGCCGACGACGTCAGCACGGGGGGTGAGTACTACCGGCTTCGACGCGCTGAGTGCCACGGGGCGGCTGGTGAAGGCGGGCGCGGCCCCAACCTGGCGGACGGCATCTTCTACCACGGCGGCGAGGACCAGGATGTCTTCGACACGATCCGAAACGGAGTCCGGGGAACCGAAATGCCGGGCTTTGGCAGCTCGCAAGAACGGCTGTGGCAAGTCGTCGCGTCAATCGCGGCGTTGCGATCTACGGCGACAAGATTTATCTAGGTACCCTCGACGCGAAACTCGTGGCGCTCGACGCGAAGACCGGCGACGTCGTCTGGGAAGTCGAGGTAGCGACCTACAAAAACGGCTACGCCATCACGGGAGCTCCGCTATATGAGCGAAGAGCGCCAAATGGTTTCGGTGTCAGCGGGCAACGCTTTGTTTACGTTCGCGCTGGACGCACGTTGATCTCGTTGCCGTTGAGGCGAACGCTCATGGAGACCGGCGTCGGGCTCCGTAGCGACTGAATGACGAAACAGCCGTCCTCCGAAACGCGAACGAGCTTGGCAATTCTTTCAGGATCTTCGTCCGATTCAATCGTGAGCTCGGTCTCGATTCCCTCGCATCCCGTACTCACGGTCTCCGCTTTGATCGATCCCGATCCGAAATAGCGGCCGCGAACACGAGCTTTGACGCTCTTGACCTCGAGCTTCAGCATGGCCGCATACAGCGACACGTGGGTGAGCAGTCAAAACGCGATCGACGACGTCAAGTAGGAAAGCGGCGGTGGCGCCGTGTCGTCTCCACGAAGGTAAGCGCCTTCATCGCACTCGATCGTGAACGTGCCGCCGGCAGGACTCACGAGTTCGACACGAGCGGTCTTGCGCTGCTTGTCGAACGCCTGAGCTTCCGCAACGACCTCGATAACGTGCCCCGACCGATCGAATCTTTTCCCAAACTTCTCACCAGTTTCCGTCATGCCGCGGATTCTACCGAACCCGCGCCTTCTATCGCCAGAGTGCGGGACGCCGGCAGACGGCATAGAGGAAATGAGCGGCCTCGTCGGGGCGACGACTGCTGGATTCGGTCTTTGATGACAGGCGCACGAGGTCGAAGCCGGCTTCGTCGAGCAGAGCGCTCAGCTCGATGCCGGTGAAATGGTGCGTCATATAAAGAATGTTACCGTCGGCGTCACGCGAGAAGTAGCTGTGCCGCTCGAGCGTTTCCGGAAAATCATCCAGGTAGAGTTTTCGGTAGCCAGGATTGACGTCGTCGGACACCTCGGAAGCCGACAGATACAGGAAGCCACCGGGCTCCAAGGCGGCGAAAGCGTTATCGAGAAGTGCCTTGCGCTCATCCACCCCCCCGACCACCGAGATCACGAGTTGGCAGACAACGATCCGAAACGCCGGGGCGTCGAGAGTCAGGCCGCCCGCGGAGGCGATGTCCCGCACGTGGAACGCGAGCCCCGTGCGTGTTGCTGCCCCCGCGACCGCGCCTTCGTTGATATCGACCCCGGTGACATCAAAGCCACGCTCAGCAAGGGCCTCGCTGATGCGTCCGCTCCCACAGCCCAAATCCAGTAGCCGTCCGCCCGAGCCGACTTCGCTCAGAAACACCTCGAGCTCAGGAACGTCCTTCTTGGTCGGGATCTGCTCCGGCGTGTAGGAGGCCCAATCGCCACGGCTGTCTCGCGTCATCACCCGCCACGATATCCGAAGTGGAAGTTGCTTCCGAGCTGTTTGAGCGCTATTTTGACGGAGTACCAAAAAGCTCATTAGACTCGAAGTCTACGCAAATTCCCCATCAAGAAAGGATGGACGCTTTCCATGAGAAATCGTCTTTTATTGACCTTAGCCTCTTTGGCGCTAGTACCGGCGATGGCACTGGCTGCGCAGCAGCCCAGCACAGACATCGGAGATATCGACTTCCCGAACTCAGGCTCTCCGGCAGCCCAGGCGTCGTTTCTCAGAGGCGTCGCGGCCCTTCACAACTTTTGGTTCGACGAAGCCGCTGACGAGTTCAAAAACGCGCAAGAAGTCGACCCGAATTTCGCCCTCGCGTATTGGGGCGAGGCCATCAGCTACAACCATCCTCTGTGGGCCGAACAGGACATCGCCGCCGCCCGAGCGACGCTGCGGCGTTTCGGCAAGACCCGCAAGGAGCGCATGGAAAAGACTCCCACCGAGCGCGAGCGGATGTACCTGGAAGCGCTCGAGATCCTCTACGGTGAGGGCGACAAGCTCGCGCGCGACAAAGCTTACGAAAAGCACATGGGCAAGATGCAGGAAAAATATCCCGAGGATACCGAGGCGGCGGTGTTCCACGCCCTTTCGATCCTCGGCACCGTTCGACGCGGAGAGCCGGGCTACTATCGCCAGGTGCGAGCCGGCGCGATCGCCCTCGAGCTCTTCAAAAAGTACCCGAACCATCCGGGTGCGGCGCATTTCGTGATCCACTCGTTCGATGACCCGACGCATGCACCTCTCGCCCTCGAAGCGGCCGAGAAGTATGCGTTGATCGCGCCTGAAGCATCCCACGCACGTCACATGCCCACGCATATTTTCGTGCAACACGGGATGTGGGATCGCGTTGCCAAGTCGAACGCCGAAGCGTTCGAGGCATCCGCAAACTGGGTCGAGAGGAAGAACCTCTCCATCGCAAAGAAGGACTACCATTCACTCGAATGGCGCGCCTATGCGAACGCGCAGCGCGGCGTCTGGGGTGAGATCAAAGACGCGATCGACCTCGTTGCGGACGCGGCGAACGAGACCAACGATGCCAGACTTCGCTGGTACAACCAGATCATGGAAGCACGCTACCTCCTCGTCACCGGAAAAGACGACGGACGTCCTCTCCCCGAAGCGGACATGGGCGCCGGCGGCCGTTACGGCAACGCTAATGCCGACATGCTTCTCGCTCTCGGACTCGGATCGGGCAAAGCCAAAAACGCCGAGCGCACCGAAGAGGCCGCCTCACGAATGGCCAAATACGTCGCGATGGCGGAGGAAAAGGGCAATGCTTACCAGGCCCGGAACTACGCCATCATGATGCACGAGCTCAAAGCCTCCGCCGCGATGGCGCGGGGTGAGACCGATGAGGCGCTGAGTCAGCTCGCCAAAGCGGTCGAGCTCGAAGACATGCAAGACCCGCCGTCCGGTCCGGCCAACCCCATCAAGCCGTCCCACGAGCTCTACGGTGAGTTCCTGGTGAAAGCCGGCAAGTACCAAGAGGCGATCGACGTGCTCAACGTGAGCTTGCAGCGGACGCCGAATCGCACTCATTCGCTGCTCGCGCTCGCGCGCGCCGCGGACAAGCTCGGCGATGTGGAAACTGCTAGCGTGGCCTACGCGACGTTGCGGATGTTCCTCGTCGACGCGGATGCCGACGTGCCGTTTCTCGCCGAGGTACGTGGCTACGGCGAGTCTACCGACGACGCCGGCAACTAGTTCGTTCAACTCTTTAGCAAGCGGGCGGCACTGCCGCCCGCTTTTTTTTTGGATATCGCGATGACCGATTCGAAGTTGGAAGAAAAAGCACTAAAGCTCTCGATCGTGGGAGCCGCAGCGATGGCCGTTCTCGGAATCAGCTTTGCCCTGTTTACCCGCAGCCAAGCCATCATGCTCGACGGCCTCTTCTCGCTCATCTCGTTCGCTATGGGGTTCATGTCCCTGAAAGTCGCGCGTCTCGTTCAGGGGCCCGAGGACGAGCACTACCAATTCGGCTATGCCAGCTTCGAGCCGTTCGTGAACGTTGTAAAAGGGTTCATCATGGCGTTTGTCGGCGTGTTCGCGCTCTATTCGTCCGTCGACGCACTGCTTCACGGCGGCCGTCCCATTGCCACCGGTTACGCTTTCCTCTATGCCGTTTTCGGCGCCTCGGTCTGCCTGCTCATCGCGTGGCGACAGCGCAAAGTTGCCGGTAAGTCCGGCTCACCCCTCGTCGAAGTCGACGCTAAAGGCTGGTTCATAGACGGCCTCATCACCTCTGCCGTTTGTGTCGGATTCTTGATCGTGATCCTGATCGAACGAACTCCGTACGCGAACCTCGTCCCCTACGCAGATCCCGTACTCGTGATCGCCCTCGTGCTGGGCTCGGCGCCACTCCCCTACAGCGTCATCCGCGGCAACCTGAAGGAGCTCTTGATGGGCGCCCCCGAGCCCCCGCTCCAGGACGAGCTGCGTGCGGGCATCGCCCGTGCGACGAAAGACCTCCCCATCGAAGAGACCGTCCTTCGCATGAACAAGATGGGCCGCTCGCTCTATCTCCACCTCTACCTGCTCGTCTCCGAATCCCACCACAACGCTCCCGTCAAAGACCTCGACACCGTCCGCGCCCAAATCGTCAACGAGCTATCCGAGAGCTTCCCTGCCCTCACCGTTGACGTCATCTTCACCGCCAACCGTCAATACACGCATCTGTAGAGGCAAGAAAAGGGGACAGGTACTGAAGAATCCCCACAAAATCTATTTCGATTCGCGAGGCTCCGTGAGCAACTGTGTTTCAACGTGCTGATGCTGCAGAGAATTTCCCCCTCACCCGACGCGCTTCGCGAGTCGACCT
>CAMYKY010000131.1:11513-23417 GCA_947259165.1 uncultured Acidobacteriota bacterium | reverse complement strand
AGCTCGGGTGGTGGTGGCGCGATGTCGGGAGAGACCAAAGCTATGGGGTCGATGAAATCGATACCGCGCAAACGCAGCGCGTAGCGCCATTCCCGTTCGACATCGGTCGAGCGGGATGCATGCTCGGACCAGAACAAGTACAGCACGTCGCGCGAGGAGATGTCGTCGAGAAACTCTGCTCGACTCCCTTGACGACCACGCAGATCCGCGGGAGCGAGAGTGACATCGATGCCGGGCGCTGCCATCTCGAATGCCCGAATACGGGCTTCGACAGCCCCTCGATCCTCGACGGCGTAGCAGGCAACGGCGCGTGTATGCCGCTCCTGTCGTGACGGGATGAGCTCGCGCACTGTGGTCGTGTCGCTAATCTGCAGAAGAAAATGAATTCGGGCGATCTGAAGTCCAAGAAAGTAAATCCCAACGACGCCGGTGCGACCCCCGGTGACGGTATCGCTCGCCGTGTGGACCTGGCACGACCCGCACCCCAGCCCTCGGTCCCACTGGAGGCTCCGCTCGGTCCCATCGACGTCGAGGCCGTCGATGTGGGCGCGAGCCGTTAAGGCTGGTCCGGCTATAGCGTCGGGACTTACGACGCGTGGCGTGTGCGCATCGCCGAGGCGCTGGATGATTTCGCCGCGATCCTGTTCACGATGCGCCCAGACATCGATGAAGAAACTCTCGCCCGCCTTGACGCATGACGGTGCGGTAAGAGTGAATTGAACGGAGGACATCGCCCGTTGCGTCCCGGTGGTCTCGAGCTGTTTTTGCTCGGTGAGCGCTTTGAGGCGCGCACGATAATGATCGCTCTGAGGTGCCAGCTCGACGATTCGCTTGTAGCTTTCAATCGCGGGGATCAGGAATCCCGACGCGGCGTAGTGTTCGGCAACACGCTCGTAATGAGCTGCGGCATCCTGCCCGCGATCCGACGCAAGATAGAGGTCGCCGAGGCGGCGAACCGCTTTCATGTCCTCGCCCTTTTCGGCCACCCATCGCTCATAGGTCGTGATGGCTTTACCCAGTTCGCCCGCGTCGGCCTGCTCCTCGGCAAGCTCGAGTACTCGGGCTTCGAGTCGGGCGTCCGGGGCAGCAGGGCTACGCTCCTCGGACTCTCGGCTCAGCGTGCGGGTGTCATCGTGGAGCACGCGTGCAACCTGTTGCACCAAGGTTGTCAAGCTCCATTCATCGGTGAGCGGTGTCGGTTCGTCGAGAATGAACGGCATGGGGATAGAGGCGTCGTCAAGCGCGCCTTGGACGAGGGCGCCTCGCGCGCGTGCGTGACTGGCCTCCTCACGAATCGCGGCGGAGTCGACCGAGTGGGCGGACCAAAGAACGACGACGCAATCTGACGCATTCAACGCCTCCCGCAGGGCCAGTGTCATGATCGCATCGGGTTGCTCATGCCGTTCCCAGGAGATGGGCCAGCCTCGCGCTTCGACGGCGCGGACGACGTGCTGCGCCGTCTCCCGATCTTCGAGGGAGTAGCTCAAGAAAACCTGCTTGCCTGCCATGGAGAAACGACTATATCGCATCCGAGCGCAGAGCGGGTCAATGGACCCTCGCTGGGTGTCCTGCCCCAGAGTAAGAGCGCGAAAACACCCTGCCTGTCGTATTCTTCGCAGCGAACACCCCTAAACCTTTGAAAACATAGCCTCGGGTTCTGGTCTCGGTTTTGCAGTTTTGATACCGAGGTACTCGGATGCGAATCAGCTCATGGATCATGCGGACTCCCAGGGAGCCGATGACGCTCGAGCACCGAGAAGAGGAACCGTCGGTCGGCGAAGTCATTGTCGAGGTTGCTGGCTGCGGAGTTTGCCACACGGACCTCGGGTTCTTCTACGACGGGGTTCGAACGCGCCATCCGCTTCCTTTGTGCCTCGGCCATGAAGTCAGTGGGACCGTGGTCGCCTCCGATGCCGGGACCGACGAATGGCTGGGACGCAACGTCATCGTCCCGGCAGTCATCCCCTGCGGCGCATGCGACGCTTGCCACGACGGGCGGGCATCGATTTGCATGAACCAGGTGTTTCCCGGAAACGACGTCCATGGCGGTTTCGCGAGTCACGTCAAAGTGCCGGCGCTCGGCCTCTGCCCCGTTCCGGATCTTGCCGAGGATCGGCTGAACCCCGCTCGGATCGACCTGGCGTCCCTGTGCGTTATCGCCGATGCGGTGTCGACGCCGTACCAGGCTCTCCTTCGAAGTGGCCTGAAAAGCGGTGACGTTGCCGTGTTCGTCGGCGTAGGCGGTGTCGGAGGGTTTGGCGTCCAGCTCGCTTCGGCGCTCGGCGCGTCTGTCGTCGCGATCGACTTGGTTGCGGAGCGCCTCGCCGCCCTCGAAGACTGCGGCGCCAGTCTTACCTTACGGGCCGACGAGCTCGAGCCAAAAGAGCTGAAGAAGCAAGTGCGCGGCTTTGCGAACGAACGGGGGGTTCCGAGCTGGCGCGTGAAAGTGTTCGAAACATCGGGGACGACCGCCGGCCAAAAGACAGCCTTTCGCCTCCTCGCTCCGGGTGGCTATCTCGGTGTTGTCGGATTCACGCCCGAAAGCGTGGAGCTTCGCCTCTCGAACCTCATGGCGTTCGATGCGGTGGCGCAGGGTACGTGGGGATGCCTACCAGAACACTACCCCGCCGTCGTCGACCTTGTCTTGAGCGGCAAGGTTCAGATCACGCCATTCATCGAGAAGCGGCCGATGCACGCTATCAATCAGACGTTCGAGGCGTTGCGAGCACACGAAGTGCGAGGACGGCCAGTGCTCGTCCCGGAGGGCTGAATGGAGTTTAAAGACCACGATCTCGACGCCAGACACTCGCATGCCGGGGTGCTCTACGAAGAGCTTCCACTGAAAGACCCCGTATCAGGAGACGCGGTCGAGGGTCTTCACACGGTTCGCATTACCCTGAACAACCCAAAGCAGCTCAACTCGTACACGACCGAAATGGTCAAGGACGTCATTCTCGGAATGCGCCGTGCATCGAATGATCGTGCAGCGGTGGCAGTCGTGTTCACCGGAGCGGGTGATCGTGCGTTTTGCACCGGCGGCAACACGGCTGAATACGCCGAGTACTACGCCGGACGGCCCGAGGAATACCGTCAGTACATGCGGCTATTCAACGACATGGTGAGCTCCATTTTGATGTGTGACAAGCCTGTCGTTTGCCGCGTCAACGGTATGCGGATCGCGGGAGGGCAAGAAATCGGGATGGCTTGCGATTTCACGATCACTCAGGACTTGGCTCTGTTCGGGCAAGCAGGCCCGAAGCACGGCTCGGCGCCCGATGGCGGCAGCACCGATTTCCTTCCGTTGTTCGTCGGGATCGAGACCGCCATGGAAAGCTGCACGCTGTGCGAGCATTGGAGTGCGTACAAAGCCCACCGGCTCGGCCTGGTCACTAAAGTTGTTGCCGCGCTCGAGCTCGACGGCGAGCTCGTCCCCAATCCTCTCGTGGTCACGGACCACTGGGTCGATGACATGGGGAAGATCGTCTACGGTGAGCCCAAGAAGGGACCGTCTCGAGACGAGGCGAAGACACTTTTCAAACGCGGGACGGTGAACCTTGCTCCCCTCGATGCCGAAACGGACGCGATGGTCTACGGTCTTGCGATGACCATGCCCGGTTGCTTGGCAAAAACGATCGAAAGCGTCCGCAAGCACAAGCTCGAGCACTGGGATCGGAACAAGGAAAGCAATCGTGCCTGGCTTGCTCTGAACATGATGACCGAGGGCCGCGCAGGTTTTCGAGCTTTTCACGAGGGAACCAAGACCTGTCGCGAAGCCGACTTTCTCTTACTCCGTCGTCGCCTTGCGGAAGGCGCGGTCTGGTCCGAATCCCTCGTGGAGGAGATCCTCGCAAAAGCGCATGCGGCCCCTCGCGGCTCGTCGGAGACACCCTAGCCATGTTGCAGGTCGAACGACTTCACGGGGGTGCACTCTGGGATGTGGCCATCGGTGATGGAAAAGGAAACGTTTTGGACAGCCATCTTGTCGAAGAGCTCTCCGAGCTGTTCGTGGAGGCGCGCGGCACGAACATCTTGAGGGCCATATGCCTGCGCGGGCAAGGCCGGAACTTCTCTTTTGGGGCTAGCGTCGAAGAGCATCTGCCGGAACAGGTGGGGGCGATGCTGCCGCGATTCCATGGCCTGTTTCGCGTGATGCTCGAGAGCAAGGTCGTCTGTTTAGCGGCGGTCCGGGGCCAGTGCCTCGGCGGCGGTTTGGAGCTTGCGAGCTTCTGTCATCGGGTCTTCGCGTCACCGGATGCGGCGTTCGCGCAACCCGAGATTGTGCTCGGAGTGGTTGCCCCCGTCGCATCGTTGTTTCTCCCCGATCGGATCGGGCGGGCCAACGCCTACGATCTGTGTCTCAGTGGCAGGACGATTTCGTCAACGGAAGCGCTCGGGATGGGCCTCGTCGATGTTCTCGATGACAGTCCAGAGGAGGCCGCTCGGAGCTACGCGCGAGAGTACTTGGTTCGCCACTCCGCGTCGAGTCTTCGCTTCGCGGTGGCCGCCTCCCACGCCGAGCTTGGAAAGCGTCTCGACAACGAGCTCCCCGAAATCGAGCGCCTCTATCTCGATGAGCTCATGGAGACCGCCGATGCCAAGGAGGGTCTCCAAGCGTTTCTCGAAAAACGCGCCCCGGAATGGAAGAACCGCTGACCCATGATGAGGAAACTATGAGTTGGAGTGCAATTCCCGACGCCGAGCAGCTCGGCGCGAAAGCGGAGTCCCTCTATCGTGACTACCAGCTTCCGGCTGTGCGCCGTTGGAAGAAGAGCAGTGGCGGGCCCGCGATCGGGTACATGCCTATTTACGTTCCACGTGAGCTTCTCCACGCGCAAGGTGCGATGCCGGTCGGCATTCTCGGAGGCGGTGACGACCTCGAGATCATTCGTGGAGACGCGTTCTACCAGTCGTACATCTGCCACATTCCCAGGAGCACCATCGAGCTCGGACTCAACGGCAGTCTGGACGTGCTCGACGGCATGCTGTTTCCTGCCATCTGTGATGTCATCCGGAACCTCTCCGGCATCTGGAAGATGAAGTTCCCGGACAAGCTCGTGCGCTACCTAGACGTCCCACAGGACTTCGACCGTGAAATCGGCGGTGCGTTTTATCGCCGTGAGCTCGAAGACCTCTCGGCTGAGCTCGTTCGCCACGGTGCGCGAGAGCTGAGCGACGACTCGCTCCGGGAATCCATTCGCGCCTACAACGACAACTGCGCCTTGGTTAGGGAACTGTACACGCTGCGTCAGGAACAACCATGGCTCGTCCCAACGAGCGAGCTCTATACCGTGTTGCGTGCAGGGATCGTCGTCTCGGTCGAGGAGTCGACTGAAATGTTGGAGGCATACCGAGCGCTATTGGACGCGGAGACGACTCGCAAGCCGATGGACCAGGCGCGCGTGGTCTTCACGGGAACATTTTGCGAGCAACCCCCGCTTGGGCTCATCAAAACATTGGAGCGTTCGGGCTGCTACATCGTCGACGATGATTTCATTCAGATCCATCGCTGGATGCGTCACGCGGTTCCGAGCGAGGGCGATCCTTTGGAGAATCTCGTCAACGCCTTCCTGGAGGATTCCATCGAAAGTCCCACCCGATATATCGACCAGGGAGTGAAAGGCAAACAGCTCGTGGAGCGAGTCACGGCTTCGCGTGCGGAGGGCGTCCTCGTTGGCGCTCCGAGTTTCTGCGACCCGGCGCTTCTCGACCAGCCCATGGTGGTCGACGCGCTCGACGCTGCCGGGATCCCCTGGACCGCGTTCAAGTACTCGGAGAACAACGGTCAGTTTCAGGTCATTCGCGAGCAAGCAGGAACGTTCGCCGATTCGATCAAGCTCTGGAGTGAAGCCTCATGACTGACAAACCTATCAGCCCGGCTAGCAAAGACTCGAGCCAGCTACGCCAGAAGACCATGATCGCCGAACATTTTCACAAGCTCGCAATTTCTCCGGAGACCGGCGACAAATCGGCGTACACGTTCGTTCCCGGTAACCTGACCGAGCTTCTGCTGAGCTTCGATCTTCTCCCCGTTCTTCCCGAGATCAACGCGCTCCAGTCGGGAATGCGCGGCAAATCCCGCGAGTTCATCGCGCTGGCCGAGAAGATGGGCCACTCCGAAGATGTTTGCACCTACGTGAAGTCCGACATTGGGATGATGAAGTCCGGGAATATCGGACCGACCGGAGAAAAAATCCCCGACCCCGACGTGCTCCTGTTGTCTTACACGGGTTGTTTCACTTTCCTGAAGTGGTTCGAGCTGCTTCGGGAGCAATACCACTGCCCGGTGGCCATGCTACACGTGCCCTACCAAGGCGACGGCAAGGTCACCGACTCGATGCGGGACTACGTCGTCGACCAGCTGAAGAAGAAGGTCATCCCTCTCCTGGAGAAGATCTCCGGTCGTGCCTATGACGAAGATCGCCTGAAGGAGTGCCTTGCCCTTTCGGCCCAGGCCGAGGACGACCTCGTCTGGGTGTTGCAGTCCGCCAAGAATCGGCCCTCGCCCATCGATGCGTACTTCGGTGGCGTCTACTACATCGGTCCGATGTTCAGCGCCTTTCGTGGTACTCAGGCCGCGGTCGACTACTACCGGGCCCTGCGCAGCGAGATCGAAGAGCGTATCGCGCACAAGCAAGGTCCGGTGACGCCCGAGGGCGACATGGGCGACGAGCGATACCGCGTCGTCGTCGAAGGACCTCCGAATTGGACGAGTTTCCGCGAGTTCTGGAAGATGTTCTCCGATGAAGGCGCCGTCGTCGTCGCTTCCACCTACACCAAGGTGGGCGGCGTCTATGACATGGGCTTCCGACACGACCCGAGCCGTCCGCTGGAAACCCTGGCTGAGTATTGCATGGGGTGTTACACGAATTTGAGCTTGCCCCAGCGCGTCGACATGCTCGCGAAGTACGTGGAAGAGTACGAGGCCGACGGATTTCTCATCAATTCCGTGAAGAGCTGCAATTCGTTCTCGGCGGGGCAGCTGCACATGTTGCGCGAAGTCGAAAATCGCATCGGTCGTCCTGGCGGTTTCATCGAGAGCGATCTCGTCGATCCTCGCTACTTCTCAGGCTCCAACATCAAAAACCGCCTCGAGTCCTACTTCCAGATGATTGAGCAAAAGCGTCTGGGAGGCTTGCAACCCGCGGGAGGTACCGCGTGAAGTACGTCGTCGGCATCGACCTCGGGTCGACTACGACCAAAGCGCTCATCCTCGGTGAGGACGAGGCGGTTCTCGGCCGGGGCATCACCAACAGTCGCAGCAACTATGATGCGGCCTGTCAGATATCTCTCAGCGAGGCACTCATCAATGCCCGATTTTCCCAAATCGGCGCAGAGCTCGACAAAGCCGGGGTTTCCGACGCTGAGCGTGAAAAATGGATCGGTGCGCTCGACGGACAGTTTCGACTACAGCAATACCTTGGCCAACTCTCCGTCTTGCGAAAAGAGTTGACGGGCATCCTCGCAAGGCTCAACCCGTCCGGCGCGTTTACGCCCTCGGTGACGAGTATCCTCGACTCGATGGAGAACGACGCGGCCTCCCTATTTTCAGACGGTGCGGAGCGCAAGAGTGATTTCTTCCGCGACCTCGCGGGAAGCGCGTACGTCAAACACGCTGAGACAGAGGCACGCGAAAAGCAGCTGAGCTTCGACTATCTCGTCGGCCTCTACGACAAAGCGATCCTCGATGTCGAGAACTCCACCGCCGCGGCGACTCAGTTCGAAGACCACGCTTTCGCGGCGCTCGATGCAACCGACTCCCCCGCAAAGGAGCTCGTGGACGCCGTCAAGATCGTCAACGGAATCGAGCTCGAGCAGATCGGAAGCGTCGGAACAGGCTACGGCCGGGCGCGACTTCCGTTCGACGAAGGTCAGATACGTTCCGAAATCCTCTGCCATGGACTCGGCGCGCACGCGATGTTCCCCAACACCCGCACGGTGCTCGACATCGGAGGGCAAGATACCAAGGCGATTCAAGTCGACGACAACGGGATCGTGACCTCGTTCCAAATGAACGATAGGTGCGCCGCGGGGTGCGGTCGCTATCTCGGCTACATCGCCGACGAGATGAACCTGGGCCTGCACGAGCTCGGGCCTCTCGCGGTGCGCTCATCACGTCCGGTGCGCATCAACTCCACCTGCACGGTGTTCGCGGGCGCGGAGCTTCGGGAGCGGTTGTCCCTCGGCGAAAAACGGGAAGATATTCTTGCTGGGCTTCACCGCGCCATCATTCTGCGCGCCATGTCACTGCTCGCACGCTCCGGCGGCGTGTCGAGCGAATTCACCTTCACCGGAGGCGTCGCGAAAAACCCCGCGGCGGTCGTTGCGCTCCGGGACCTGGTCTCCGAGAACTACGGGGAGGTTCCCATCAATATCTCTCCCGCCTCCATCTACACCGGTGCGCTCGGGGCAGCGCTGTTCGCGCTTCGCGACACGAAAGCGAGTGAATACGATGCCTGATAACTCGCGGACCACCGTACTCACCGCAGGCATCGATGTTGGCTCGTCCGCGGTGAAGATTGCGATGATCGAGGATGACGGCGACGGAGGCGCCCGGGTTCTCGCGACCGGCGTGGAGCGTATCCGTCGGCGTGACCCGATGAAGGTTTGCGAGGAGCTCTTCGAGCGCAGCATCTCGGACGCTGGAGTGACCCGCGGCGATTTCGACTACGTCGCGACCACCGGTGAAGGTGAGCTCGTCTCGTTTCGTACCGGCCACTTCTATGGCATGACGACCCACGCTCGAGGCGCACTCTTGCTCGAGCCGGAGGCGCGCGCAGCGATCGACATTGGCGCCCTCCATACGCGGGCCATCCTCATGGACGAGCGCGCCAAAGTGCTTGGCTATCGCATGACGAGCCAATGCGCATCAGGCTCTGGCCAGTTTCTAGAGAACATCGGCCGCTATCTCGGCGTGACTCTGGAGGAGATTGGCGCTCTGTCCCTTGAAGCCGAGGACCCTGAAGTGAGCTCGTCGATTTGCGCGGTGCTGGCCGAGACCGACGTCATCAACATGGTTTCGCGCGGCATCGGAGTGTCCAACATTCTCAAGGGCATCCACCAATCGATGGCTGGACGCTACCTCCGACTTCTCACGTCCGCTCGTACCGCCGGTGTCGTTTTGGTCACGGGTGGACTCGCCGCCGATGTCGGCCTGGTCGCAGCGCTTCGAGAGGCAGCGGAGGAGCAGAAAGCGGGCGTCGACATCCGCTCACACGAGCAGTCGGTTCTCGCGGGTGCGCTCGGTGCCGCCCTTTGGGGGGCGTTCCGATTTCGGAAACTTTCCGACAAGGGACTTTCTCTTTCGGCATGAGCAGCCATCTCGAACGTCGAACCAACATCAGAAGGAAAAACGCAACATCGCGTTGAAAAGGACAGGATGGACCAAGAATCGATGGACCCGGAAAAACGGGACGTTGTCGTTCGGCGTCTGCGCCCCGACGACCTCGCCGCCGTCATTGCGGTCGACGCGAAAGTAACCGGTCGTCGGCGAGAAGAGTATTTCAAACTCAAGCTGAAGCAGGCCCTGTCCGATACCGGCATCGAGATCTCTCTCGGCGCCGAGATCGAAGGGATGTTCGTCGGGTTTTTGTTGGCGCGCGTCTACTACGGAGAGTTCGGCTCATTGCAGCGGGTCGCAGTGTTGGACACCATGGCCGTCCCTCCAGACTTCCGAGGTCGCGGCGTGGGGGCTGCACTCATCGACCAACTCCGGACGAACCTGCTCGCGCTCGGCATCCGAACACTTCAAACCGAAGTGAGCTGGAATACGCCGAGTATGCTTGCGTTTTTCAACCGAGAGGGATTCACGCCGGCGCCGCGTTACTGCCTCGACTTGGATTTGGAAGCAACGCGACACCGTTAACGAGTGCCAGCTCCGGCGCCCACTATTGCGTCAGAGATTCAATCTTGGCGCGGGTCTCCGCCGTCCAACCCGAGTACGCCTCGACCACGAGGCCCGCCTCGTCGAGGAGCAGCGTGAGTGGGACCGTAAGCGCATCTCCTGCGAAGATTTTGGCGAAATCGTCTGCGACGACGACGTAGTTCGGGTAGGTGATCCCCTTTTCCGAAAGGTATGCGGGAACCCCTGCAGGGCTTGTGTCCACGCTCAGACCAATGAGGTCCACGGTTGCTTCTTTCAGCTCCGGGTACAGGCGTTGAAGCTCGGGCATCTCGACGGAGCAGGGGACGCACCACGTCGCCCAGACGTTGACGAGGGCTCGCCTTCCAGAAACGCCGAACGGAGCCACTCCGGCGAGCGACGGAAACGGTTCTCCTTTTCGCAAATTCAGCGTTCGGAGAATGCGCTCAGAGGTCGTCTCTGGGTCAGGTAGTTCCGAAGGCTCTTCGACAACCTTCTGCATCCCCACGTTCTCGGTGAGGAGTACGCTGTCGCCGGCGCGCACCTCGTAATGCTCTTCGAGGCCCGAGGGCCATCGCACCGACAGCGGGTATCGCTCCCGGGTGCCGTCTCCCACCCCAAAGAGCAGACGGGGATCGCTGAACGAGACGAATCCGCTACCGCCTGCCTTGATCCGCGTCAGGGTGCCGAAATCGGACTCGAGCCGCACGAGCGTACCAAATGCGTCTCGGGCGGAATCGGTTCCTTGTACGGCGACTCGGACAAACGCATTGTCCTGACCGACGTTGTTGCGATACACCAGCCGTGCGATTTCTTGCACCGGCGTGACGATGACGTCCGAGTCGCCGTCGTTGTCCAGGTCTCCAAAGGCCAGCCCGCGTCCGTCGGTGATCGAGTCCAGTCCGGAAACGCCCGAGATATCCAAGTAGGTTCCGTCACCCTGCGCAACGTAGAGGGTGTTGCGCTCGAACCCGCTAAACGACATGCCTTCTTCGAACAACTGCGCCATGTGCTCGTTTTGGTAGGTGCGATTGCCGGCTGACTCCTGCTCGCTGCTGGACGCCACGACGTGGCGCCAAAAGAGACTTCACGTGTCGTTCATGGTTTTGCCGGAAACGAATCCGTTCACGCTATAGAGGTCCTGCCACCCATCGTTGTCGAAGTCGAAGAACCCGCCACCGTACGCCCAACCTGCGCCGAATCCTCCGGCTGAGGCCGCCACGTTCACGAACGCACCGTGCCCGTCGTTTCTGTACAACGAGTTGCCTGCCGCGAGCTTTTTCAAGATCGCGTCGTCGGCGCTCGCCTCGGGCATGAGACGAGCCAGGATGCGATTACCTGCTGTCGACGACATATTGGTGACGTGCAAGTCGAGATCCCCGTCGTTGTCGTAGTCTCCAAACGAGACACCCATTCCGTTGCCCGGATCGAGGACACCTCGCAGCGTTGCTTCGTCCTCGAAGTGGTCCCCGCGGTTCATGTAGAGAGCGTTCTCGCCAAAATCGTTCGCGACGTAGAGGTCTTGTTGTCCGTCACCGTCAACATCCGCGAAAGCGCCGGCGTAGCTCCACCGCCCGTCAGCGACGCCCCACTGGCGTGCTTGCTCCCGAAACGTCCCGTCACCTTGATTGACGAAGAAGAGATTCGGTGTGCCGTTTCCGGCAGCGCTCCAAGAATCCGGCATGACCTGCCCATAGAGGTTGTAGGAACAAACGTAGATATCCGTGTGACCGTCTCCGTTCACGTCGGCGGCGATTGGGCTGAAACCGACCGCGCGATGGTCGACGCCGGACTCCGCAGACACGTCGATGAACTCGAGGCGTCCTTCCGGTCGAAGTTGATTCTGAAGGAGAATCTGTTCCCCTACCGCTGCCATGAAGATATCCTGGTCGCCGTCGTTGTCGTAGTCGACGAAAAGCGTTCCAGTCCCGGGGCGGCCCAAAAGAACCATCGTCTCTGCCGATACGTCCGTGAAGGGCGTGGCCTGTCCATCTAAACGGCCACCGCCATCATTGAGAAACAATCGGTTCCCCAACACACCACTC
>CAMYKY010000131.1:0-11405 GCA_947259165.1 uncultured Acidobacteriota bacterium | reverse complement strand
CGTGCGCGACGAATCCGTCGTTTGGGGGGACGCCAAAGCGGGGAACGGATTCCCAGAGCCCAAGAGGCTCGGTGATTTCCGAAAAAAGCTCTCGAGCCGACACCATCGATTCGAGCTCGGTGAGTCGCCACGACTCGACTTCCCAGGATGCGTCCGGACGCTCGCGCGCGTCGACATCGACCCAACCACGAACCCATTCGCGCTGTCCTTCCTGATCCCGAGCGACAATAAAAAAGTAGACCGATGCCGTCCCAGCGACGGGCTCGGAGAGATCGAACTCCGCGTTTTTGACCTTGAAGCGGACGTCGTCAATGTGCGTAAAGTGACCTAGGAACGATTCCAGACTTCCGAGAAGCTCTGCCGTCGAGTGAGCACGCGGCGTCGTATCGAGATCCCATCCATGGCGACCCACCCACTTCAGCATGGGGGAACGATTCCCCGGTTGGTCCGGAAACAGAGTCGCATGGAGCTCACCGGACTGCGGGAAGCTCAGCGCGACGTCCGTCAGATCTTGTCGACGGACGGATACCGACATCGCCAGCAACTGGTTTGCGAGAGACTCAGAGAGATCTTCGATTCGTTCGAGACGATCACGATCAAGCTCGAGCGTTTGGGGCGCTGCCGCCAGCATAAGGGCTGTTGCCCACATCAATATCATCGCTTTATCAACCTCTCGAACTCTGGCGCGCACGACACGCGCCAGCGAAACCGGGCGCAAAACACCGCGTTGCAAGTGCACGCCATCGTTACCCGAACCCTCCCCTCGGCATTAGGTCTCGGACAGAACCAGTTTTCGGAGCTCCTCGCCGAGGAAGGCGGACACTTCCTTCACCGTTGCGAGGCGCAGCGCCTCGTCTCCGATCGCCCTGGACTCACTCGCCGAAAGGTGGCGGATGATGTTTTTGACGGTCGGGATGGACACTGCGTTCATCGATAGCTCGTCGAACCCGAATCCGACCAAAAGAGCGACCAGGAGAGGGTCCGCCGCCATCTCACCACACATCCCCACCTTGATCCCGGCGTCGTGAGCCGAGTCAACGACAAAACGCAACGTTCTCAAAACCGCGGGGTGCAGAGGTTCGTACAAGTAGGAGACCTGGTCATTCCCACGATCCACTCCTATGAGGTATTGGATGAGATCGTTAGTCCCGATACTGAAGAAAGCCGCCTCTTTCGCGAGCAGGTCGGCCGTTGCCGCCGCTGACGGGACCTCGAGCGTGATCCCGCACGGCAGGTCGTCGCCGAATTGGACTCCACTTTTCCGTAGCTCTTGTTTCGACTCCTCGACTACCGAAAGCGCCTCGCGGAACTCACCCACGCCGCTGATCATGGGAAACATGACCTTAAGGTCGCCGTGCGCTCGAGCTCGCAGCAACGCGCGCAACTGGTCTTTGAACAAGTCGCGGTGCTTCAGCAGCAGACGCGTCGCTCTGAGGCCGAGGGCCGGGTTCGGCTCCGATTCGCCCATGTCCTCATCGAGCTGCTCGGCCGACAGATCGAATGCTCGAACAACCACCGCCCACGGCTTCATCTGTTTCGCGAGTTGCCGATACACGACGAACTGCTCTTCCTCGGTGGGAAAAGCCCCCGGGCTTCTTGTGAGAAACCACTCCGAGCGGAACAGGCCAATTCCCTCGGCTCCGTTGCTCTTAGCAGTCGTGCACTCCTCGGGGAACTCGATGTTCGCCTGGACCGAGAGTCGGTAGCCGTCCTTTGTCTCAAAGGGAAGCTCCCTGAGGCGCTCCAGCTTCTGGACCCTGACTTTTTGTCGCCGCTTCTTCGTGCGGTATTCCCGAAGGGTCGCGCGGTCGGGATTGACGACGATGATCCCCTCGCTTCCATCGAGCACCAGCGGAGCGCCGTGGTCGACTTTTTGCATGAGATCCCCTACTCCGACGACGCACGGGATTCCGAGGGAGCGCGCGATGATTGCCGTGTGGTACGTGCGGCTGCCGACTTCCATTGCCAGCCCGGCGGTGTGGTCCCAGTCGAGCTGGGCAGTATCCGAGGGTCGGACGTTTTCTGCGAGGAGAATATAGTCCTTTTCCAATTTCTCCAGCGCGTGATGCGTCGCACCGGCGATATTGCGCGCGAGTCGACCGGCCACGTCGAATATGTCGCCGTGACGCTCGCGCAAATAATCGTCACGCACGCGGTCGAACACCGATGCGAGCTCCTCGAGTGTGACTTTTACCGCCCACTCCGCGTTGACGCGCTGCTCGCGGATCACTTCTTCGATGCGGCCGATGAGTAGAGGGTCATCGAGCATCAGCATTTGAGCGTCGATGATGTAGCCGTGATCCTCCCCCAACGCGGCGACGGTTCGCGCTTTGATCGCGGAGAGCTGCGTTTTGGTGAGCTCCTTTCCCTGCTCTACCCGCGCCACTTCCAGCTTGACCTCCTGGCGTAGCAGTGGCACGCGGAAAAAAGGTATCTCCTGATGCTGGAACACGAGAGCGCGTGCGATCACGATCCCGGGAGCGACACCGATACCATGCAAAACCGTCGTCGGTTCCGACACGTCTCGCTCCGGCGCTCGAGGCGAGGGTACGCTCACGGGTGCACCGTCTCACCGAGACCGTCGGCGACGAGAGACACGAGCGCCGCGAGAGCGTCCTGCTCGTCCTCTCCGTGCGCCGAGATCGTGATGCTGCTGCCAACGGAGGCAGCCAGGAACAAGATGCCGAGAATACTTTTTCCGTCCGTCGTGGTTCCGTCTTTGGCCACCGTGACTTTGGACCGATACCTCGACGCGGTACGGACGAAGCGAGCAGCTGCGCGTGCGTGCAGACCGAGGACGTTGACGATTTCGACGGTCCCTTCAACCACCGCGGTCGTCCTTGGGTTTGTCTCCACGGGAGAGCAGATTCCCGGCCAGATAGATGTTGTCCTTGCCTTCTCGCGCAGCCTCCGCGGCGACCTCCAAGAGGTCATCGCCTTCATCTTCCTCGCGAAGGCTGGCCAATTTGATCAGCATCGGCAGGTTGACGCCGGTCACAACTTCGACGCGTCCCTTTTCGAGAAACATCATGCTCAGGTTCGATGGGGTACCGCCGAACATGTCCGTCAATACCACGGTTCCTTTACCGGAGTCCGTTCTGACGATGGCTTGCTCGATCTCTCGCTGCGCATCGTCAGGGCTCTCGTGCCAGCCGATGGAGACGGCAGTAACGTTGGGTATTTCTCCGACGATCATCTCCGCGGCGGCCACGAACTCCCGCGCGAGTTGTCCGTGAGTCACAACAACGATCCCTATCACTCAGTCATTCTCCACATCCCGGTGAGACACACGAACCCGGTCGTGGTCGGCACGTAGGCGTTCCCCGATGTGACGCGACACCGCGACGGAGCGGTGCCTCCCTCCAGTACAGCCAATCGCGATCGTCAAGTTACTCTTGCCCTCGTTCGTGTAGTGAGGCAATAGGTAAGCGAGAAACCCCTCGAGGCGATCGAGCAGCTCCGCCGTCTGCTCGTGGGCAAACAGAAATGTCTCGACCTCGGGATCCCTGCCATCTTTCTCACGCAAACTCGGCTCGAAGTATGGATTGGGCAAGAATCGAACGTCAAACACGAGGTCCGCTCCCGATGGAACACCGTATTTGTAACCAAACGACACAACATGAACTGCCGGCCCATGAGCACTTGCGGTCTCGACGAAGCCCTCGAGAATGAGTTGCCGGAGGCCGTGCACCGTCAGGTCGGAAGTGTCAATGATCTGGTCTGCTAGCCGCCGAATGGGAGCGAGCTGCCGCTGTTCAGCTTCCACGGCTTCTTCGAGCGAGCTACCCTCCACCTGCAGCGGGTGTGGACGCCGGCTCTCGCTGAATCGTCGCACCAGAACGTCGTTCCGCGCAGAGAGAAAGATGACCGTGGTGACAAAGCCCTGTTCGATGAGTCTCGAGTGCGCGTCCGGGAAATCGATGACGAAACGGCGTTCCCGGATGTCGGTAACGATGGCAACCCGCTCGATACTCTCGTCACTCTTGCCGCCTTTGACGGTGAGTTTCGCAAACGGAAGGATGAGCTTCGCCGGGAGGTTGTCAATGCAGAAGAAGCCCGCGTCCTCGAGCGCCTTCATCGCGTGAGTTTTCCCGGAGCCGGACATGCCGGTGATGAAGACGAATCGAGCGCCCCTTTGTGTAGCGGCCACGGGTCACTCCGGATCGATCAAGCCAAAGTTTCCATCCGGTCTCCGATAGATAACGTTGGTTCGTTCGTTGGACGCGTTCCGAAACACGAGAAACTCCGCCCTTTCCTCCTCGATCTCCATGACAGCTTCTTCGACCGTGAGCGGCTTGACGATGAATCGGCGGCTCTCGATGACTTCACTGGGGCCTTTTGGCGCGTTGGTGTCAGTGTCCGCGGCGATGACGTTGAACGTGCCTTCACCTTCGCCGCGAGAGGAGCGCCTGCGCTTTTTGTCGATTTTCTTCGCTCGGTGCTTCTTCGCCTGGCCCTCGATCTTCTCGATCGCGTGAGAGACGGATAGCTTTAGATCCTCAGAAGCCTCGGTCGCTGACAGATAGATGTTGCCGCGACTGTGAACATTGAGCTCCGCAATTTGACGATACTTCTCCGAAGACAAGGTGACATGCACGTCAGTAATACCGTCGATGAACTTGTCGAGTTTCTCAACCCGGGCTTCGATGAACGATCTCAGTTTTTCCGGCACATCCACGTTTCGAGCCGTAATTTGAATCTGCATGGAACACTCCGACCAATGAAAGAGGTGGAACTAACAACTCGCTCGCGAGCGGTGCGACGAACCTGCTCAGGACGCGAAGGGACTACTGTAGAGGTTCTTGCGTTGATTCGAGGGGGGGATACGCAGCTCTTCTCGGTATTTCGCGATTGTTCGGCGAGCGAGAACGAGCCCTTCGTCTTCGAGAATCTTGACGATTTTCGAATCGGAGAGCGGCTTCTTCGGGTTCTCGTCTTCCACGATTTTCCTGATACGTCGCTTGATAGTAACTGACGAAACATGATCCCCGCCTACGCTGGCTATACCGCTATGAAAGAAGTACTTCATCTCGCACACGCCCTGCGGCGTGTGGATGTATTTGTTGCTGACCACCCGAGACACGGTCGATTCGTGCATCCCGATGTCGATGGCGACATCGCGCAAAACCAGAGGGCGTAGATGCTCTAAGCCGTTGTCGAGGAACTCCTGCTGTTGTCGCACGATGCTATTCGCGACCTTATAAATTGTCTTCTGACGCTGGTCGACCGATTTGATGAGCCACAACGCGCTGCGCAGCTTGTCCTTGACGTACTCCCGAGTCTCCTGATTGTCGTCCGACTTGTTCTCCAGCATGCGTCGGTAGACCGAACTTATCCGAAGTTGAGGCAAGCGATCTTCGTTGAGCACGATTTCGTACTTGCCGTCGACCTTCACAACGTAAACGTCAGGTGTGACGTAGTGGCTTCGCTCGGTGGTGAATTTCGAACCGGGCTGCGGGTCGAGTCGTCGAATGATCTCGCAGTGGTGGATCACCTCATCGAGGGGCAGCTTCATCGCCTTGGCGATCTCGTTGAAGCGATGGTTCTGCAAATGGTCCAAATGGTCGGCGACCATGGCCTTAATCGGTGTCTCGCCGAGATCGAGTTGCGAGAGTTGCAACAGCAGGCACTCTTTGAGGTCTCGTGCACCGACACCGACAGGGTCGAATGCCTGGACGACCGCGAGAGCTGCCTCGACGTCCTCGGCTGAGTACTCCCCCATCTCGCGAAGCTCTTCGACCGTCGCCTGCAAATAGCCGTGCTCATCGATGTTGCCAATGATGGCCTCGCCGATTTCCCTCGATTTTTCGTCCATCGACGTCATGCGCAGCTGCCACTCGAGGTGGTCTGCGAGCGACGCCGTGGTCGACAATGTGTTTTCGATAGGTGGAAGCTCTGGGACTTCGTACGGGGTTCGTGGCCGATATCCCTCGTCCAAGTAGTCGCTGAAAAACGACTCGTAGTCGATTTCGCTCAGAGAGTCGTCGGACTTCTCCGGTTCGGGTTCCGTCTTCGCCGACTCGTCAGCCGCCTGTGTTTCAGACCCGACTTCCGACGCGGACGTCCCTTCGGGCGCCGCCGCTTCAGCCGACACCGACGCGGCGTCGGCTCGCTCGCGTTCGAGCTCCTCCTCTAGCAGAGGGTTTTCGGTTATTTCCTGCTGCAGCATGTCCGCAAGCTCGAGCGTCGACATGGGCAGGAGTTTTATCGCCTGCTGAAGCGAAGGCGTAAGAATGAGCTTTTGCTGGAGTTTGGCTTGAAGTGTTAGCTTCTGCTGCACGGCTCTGTACGTTCTGGCTCTTTAATTCTTTGTCGCGATATCTAGTCGTAGTGACAAGTCCCTGCTGAGAGGTTTCTCCGAAGTATCAATCCAGGCGAAAGTCTTCTCCGAAATATACGCGGCGAACGTCCTCGTTGCTTGCGAGCTCCTCGGGCGTACCCGCGCAGAGAATCTTTCCATCATTCATTATATAGGCTCTATCGGTGATCTTGAGCGTTTCGCGAACACTGTGATCGGTGATGAGGATGCCAATGCCCTTGGCCTTGAGGTGTTGGATGATTCCTTGGATGTCGCCAATCGCAATCGGGTCAATCCCAGCAAAAGGCTCGTCGAGCAGCATGAAGGAGGGTGATGTAACCAGAGCGCGGGTGATCTCTGCGCGGCGACGCTCGCCCCCTGAAAGGGTATAGCCACGAGAGCGCGATTTGTCAGCAAGTCCGAGCTCCTGCAGAACTTCGCCAAGCCTTCGTCTCTTCTCATCCGGTTTCAACGGAAGCGTCTCTAGAATCGCCAGTACATTCTCTTCCACCGTCAACTTACGAAAAATCGACGGCTCCTGCGGCAAATAACTGATGCCGCCCCTCGCCCGAAGGTACATCGGAAGCGATGTAATCTCTTGATCGTTAAGAAAAACGCACCCCGAATCCGGCTGTGTCAGGCCTACGACCATGTGAAAAGTCGTGGTCTTGCCGGCTCCGTTCGGTCCGAGCAACCCCACGACCTCACCCTCGCACACTTCGAGTGAAACATCGTCGACCACCTTTTTTCTGCGAAAGGATTTGACGAGCGCGCGGCCCCGGAGAACGTGCATCAGAAAGGGCGCGGTTTCGAAGTGTAAGTTGTTTTAGTCCGGCGTTGTTCCTGACCGTCGACTAAAATCTTATCATCGGTCAGAAAAAAAGTCAATTGCTTACCCTCCGTGAGTTTACCGGCATTTTCGAGCCAGGCTTCCTCCCCTGAAATGGTCATACTCTGGTCATCCGGCAGGTATTTTGCATTCTCCCCAGCGGCCTTCCCCTCCGCCGTTTCAATCGCGACGTCGCCTTCTGCGTAGATCTCTCGAACGTTGCCGCCACCCTCTGCGAGAAAGACGTCAATGCTCGCGCTTTGCATCATCATGTCTTCCGAGCGCATCTGCACGTCCTCGCGATACTCGAGCACATCCTGTGCCGCGCGATAGTGCAAGCTGTTGGCCCGCGTGACCGTCGGCTTGGCCGCGGCGTCGTCCTCGGACTCCCCCTCGATCAGTTTCTGGAGGAAGACACTCCTAACGCCGCCTCGAGCAACGAGATCCCCGTCTTGCTGGTGAATCTGGATGGTTTCCGCCTCGATTCGGTTGTGACCCTGGAAACCGCGCGCGGAGCCAGTGTAGATTGCCAGGTCTTCGGCACGCCGGAACACCAGATGATCGGCGACAAAATAGACTGCTTCGTTCTCGGCCGAGGGGAACAGCGACGTCGCTTCCGACCGGTCCAGCGACGTCGAGCGAACATCGACGAACCCCTCAACGTCTCCGCTGTCGATATCGATCTGTATTTTCTCGGCTTCGAGATTCGCGCGGGAGTCCCACAAGCGAGGCGAGCGCGTCAGCACGAGCATCGACTGTGCGGAGCGAAACACGCCCCTTTCGGACGTGGCGCGAACATCGCCCTGTTCGAACTCGACAGCGCGCAGGCAACGGGTCCGAACGAGCTCACCGGTTACGGGGTTGAACTCACTGTCGAGCTCACGTGCCCGGACGAGCTTCTCTTCCCCATCGCTTTCGCCCCGCGGGCTGAGCACGAGCTGGACGCCGCCACGGCCGCGAAGGGTCGTCAGCTGTCCCTGCTCGTTGAAGTCGAACGCGAGCACGTTCCCTTCGAGGATCTTGTCGTAGCCCGCAGCGGCGTCGGGCGGCAGACGCATGACGAGCCGTCCACCGTCTCGAGCACGAACACGCTCCAGAATCTCGCCTCCCGGACGGAAGAACATCTCCAGTCGCTCCGTCAGCAGCCGCTTCGAGCCCGGCTCGGAAGTCAGTGTGAATTGGGAATCGGTCGGCTCACTCTCGCTGGCATCACCCGCTTCCTCGGGCGGATCGGCAAGCACTTTCATGAGCAGGTCGACGTCTTCGTAGGCCTCGATGCGGACGAGCTCCTGATTCGCATCATCCAGAAAAAGCTGGAGATCATTGGCTCGGAGGCGACGTTGTTGTTGGCGAACCCGCGCGCCGTCGAGGTATTGCACCCAGTGCCGATTCCGGCGCATGTGTGCGACGGCGCTCGTGATCACAACCGGCGCGTCGCCCTTTTCCTGAATCGTCATGCGCACGCCGCCCTGGAAGTCGAGCACGCCGCGCTTGATGCTGTAGCGCATGGCGCCGGCATTACCGAAAAGCCCCTTCTTCGAATAGCGGACGGGTTCGTCGCTCCAAACGCGATCAGGAAAACGCGCGAACTCGAGGGTATTCGCCTCGAGGCGAACGGTAGTGTCGTCGTGAACGATCACGTTGCCCTCGAGGTGGACGCGGTTTTTGGCGCCGATCTCGCAATCATCTGCGGTCACGATGACTGGAGTCTCGCCATCGCCTGCGTTGAAGTGGATTTCCACGTCTCGAAACAGCTGGACAGACTCGGTGCTACCAACGCTTTCCGCGGCCTTCAGTGTCCATGCGGTGCGTCCCTCGGAATCGAGCTGCTCGAGCTCGATTTGACGTGAGGTGGCATTCTCCGGTTCGTCGAGGATGTCCGGTGCCGAGCCGCCCCGACTTCTGACTCCTTCCCAAATATGGAAGCTGACGTAGGCCCCGCAGCTGACAAACAGTGCGAACAAAGCCCTTTTGACGAAGCGTATCTGCCCGATGTTCATTGCGTTCCGGTCGTATCGAGAGCGAACTCTCCCATGCGACGAAACTTGCTGTACCGGGCTTGGACGCGCTCCTCCGGCGTCAACCGCTGCGACCGCTCGAGTGCTTCGACCAGATACTTGTTGAGTATCTGAGCTGCTTGGTGATGAGCCGTGTGCGCGCCACCCACCGGCTCTGGGACGATCCGATCCACGAGCCCTATCTCGAGAAGCTGAGGCGCGGTGAGATGGAGGCCTTCCGCGGCTTCCTCCGCGCGACTCGCATCTTTCCACAAGATCGCGGCACAACCCTCCGGAGAGATAACCGAGTAGATCGCGTGCTCCATAATGAGGATTTCGTCGCCGACTGCGACGGCGAGAGCTCCCCCGCTCCCGCCTTCACCGATGACGGTCACAATAATGGGCACTGTGATCCGAGACATTTCACGGATATTGACGGCAATAGCCTCCGCCTGCCCGCGCTCTTCCGCGTCGATTCCAGGGTAGGCGCCCGGAGTGTCGACGAAACAGAAGATGGGGCGCGAGAACTTCTCCGCCATCTTCATCACTCTGAGCGCTTTTCGATAGCCTTCCGGTCGCGGCATGCCGAAATTGCGTCGGATCTTTTGTTTCGTGTCGCGGCCCTTCTGGTGCCCGATGACTACCGCGGGCTGATCATGAAACCACGCCATGCCCGAGACGATCGCTGGGTCTTCCCCGAAGCGCCGATCCCCCTTGATCTCGACAAAATCGGTGAACAGGTGTTCGATGAAGTCGAGTGGGTACGGGCGTTGCGAATGTCGGGCAACCTGGACCGTCTGCCAAGCACTCAGCTTGGCGTAGACTTGGCGCCGCATCTCATCGAGCTTGGTTTGAAGCCGAGCGATCTCCCGCTCTTTGCCGGCGTCCTCGGGATAGCCGGTCAGGGATTCGATTTCTCTCTGGAGCGCCGCAAGTGGCGCCTCGAAGTCTAGAATCTCTGTGCCCATGACGCGCCCAGTGTAGCAAAAGTGTCAGTTGGCGTGTATGCCAAGCTGCTCGAAAGCAGAGGACTCCAACGCCAAGACGCCAAGACGCAAGGAAGAACCGACAACCCCACTTTGCGCCTTGGCGCTTTTGCGTTGATTGTCTTTTGGAGCGGCAGTTGCGTCCGCACCACCCAACCGCCATTCTAGTGGACTGTAACAGTTATTCGTTGCCAAAATCGTGGGTCCTTTTGCGCGCTGGCTTCGTTGCGAATCCTCTATATATCTAGATATATCGTCGTCATCACGCCTTGCCAGCCCACAAAATGACCTCGCGATTTGCGCAACGAATAACTGTTACAGTCCACTAGGACGAGGAATCCAAAATTCAATATGTTCGGTGTCGGCTCTCTTGTCTTGCTCACGCTTGCTCAGGCACAGGGGGCTCAGCAACGAGCCTACCTCGAGCTTGCCCAGGCCGCGCTCCTCAACCCCGTGACCCGTGAGGAGCTTTCCGCAGCCGTGCTCTCGCCCGAGGGGATTGCCGGTATCCGGGAGCTGTTCGACCAGTCGATCGGCCGCAGCGTGAACGTGAGCGCCACCCCGGTATCGCCCGAGCTCGGCGGTGAATCGATCCTGGATGCGGGGCAGATCGTTTGGATCGCCTATCCCGACCCGATCCATCCCGTCGTTCGCGAGACGCTCGACCGGAAACAGGATCCGGCGAAACTGCTCGAGTTTCTCGAAACCACGACGGACGGACGTTGGCTCTTGACGCATACGGGTGGCCTTCACGCGCTCCTGTATCAGATGTCGGCCGCCCCGTCGACGAACGATCAACGCGAGCTGCTCGACACCGTCCTGGGGCGTATGGTGGAGCAGCATTTCAAAACGTGGTCCACCGACCCCGTGATCCAGGCACGAATGATCGAACAAACCGAATGGCGCGGTCGTTACGTGGGTTTTTGGCACATCCACCCGCCGCGTTTGAAAGACTCGTCAACCGTCGAGGGTATCGAGCCGAGCATGGCGGACATGCAAAACGCCCTGCAGCTCGGCCAGTTCCTCACGATCGTTTTCCAGCCCGACGGGTTCGACCTCTACGACTTATCACCCCTCGCAGCACTCGGCCGAGTCGACCTGTCCGAAGTCGAGATCATCCGGCACCGCTCGGAACCATGGAAACGCCATTTCGATACCAAGCTGTCGATCGCTCTGGGCCTCCCCTGAAAACTAGCGTCTCGTCTCAGAAGTTCTGTGCATAAAGCTCGAGGTCATTTTGTGCGCTGGCGAGGCGTGAATGCGATGGCATACCTGGGTATTTCGAGTATTCACAA
>CAMYKY010000130.1:12133-20897 GCA_947259165.1 uncultured Acidobacteriota bacterium | reverse complement strand
CTGGCTGCGCGGCTCGAAGGGGACCATCTCGAGTCCCTTGACGTGCAGCGCGAATTTTTCAGATCCTCGGCCGATACGCTCCGCGGCACGTTGGCACCCCTCCGCAAGCACGTCACCGAAACCGTCGCGCCCAGCGATGCGTTCGATCATTTGGAGCGTGGCGCTCGCGTTCCCAAAGCGCAGGTCGATGCCGTCGGTGTCGTCGGTCGTCACGATGTTCTGCTCGGCAAGCTCCATCGCGAACGATAGGGTGAACCCTAGAGAGACGGGGTCCATCCCGAGCTGATTCAGCAAGTTGTTGTACTTCAGCAGCGTGGGTACGTCCTGAGTACCGATGTTCGGCCCCATCGAGCCCGTGATCTCTTGATGCATAGCACTCGCGCGCGAGTCGAGCTCGTCGCCGGCTTGGTAGATCTTCATACAGTCGTTGGGACAGCCGGGGCAAGGCGCGACGCCTTGGTAGTGGCTCGACCACCGTTGTTTCTCGTAAGCATCCAGCGCGGCGAACGCCGCCGTCCGAAAGTTGTCGATAGCAAGCGAGGCATCCACGCCGGTGTCGTGGACCCACACCGCAAAACCGGGAAGGTCCTTTTGCCAGCTCGAGAGCGTGTTGTTCGGAATGTCTTTCTCGAAATTTGTGTTGACACGCTCCACCGTGGCGCGGTCCGCCAGCGGCGGTAGCTCGCCGCCACGCAAAACGACGGCTTTGAGGTTCTTCGAGCCCATGACCGCGCCCAGCCCCATGCGCTGCACTTGGTTCGTCCGACTGCTGACGATGCTGGCAAAACGCACTAGATTCTCACCCGCCGGCCCGATCGCCGCCACGTCGATGTCAGCGCCGTTCCGCTCGTTCAGCCAATCGTTGGTGTCGCCAACCGTCTTTCCCCACGCCGGGCTCACATCGAGAAAAGAAATCGCGCCGGCGTCGATCATCAGGGCGACGGGCGTGGACGACCTTCCATGGAAGATCAGCGCGTCGAATCCCGACCGCTTGAGCGACACCGCCCACGGCCCCTCGGTGCGCGCCTCACCGATGCCGTTCGTCAGGGGCGATTTGGCGCAGACGATGTAGCGGACCAATCCAGCAGCCGGGTGGCCGGCGATGACACTGTTAGCAAAGATGAGCAGGTTGTTCGGTCCGAGAGCATCGACGCCGGGCTGAGTGTGCTCGAGCAGATAGTGCGTGCCCAGCAGACCGCCACCCGCATAGAGGCGGTAGAACTTTTCGTCGGGCTCCTCCACCTCGGTGGCATGGGCGGTCAGGTCGATACGGAGAATGCGCCCGTGGTATCCGAATCTCGTCATGGACTCCTCTGGTGTAGCTCGACTTGACCCGAAAGACTATCTAGAATCACGGTGTGAAACCACTCCCACACAACCGGCCCGCGCACGGTCATTCCGAGACCAGCGACGAACGCCGTTCCGACTAGTTTTGCGCATCCTTGCCTTCAAGGTCCTCGCTTTGTTCAGTAGCACGCTGTGCACGCTGCTTCTGCTCGAGGTGTTTCTTCGTGCCTACAATCCCCTGGGTCAGCGGATTTACGGAGACCGGATCGTGCTCCCCAAGAAGGTGCAGCGAACCATCCGGAACGAGGGCAACCCGAAGCTCGATGAGCTCGTTCAGTTTTCCAACAACTCGATCGGCTTCCGCGGTGCGGAACCGCCGCGCAACTTCGACGACACCCTCACGCTCGTGGCCGTCGGCGGCAGCACAACCGAGTGTCTATTCTTATCGAACGGCAAGAGTTGGCCCGAAGTCACCGGCAGCCTGCTGGAGCCAGCGTTCGACCCTTTCTGGGCGAACAACGCCGGCCTCGATGGCCATTCGACGTTCGGGCACCTGTTTCTTCTCGACCAGATCGTCGGCCCTATGCGGCCCAAGCTCGCCCTTTTTCTCATCGGCATCAACGACGTCGGACGTGAGGGCGCCACTGGGCGCGAGAACGCCGAGCCCGAATCGACACCGCCCTTGTCCATCCGGCTCGCTCGACACAGTGCGCTCGTGGCAACCCTGGTCAATGTGACCCGGCAAGCCGAAGCGAAAGAACAGAACCTCGGGCACGAGCAGATCGATCTCACCACGCTTGCCAAGATCGACGTGGACCGCACACTTTCCAACTCGCTGCTGACAGCGCACCGCGAACGCTACGTTCCGGCGTACAAAGAGAGGGTCGAGGCGCTCGTCAGCTCTAGCCGCAGCTACGGTGTCGAGCCCGTGCTAATGACCCAACCCGCGCTGTACGGCACCACCATCGATCCGGTCACCCTCGTCAACCTGGCTTCCGTCGTTGTGTCCGACGAGAACCGCATCAAGGCGGGCCAGGTCCGCGGGAAGCTCGCTTGGGACGTTCTGGAGCTCTACAACGATGCCGTCCGGCAGGTGGGGCGTACACACGACGTGCTCGTCATCGATACTGCATCGCGTCTACCCAAGAGCTCGCTGCTGTACTACGACTTTGTCCACTTCACGAACGAGGGTGCGAGCGAGGTCGCACAGATCGTTGCCGCAGACCTATGCCCTTTCTTGGTCGAGCGTTTCCCCGAATTCGTTGCTGGTCCCTGCCCCGCACTCGAGCCCCTCGTGGAGGACGGGGACGCGAAACTGCGCGCGGCCGCAAATCAGATCGCCGGAGTCATCGACCTGGGAAAAGAGCCGGACTTCGGATACGCGCTAACCGGCAACGGCTGGCTCGAGCCGGAGGGAGAAGACCGCGTCGACTTTCTTCGCTCCCGAGGACGTCGGTCGTGGCTCAACGTGCCGGTGACGCAAGTTCGCGATCACACGTTCGTTTTCCGCGCACGGGCGGAGCTACTCGACGTTCCCGTCACTGCCCGGGTGGATGTGAATGGCCACAACGTCGGAGAGATGCAACTGGCGGAGGACTGGCGGGAATACGCGTTCCACGTTCCCACAGACAACCTGGTCGTAGGCCTCAACACCGTGACGCTTCTGTATTCCGATACGCCGCGAACGCTCGACCCAGGTTTCCGTGGACGTAACACGTCGATCGCACTCGATTGGGTGCGTTTCGCGCCCGAAAGTGCAAGGTGACCATCACGTCGGGCTGGGCGGTGATCCACTCGTTGGTCTCCTCGTTGCGCCCGTGAATAATCACCCAGCCGCCTTGTTGCCGATACTTCGTGAACGTCGACGTCGTGAGTCGTTCACCGGTCGGGGGCCACTGAAGTCGTTGATAGTCGTCGTCGGTCAAATCTTGCCACGCATCGAACAAGGCGGATTGGATCAGGGTCGACCACAGTTCATGTTGCAGGATCCTTCGGTATCTCCCGATGGAAGATTCGTCGCCGGCATCTCGCGAACAGGGCCAATTCGACGTGTGGTTCCACGACGTGGACTCCGGTCAGGCACGTCGCCTCACGTTCGACGTAGAAGTGGATCCGATTTCGCCGAGTTGGTCGTCCGATGGCCGCCATCTCTATTTCACGGGCGGAAACGAGCTTTCAAAACTCGACGTACGGGGCGACGAGGCGCCGCGCACGATCGCCGAGGGTAACTTTCCACACCTATCGTCGGATGGAAAATACCTCGTCTACCGCACGCTTTTCCAGCGGCCAGATCTTTTCTACCTCGAGCTCGAGAGCGCTTCGGATCCGCGAATGTTTGTGGAGGGACCAGCGACGGAGGGTGAACCGCGAATCTCGCCCGACGGTAGCTTTGTCGCCTACGTCTCCGACGAATCCGGTCGGAACGAGCTCTATGTACGAAGATTCCCTTCGGGCGAGGGGCGCAGCCAGATTTCAACCGACGGCGCCCGCTTCCCGCGCTGGAGTGCGGACGGCACTGAGCTCTTCTATCTACGGGGCCGCGAATTGATGGCAGTGCCCGTGAGCACACGCAAGAGCTTCGAGTTCGACGAACCGAAGATGCTCTTTACGATGGCCTCACCCCACATCTATGAACACGCCGTCACCCCCGACGGTCAGTTCGTCGAGGTACGTCCCGGGGAAGAGACGAGCACCATCGCCGTCGTCGACCAATGGCAAAGCTTCTTCGAGAGCGCCAATGAATGAGTCACCGTTCACTCGCGGTGTACGTCGTGCCAGTGCGCCTAGCCTTTAGGAGCTCGAGCGCGGGACGAGTTGTCGTTCTCGACTGGGCGGTAGAGCGGTAGCGTCTGGTTTCGTAATCACTCGAAGATGCGCTGCTCAGCGACGAGCTTCATTGTCGCGACTTTGAACGTGTTGATGACCGGCATGAACTTTTCGACCTTTTGTCTCGGGATGGTTTCGTTGGTGAACAGTAGCACCGTCACTACCGAGCGGTTTAGGTAGGCACCGCCGAGACCGACTACGGTCTTGACCCCGTTCTCCTTCACGAAGTCCTGGTCGGGGATGAGCTGGAAACCGTCCGATGTCTTCCCCGTCGACGCATCTTCGACGTAGAGTAGTCGCGCCATCGTCCCGAACGACTTCACCAGAATCCGACCCTTCTGCTTGTCCAACCAATCAATTCCGGTGTCCATGTCGGACATGAGGCGCGCGACCACCGGAATCGTCTGGATGAAGCTCGCCTGAGCCAGCGGGATCGCAAGATGCTTTTGGGATTGGTGTCGCTCGTTCCACTGCGCGCGTCTTCCGGCCGAACCGAGAAGACAGACCACCTCGGTCTCGTCGCTCAACTCCTTCCGGAACCCGCGGACGTCGGCGAGCGCGGTCGCAAAACCCTTCTCGTGCTCACCCAGTGAAGCGAACGGAACCGTGACGAAAAGCCGAAACAGGACCGCTGACTCCTGGAGCTCTGCGTAGAGCACGTCGGTGAACATTTGCGCCGCATCCGCCAGGCACGTGCTTTGCAGCTCTTCGTCGAGCCGCGTACGCAGCTTCATGACGTCCCCGAGGGAGTACGTGCTCATTGTTGGCATATCTAAGAGAGTTACCAAAGGCTAGCACATCTCCCTCCCGCTCGGCGGATCGGTTCGGAGCTAGTTGCGTGCGCGACTCTCTTCGATGATCCGGTCGTAGGTCCGCCTTGCGTGGTCGTACGCGTCGCGAGCTGCTGACCGGTCCGCCTCCCGAATCTTCGGCAGCTTCTTATCCCAACACTGATCCACCGAGCGGCGGCACCACTCCGCACTCTCGACCGATGCCCGGATCGGCGCATCATCGACTAGAACGAAAATCGGGTTGGTGTGAGAGCTGGCGAGAATACGCATGGCGACCCAGCTCGAATCGGCTACGGCGTACTCGAAAGAAACGTTTTTCCAACTCCCATCGGCGACTATCTCTTGACTTGCCACGGACTCACCATTCACTACCAGCTCGACGAGAACATTGCGAGTGGTCCCGATCCGGGCTCTGTCGATATCCCAATACGGCGGCTCATCCAGCGCTCGCGCCTGTAGGAACGCCCCGAGCTCGTCCTGCTCTTCCGGCAGATATGCCGACACTCGCGCCGTCACCCGCACGTTCTTCGGCCCGTCTAGCCGGAGCTCGCTCCCCTCGGTGCCGAGCTCTCGCTCGTCCACGTGGAAATCGATGATATGCGACTTACCGTCCGAGACGTAGCTGCGGCTCCTCCTTGAGCCCCTCTCTGCCACAACGCCGCCAATCAGTGGGGTTCGAACCAACCGAACGCGGAAGGGATGTGGAAGTCGGGCTCCTCGGAGTCTGGGAGCACCCAGCTGATCCACTCGGCGAGTGGCTCGCCGCCTTCGCGGTGGCTGTACTCTGCTCGAAAGACGCCGGTGAGAAACCGCCCGCCGCCTGCCGGCGCCGGAAGTCCCGCTCGTGGGATACGTCCTTCGACGATGTACCCTGTCCCGGTGAGCGCGGTCGCGACGACGACCGCCGGCAAGTCCCATTCGAAATCGAACTCGCGGTAGTAGGACGCCCGATAGTCGAGCACTCGCCCACTCGGATCGATCTCGAGACAAATGTAGTCGTCGAGCGATGAATCCGGTGTGAAGAAAAGCTCGACTCGATCACCTCGCGCCACGGCCTCTTCGTCGCTGCCATCGTCGATGACGATGTCCGCATCTTGCGCGACGAACGCAAAGTAGAGGTACGTTTCGTCGGTTAGCGCACGAAATTCGGTGGCGGGAGCCTCACGAGCCTGCCATGGAAATGCAAAGCTCGTTTCGAGCGCGGCGCCATCCCATACGATCTCGTCAAGCTTCCCGTCGACCGCGATCTCCGCGTCGCCGACGTCGTGCACGGGGTACGTTTCACGCGCCCCAGCCGGCGACCGACAGCTCGCCAACAATATGGATACGACGAGGATCGCGTGCGATTTCATGCGCCGAGAAGCTCGACTATGGCTGGGTGCCGCCTTGACTCGTCGTTGACTCCTCTTTCTCCTTAGGCATCGGCTTTCGCGGCAGCTTTTGGTCTCGCATCGCGGCGTGGTACAGAAACGACGCCATGATGACGGAGGCCTGCTTCAGGTCGTCCTCCCGGAGATGATCGTAGGTGTCGAGATTCGTATGGTGCGTCCGAGTTTGGTAGTCGAGACGATCTTGGATGAATTGAAAGCCCGGGAGTCCAACCGCATCGAACGAAAGATGGTCGGTTCCTCCCGTGTTGCGCTGCGAGACCGTATTGGCGTCGAGATCGTGGAATGGCTCGAGCCAAGCTTCAAAGATTGGAACGACGGCAGCATTTTCCTGTGTCCACACGCCGCGTATCTTCCCGCTTCCGTTGTCGAGATTGAAATACGCAGAGAAGTTCGCATGATCCGGCTTCAAAGTGAGCGGCCCGGAATCGTCCCTCAGGAACCTTGGAAGCTTCGCTTGTTCCGGGTCTTCGGGTCGCGACGCGAAATGCGCTTTCACGAACTCCCGCGAGCCGATGAGTCCCTGCTCTTCCCCCGCCCACAGCGCCACGCGGATGGTGCGCCGCGGCTGCGCTCCGATCGCCGTGAGAATGCGGATCGCCTCGAGAGCGACGGAGCTTCCGGCGGCATTGTCGGTGGCGCCAACACCTCCATGCCACGAGTCCAGATGGGCTCCCACCATGACGAGCTCGTCGGCGAGGTCAGTACCCTGAATCTCGGCGACGGTGTTGTAGGCCTTCGTATCCGTATCGTGAAACTCGGCGTCGACGCGGATCTCGAGCTCGACGGTCTCTCCGTCGGCGATATGGCGCAAGACCCGGTTGTAGTGCTCAGCCGCCATCGTGAGCGCGGTCACGCCAGGATTCTCGTCGGGCTCGCGAGAGCCCCCGCCGGTCACACGCACGATGCCGTAGTCACGCGAGCTCAACTCGACGATAGCTGCCACGTTCTCATCGGTCAGGAACTGGTGAAACGCTTCGCGCATTTCGTAGCGCTTACGGAATCGCTCCCGGGCGGCGTTGCGGTCGCGATCATCGCCGGGGATTGGAAACTGCATGAGCTGTTCGAGCGCCTCGTCGGAGTGCCGGCGGAAGCGAGTGTCCGCACCATCTGCCATCGCGCGCATATCGCTCGTAAAGAGAATCTTGCCGGCGACCTTGCCGCGATGTTGCTCGAGGTCCGCCGCGGAGCTGATGTCAACGCGCATCGCCTCGCCACGGACTACACCGTCGGTTCCCGGCGTCCAAGCCTTTGGAAGACCCAACAAAGGGAGTTTTGCTGGACGAATCATATGGACGCTCGCTTCAGTGAACGTCCAGCCCCGGCCAAACTCGAACGACTCCAAATGCGCGCCGTCCAGCCCCCAGCTCGCGAGCTCATCCCGCGTCCACTCGTTGGCCTGTTTCAGCTGGGGCGAACCCGTGAGCCGCGGACCCAACTCTTCCGTGAGCTGGCGAGCGATCTCCATAACCTCAGAGTTGTGGAAACCTTCGTTGCGGATCTGGTTGATGATCTCGTGATGGACTGGCTCCTGCGCAGCCACGAGTGGCGCCAGACAAACAAGAGTGGCGCCAATCACGTAATCCCTAGTGCTCTTCATCGAAGGTCTCCTTCTCCACCCCACCGGACACTATATCGCTTCTAGGCGTCACCGTGAGGCTCGACCTTCACGCTCTTGAAGCGCTTCAACAACACCTTTCCTGCCGGCATCCCCCGCGGTTTCTGCACATCCTTCCGGCGGGACACGTGCACCGTGACCTTCTTCGCATTCTTCGCCTTCGAGTAGCGCGCCGCGAGCGACGCCGCGTAACGAAGGGTCTCACGAGGCAAGGTGTCGAGATTCTCGGGATTTCTCACGACGACGTGGGAGCCCGACTCGCCGGCGACGTGCATCCAGAAGTCGTTCTGCGCCGCTACTTTGAACGTGAGAACGTCGTTGTCCGCGGCACTTTTTCCCACGAGAACGACCATCCCGTCCGGGGATTCGAACCGGCGTGCGACGTCCTCCTCTTTAATCGCTATAATCTTTCGCATGGTCTCGAAGCTCGTCGCTCGAGTCGTCCTGGTGGCATTTCTCTTCAGCGCCGTGGCGCTCGCACAAACCGTTCGCGTAAAGTGGGAGCGCGGCACCGACTTCTCCCAGTACCGAACCTATACCTGGCACGATGAGCCCTCCGACGATATCGCCGACCAAACCGACCAGATGATCGTCGACCGCATCGATAGCGTCATGTCCATCAATGGTATCTTCAGGGACGATTACGAGGCCGACCTCTTCATCACGTACTACGGCTCGGCTGAGGAGTCGTTCGGCATCACCGGAGGGTACCGAAGCGATTGGCAGTCTTCCGGAGCCGTTACCGTCGACAGCCACCGCGCGGGATCTCTCGTTGTCGACATCGTCGACGTCGACGAGAACCAGGTCGTCTGGCGTGGTATCGCCACGGCGACGATCGACCGCGACCCCAAAAA
>CAMYKY010000130.1:0-12125 GCA_947259165.1 uncultured Acidobacteriota bacterium | reverse complement strand
CTCCGAGAAAACGCTAGCTCTCAGCGATCCTCCTTCGTCGGCGCTGCTCCCACGATGACGGGCGGCAAGTCGAGCCCCGCCACCATCTGATTGAACGCCGCGACATCGCTAACGACGACCTCTTGAAACTCGGCGCGCAGCCCCGCCAGCTCGGGCTTCAAATCGTCGAACCGCTGATACGCGCCCGCAGTCGGCGGATGGTCGGACCGGACGATGTAGCCATAGAGCGTCGTGAGCTGGTTGTCGATCATGGGCGGAAAGTTGATCGGGTCCTGACCGGACTTGCTCTTCACCTGCGTGATCTTCTCTTCGATCGTGGTGAGCTTCTCGTCGAGGGCTTTTGCAGCGTCGGTAATCTCGTCGTTGTCCTCCCTCGCCTTCTCCATGCGGGCCACGATCTCGGACGATTGCGTTTTGACGTCACGTAGATCGGCTAGCACACCGAAAAGGAGCTTGATCTCGTTCGCGACTTCAGTGCCCAGCTCGTGTTGGTCGCGCAGCTCGGCGACGTTCGTGCTAATTGACGGATTGAGCTCGATCGCGAGCGGCCTCGTCTGGCTCCATTCACCGATCGTGAGGCGCACTTCGAAAGCACCCGGTACGACTTCGAGACCGGGGGTTCCACCCCAGTGCACGACACCTTCGGGAAGCTCGATAGCTTCTTCTCGGAGGTTCCATTCGAAGCGGTTCAAGCCCTGCTTCACGGGTATACGTTTGACGTCGGAGCTCGCAAAGAATCCTCCGCCACCCTCGGATGCCGGCTCGTCTCCCGCCTCACCGTGGTAGGTGCGCACCGTGTTGCCAGTCGCGTCGAGAATGTCCAACGTAACCTCTCCCACAGGGACTTCCTTCAGGTAGTAGTCGACTGTAGCTCCACCGAGCGCTCCGCCGCGCAACGCAGTGCGCGGCGCGTAGAGCCAGGCGTCGGAGCTTTCGACCTCGTCACTGATCTGATGCAGCGGCGTGAGGTTGTCGAGAAGCCAAAACGCGCGGCCTTGCGTGGACACGATCAAGTCCTTGCGGTGGACGCGAAGGTCCGTGACCGGAGTCACGGGCAAGTTTTGCTGAAAACGCTGCCAGTGTGCACCATCATCGAACGATATGTAGAGGCCGAACTCGGTGCCGGCGTAGAGAAGCCCTCTGCGATCGGGGTCTTCACGTATCGCTCGGGTGAAGTTCGTCGCCGGAATACCGTTCGTCCCGTCGGTGAGCAAGTCCCAACTCGCGCCGGAGTCGTTGGTGCCGAAGATGTAAGGATGGAAATCGTTCTCTCGATATCGATAGACCGCGATGAAGGCGCGCCCGGGTGCGTGCGGCGAAAGCTCAACGACGTTGACGGTGCCGCCTTCGGGCATGCCCTCGGGTGTGATTTCGGTCCACGTAGCCCCGCGATCGCGGGAGATGTGCACCCGTCCATCGTCAGAACCCGCCCAGAGCTCTCCCGCCGTGTACGGTGATTCTTCGAACGCGAAGACAGTGTTGTACACCTCGACTCCGGTACTGTCGTGAGTGATCGGCCCACCCGCATAGTCCTGGTGCTCCAGGTTGTTGGTCGTGAGGTCGGGGCTGACGACGCTCCAGCTTTGCCCGCTGTCCCGCGACATGTGGACGACTTGAGATGCGTGGTAGAGGATGTCGGGATCGTGCGGCGAGAGTCGAATCGGCGCATTCCATTGGAATCGATACAAGAGGTCGCGCGCTGCCGCGCCCAGTTGGAGCTGCGGGTACGCGAGGATCTGCCGGGACTCCCCGGTTTTGCGGTTCACTCGCGTGATGCTGCCCCCGTAGCAACCCGCATAAATGATGTCGGGGTCGCGAGGGTCGACAGCAATGTGCCCGCTCTCGCACCCGCCGACGGAGTACCAGTCTCGGGCGACGACACGCCCCGGGGCGGCCCGACTCGGAACCGAGATGGTCGAGTTGTCTTGCTGCGAACCGTAGATGCGATACGGCCATTGATCGTCGACGAACACGCGGTAGATCTCCGCCGTGGGTTGATTGCGAATGCTCGACCAGGCGCCACCGCCGTTGAACGACACGTTCGCGCCGCCGTCGTTGGCGTTGATCATGTTCATCGGATCGTCCGGGTTGATCCACAAATCGTGGTTGTCGCCATGGGGAACGGTAATGCGTTGGTCGAAGGTTTTGCCGCCGTCGATGGATTTGTAGAAACGCGTGTTCAACGCGTAGACGGTGTTCTCGTCTTTCGGGTCGGCATAGATGTGTATGTAGTACCAGGGGCGCTGCCGTAAACTCGCATCGCCGTTGATCCGGGTCCAGCTCTCTCCGGCGTCGTCCGAACGGAAGACGCCTCCGTTGTCTCCCTCGGCTTCGATGAGCACCCACACACGGTTCGAGTTTGCAGGAGACACCGCGACGCTCGTCTTGCCGACGAGTCCGGTCGGGAGCCCGCCTTCGAGGCGCTTCCAGTTGTCCCCGGCATCAACGCTGCGATAAATGCCGCCGTCTTCGCTGCCGGAGTTCATCGCCCAAGGCTTGCGCTCCGCCGCCCATGCCCCCGCAAAGAGAATGCGTGGGTTGTTGGGGTCCATCGACAGATCCACGACACCCGTGCGATCGCTGATGAGAAGAACGTGGTCCCACTCCACGCCACCGTCTTTCGAGCGGAACACGCCGCGATCCTCATTGGGGCCGAAGATATTGCCGAGAGCAGCAACATACACATGGTCAGGATCCTGAGGATGGACCCGGATCTTCGCGATCTGGCCCGCATCGCGAAGCCCGATGTGCGTCCAAGTCTTGCCAGCATCCGTCGATTTGTAGATACCGTCGCCAGAGGAGATATTGCCGCGCGGACAAGCCGAGCCAGTGCCCACGTACACGACGTTCGGATCCGACGGTGCTACCGCGATGGCGCCGATGGAGCCCACACCGAGGAAACCGTCGGTGACGTTCTCCCAGCTATTACCGGCGTCCGACGTCTTGAAAACCCCGCCGCCGGTCCCGCCGAAGTAATAGATGAGCGGCTGTCCCGGAACCCCGACCGCCGCGGTCGAGCGGCCACCACGCGTAAACCCGACGTCACGAAACTCGAGCCCCTCGAGGAGCGCGGGATCCACCTGGACGTTGGCGGCGGTCTCTTCATAGTCATTGTGACTTCCCTGCGAAAACGCGAGCCCCGCGCCCGCAAGAAACCCACCGATGGCAATCATGCCCAAGCGATTCATGTCGTCACTCCGTCCCTGGCCCGCTGACGACGCGGCCGGGCGAAGTCTACACCAACCTCTCCCCCAAGGGGCGAGAGGGACTTGCTAAGAAGCGCCAGAGCTTCGTTTCGAGCGATGATCTAACCTTTCCCCCGAGGGGGAGAGGTCGATGTCGCGAAGCGACATCGGGCGAGGGGGCCTTCGCTAGACTTTGAGCTTGTTGCGTTCTTTCAGGCGTTCACCCAGTGCTTCGCCGGAGCGGCGGGCGCCGTGCTCCATTGCAGCAAAAAGGGACTTCAATAGTACGTGGCTGAGCCACTCTCCGTTTTCGGATTCCAAGTAGCTCACGTACTGAGCAAGCTCGCCGTCTGAGAGATCTCGATACATGAAGTGAAGCGATAGCTGGATTCGGCTACGGGTCCTGCGGGCGAGCCTTGGCCTGGCATCCTCGAGTGCTTCTTCAATCGCGTGGCTCGTGTTCGGCCCCGAAGGGTACAGTCCTTGAAGAAGCGCCTTCATCATGGCCGCTTGCATCGCAACGGCGGATTCGCTGGTGCCACTTGCACGGTCGAGGCGCAGAAGCAGTTCGACGCGGTCGCGCGTCGGTGGCGTCGATACCAACCCCGTTGAATGCCGTTCACGTAGTTCGTCGCTCCCGCTCGTTTCCGCTTCCTCGATACGACGGGCCATCGGAGAGCGCAACCAATCGAGCGCCGCACCCAGTTGAAGTCCCGCCGCCCGCCCCCGAAAGGTTTCTTCAGCGACCTCGTAGAGTCGATCGGCGTCGAAGCCTTTCGCCATCGCATCCGCGACAAGCTCCGAGCTCAAAGCGCCGAGGTCCAACCCGCTAGCGGCGAGTCGCGCGGACCTCGAAATTTCGTCCGTCAATTGACGGAGTCCCGTGAGCTCGATCGCCTCGGCGATCAGAGCTTCTTGATCCGGCAGCGTACCCAGATCGACGAAGCTTCGGGGAACGGATTGAAGTTTGCCGTCCGCGGTTACGAGAACCACGACATCATCGCGCACCTCGAAGCTCACGACATCGATGAAGGTGCCGTCGTTGAAGCGCACGGTTTCGGCGCCGAGCGTCGTGGCGATGCATAGGACAACGAGTGTTTGCAGGAATGGCTTCATGGCTGAGCGACCGACGACGGAGCCTAAGCTCTGTCGTGTGGAAAGCTCAGAACGTCGCCAAGCGTGCGCGCGAAAGCCGCGACCATAACGAGTCGATCGACCCCGAGAGCAACCCCGGCCGAGGCGGGCATCCCCTCCTCGAGCGCCGAAAGAAGCCGCGGGTCAGGTTCGACTTCGTCGTAGCCCAACTCGCGCCTTATCTCGATATCGCGGGTGAAGCGCTCACGCTGTTCACGAGCGTCCGTAAGCTCGTGATACCCGTTTGCAAGTTCCGTACCCCGAAAATAGAGCTCAAACCGCTCAGCCACGGGGGGATCTCCGGGACGAATTCTCGCCAACGCGGCAAGATCAGCCGGGTAGTCGTACACGAACGTCGGAGCGCTCTCCCCGAGATGTGGCTCTATCACTTGCGCCATCAACAGGTTCAGCCAGTCTTGCCGAGAGACGTCCGAGCTTGCTTGGACGGAGACCCCGCAGGCTCGTCCGGCGCGCTCGAGCTCCTCGGCATCGGCCCAGTGAGGGTTTGCTCCTACATGGTGTTGGAAAACGGCCTCATAGGTCACACGCTCGGCGTCTTCGCTGCCCACCACCTCCTTAATAAGGAGGTCCACCTCGTCCATAAGATCGTGATGGTCGAAGCCGGGGCGGTACCACTCGAGCAGGGTGAACTCAGGATTGTGACGCGAGCCGCTCTCTTCAGCGCGGAACGCCTTGCAGATCTGGAAAATGGGCCCCGAACCCGCCGCCAGCAAACGCTTCATCGCGTACTCCGGCGAGGTCTGAAGAAACAAACTCCCCGCGCGCAGACTGTGAATGTACGGATCGGTTACCGTAGCGTGGCCGAGAATGGGGGTTTCGACCTCGAGGACGCCGCGAGAGTCAAAGAAACGACGGATGCGGGCAAGAAGTTTGGCCCTCAGGCGCAGCGCATCGAACGTCGCGCTGGGTCGCCAATCAGGCTCGGAGCTCACTCTTTGACGCGGCCAACGTACTCGGCGGTTCGAGTGTCGAGCTTGAGCACATCCCCCTCGTTGACGAACAGCGGTACGCGAACCACCGCTCCGGTCTCGAGTGACGCGGTCTTGCCGCCCGTCCCCGCGGTGTCGCCCCGAATGCCGGGTTCGGTCTCCACGACCTTCAGCTCGACGAACATCGGCGGAGTGACCTGAATAATCGCGTTGTTATAGAGCGTCACTTGGCACTCCGCCTCTTCTTTCAGCCATTTGGCGGCGTCGGCCATGGCGCCTTCGCCGGCCTGATACTGCTCGTAGCTGTTCGGATCCATGAAATGCCAGAACTCGCCGTCTCCATAGAGGTACTGCATCACCGTGTCGACGACATCCGCACCCGCGACGGTTTCGCCTGATTTGAAGGTCTTTTCGTTAACACGCCCTGTATTGAGATTCCGGTACTTGACCCGGGTGAACGCCTGCCCTTTACCGGGCTTAACGAATTCGACATCCAGCATGACGCAAGGGTCGCCGTCGACGAGTACCTTGAGTCCCGACCGGAACTGATTAGCGTTGTAGGATTCAGCCATCGTGCCTTTCGTCTCTCCTTGTTTCGCGCGTATCTTAGCGTCGTTCCGACCGAACCTCCAATGCAACTCATCCGCCCCGTTCCCGTTCCCGTTCCCGATTCCTCTGGAACTTAAGTCCACCGAAACCACCGCAGCGCCAACACGAACGTAACCATCCCGTAAGCCGCCAGCCCCGCGAGCTCGCCCCCCACCGCCCCCAACCCCGACCCGTCCTGCATGACCGCGCGCAGCGCGTCGTTCAGAGCCGTCAACGGAAGAGCCCGAATCCAAGGCACCACCGCCTCCGGAAACCTCTCGTACGAAAAGAAAATCCCGCTAAGAAGCCACATCGGAAGCATGACGAGATTCATCAACCCCGAGACCGTCTCGAGCTTCTGAGCCCGACTCGCGACCAAAAGCCCGATTCCCGAAAACGCCACCGCTCCAAGCGTAATCACCGCGGCGAGCGCGACGACGCTCCCGTGGGTCACCACTCCAAACGCGAACCGCGCGAACACCAAGACGATGAGGATCTCCGGAATAAGAAACAACATCCGTGCGAACACGACCGCGACCATGAAGTCGCTCTTCTTCATGGGCGTCGCGATGAACCGCTTGAGAAGCTTTCGAATTCGCATGTCGACGACAACAAACCCAACTCCCCATAGGCCTCCGCCCATCAGGTTCATGCCAATGAGGCCGGGGATCAAGAAATCGATGTAGCGAGCGCCCGGCTCACTGAACGCGACGTCGGTAACGGGTACCGCGTCCTGCCGCCCGTTGGCGTTTTGAAGCGCATCGTCCACTGTCCGCCGCGCCAGCACACTTTCGGGCCGCGACGGGTCGAACAGGTACTCGACGGAAAACGCGGCGCCGTCAGGCGCCACCACCACAATGGCCGTCTTGCCGGTGCGCAACCGTCGTCGACACTCCTGCGGCTCGCACGTTGTGACGATGAACCGCTCGTCCGCCTCGAGCGCTGTGACCACGACGTCGCTCCGAGCTCCCCGCTCGACGTCCATGACCACTCTTTCCGTCGGCTGCTCTCGAAACGCAATGCCGAGTCCGACGGCTAGCAGAATCGGGAACCCGTACACCCAAAACAACACGCCAGGCTCGCGATAAAATTCCCGGATCCGACTGATGATGAGCTGTCGAAGAGGGTGGCCGTTACCGCTCATCGGAATCATCTCGCAAGTGACGACCCGTCAACGAAACGAAGACGTCCTCGAGGCTCGCATGGCGTGTTGTCAGGCTGGTGAGCTCGATCGCAGCCTTCGACAGCTCGGACAACAGTGCTGGGAGCGTGACGTGAGGCTCCGAGACCGTAAGCCGAATCGCCGGACCTTCACGCCCGAGCGAGCGTACACCGGGTAGTGCCTCGAGCACCGCATCCGGTCTCTCGCCGTCCAACGAGATCTCGATCACATGCTCGCCACCGAGCCCCGCGATCAGCTCCTGCGGAGAGCCGAGCGCGATGATCTCGCCGTGGTCGACGATGGCGATGCGATCGCAAAGCCGCTCGGCTTCGTCCATGTAGTGGGTTGTGAGCAGCACCGTCCTTCCACGGCCGCGAAGCTCGCGAATGATCTCCCAAAGCTGCCGGCGAGATTGGGGATCGAGCCCCGTCGTCGGCTCGTCCAGAAACAGCAAATCCGGGTCGCCCACGAGCGCCGTCGCGACCGCAAGGCGTTGTTTCTGACCTCCGGAGAGTTTGCCAATCCAGCTCGCGGCTTTTTCCTGCAGCGAGACGAGAGCAATCGCTTCGTCGGCCGAGATCCCTTTTACGTAAAAACTACGAAACAGTGTCAGCGTCTCGCGCACGGAGAGCTTCTCGGCAAGTTTGGTCTCTTGAAGCGAGATACCGATCCGGTGGCGGATAGCATCATCATCGCGACCCCACCTCATCCCGAGAACCTCGACGTCACCGGACGTCGCCTCGAGCAAACCCTCGAGGATCTCGATCGTGGTGGTCTTTCCGGCGCCGTTCGGTCCGAGAAGCCCGAAACACTCCCCCTGACTCACCGTGAGGTCGATACCGACAAGCGCCTCCACTGGAGGCCTCGCGGCGTAAGTCTTGCGCAGATCAGTGCACCGGATAGCGGCTTCCACGCGCTCGATTGTACTCAACGGAGACGATCGAGACGCAGGCGATGCCGGTCGTCGAAAAGACGATGTGCTGTCAGCCAAACCGAAACCAAAACGCCAAAGCCAGTTCCGGAAGCGATCAGGAACATGATCAGGATCTGATACTTCACCGCCTCCGTTGGCGGACTGCCAGCGAGGATTTGTCCGGTCATCATGCCGGGAAGGCTGACGATGCCCGCGGCTGCCATTGAATTGAGGATCGGCACCATTCCCGTCCGCACGCTCTCCCGCCGCAAGTCCGACGTCGCCTCTTCACGGGTTTGACCGAGCAACAATCGGCCCTCGATGACGGCCCGCTCCCGATGAGCCGACTCGGTGAATCGCCCCATGCCGAGGGCGACACCGTTCATCGTGTTGCCGAGGAGCATGCCAAGAAGCGGGATTGCGTACTGAGGCAAGTACCAAGGCGTCGCACCAATCAGGAGCACCAATGCGAACACGGTGATCGAAAACGATGAGATGAACATCGACAGCGTCCCAACCGAAAACCCCCAACTGCCCGCTAGTGGACGGGCCTGCCGAGCGAGCACTTCCCTTCCGGCGACGAGTAACATGATGGAAGCAACGCCCACGAGCCAAGACAGCCCTTCACTTTCGAACAGCGAGCGCAGAACGAGCCCGACGAGAAGCAGTTGTACCGTCGTTCGAAGTGCTGAGATGAGCACTTGACGCTCGAGACCGAGGCTCGACGCGTAGCTCAGCACCGCGAGCGCCGCGACGAGCACGGCCGCCAGCGCGAGATCGAGAGGCGTCAGAGCAATCGCACTCATGGTCTCTCCAGGAGTCGCCCATCACGCAGCTCGAAATGCCGGGTCGCAACGCGTGAGGCCTGCTCCGGATCGTGGCTGACCCACAGCACCGGCGCGTTGTGCTCCATGCGGTAGCGCGTCAGCAGCGTCTCCATTCGGTCGACGTTGTCGGGGTCCAGGCTGGCGGTCGGCTCATCCAACAGGAGCACCTTGGGACCGCGTACGAGAAGCCGCGCGATAGCGAGTCGCTGGCGCTCGCCGGTCGAAAGCCGCTGAATCGTCCAGGTAAGCGCGTCCGCCTCGAAACCAAAAGGCTCGAGCATCACTGCCGAGAGGTCCTGCGGGAAATGCGGTGCCAACGTATCGGCCCACCACGCGCTTTCCGCCGGCAGCATCCCGACTTGGCAACGCCACTTTGGGGCTGGCACCTCGGCGCAGCTAGTATCGTCGAGACACACGCGCCCTTCGTGGGGATCGAGGTCGGCAAGCGCTCGCAGCAAGAGGGTCTTGCCGGAGCCGGACGCGCCCATGATCGAAACGCACTCGCTGGGTTCGACGACGATGTCCACCGGACCGCGGTCCAGAAACCGAAGAGAGTCGACTTCGAACGCCAACGCTAGGGATGCTCAGGCGCCCACGGGTCGTAGGTCCCGAAGCTCCAGAGGTAGCCTTCGGGGTCACGGCACGAGTACAAGCGCCCACCGTGGTCCTGGTCCGCGATCTCCAGCACGATCTCCGCTCCGGCATCGATCGCATGCCGGTAGTGAGCGTCCGCATCGGCAACAATAATGTAGGGGCTTTGGGTTCCTACTCCACCGACATCTCGTGGCGGTCGCTGGAGCTCGTCGAACTCCGTGTCCCGTACCGAACCCAGCATGATCATCCCGTTTCCGTAGCTGAGCTGCGCGTGCGCGATGGTGCCGCCGTCTCCGGGCACAACGAGCATTTTCTCGAAGCCGAAGGCGTTGCACAAAAACCCGATCGCCGATACGGCGTCGTGATACTTGAGGGTCGGGATTATCGTCGCGGTCGTGCTCTTGGCTTCGTTTCCCATGTCCAACTCCCGTCTCTCAGGTCACGGCTCAGACGGTGTGCGATTCTTGCGGAACGAGTTCTTGACTGCAATCTTCCCGTTTCGAAACGTGAACAAATCGCATCCGTTGACCTCGACCCGCGTTCCGTCGTCCAGGGTGCCAGTAAAGGTCCACTGAGAAAACCCGCGATCTCCAGACACCACGTGCCTCGCATCGCCCCAATGCGCATCGGAAAAACGCTCGAACACCGAAGCGAACGCGGCCCGAACGGCAGGCTGTCCCTCGTACCGCGCGCCGTGAGCCGAACTGCCGCCAGACGCATCGAACACGCAGTCTTCCGTCATCATCGACATCAGGGCGTCGACGTCATGACGATTCCAAGCCTTGGCAAATTCATCCAACAAGGCCAAACGCTCCTCCGACTGTGCCGACGCACTCGATGCCCCGAGCTCCCCAGCGGCGAGAACGGACCCGCCCGAGACCGCAAACGAAGTACTGACGGCAGCGACCAAAACCAGCTTGCGCATCCACACGCTCATGAGCCCCCCCTCGAATCTGTTGGAAAAGAGATCGAAGTATAAACGAAGCGGGAGCGCCATGACGTCGAAGGGTCCAAGCTGAGTTATTATCGAAGAGAAAGATAAGCCCATTTCGGGAGACCGAGCACCGTCGAACGGAGTCGCCATGAGCGTGTGGAAGCTAGTCACGATCTTGTCCCTAATCGCCAGCCAGAGCGCCCTCGCTCAGACCATCGCCCCGAGACTCGAGCGACGCCTCCAAAGTTCACGCCCCGACGAGACTCAGCTCGTGTGGATCTATTTGATGGACAAGGGAGACGCGTCTGCGAGACTCGCCGACGCACGAAGACAGGTCAGCTCCCGTGCTTTCGAGCGGCGAGCAAAGCGCGGAGCCGGCGCAGCGGTTCAATACGATGACATTCCGCCACTGCCAGCGTACGTGCGCGCCATCCGCGAGCGCGTCGATCGCGTCCGCCACGTTTCGAGCTGGTTCAATGCCGTCAGTGCCGAGGCTACCTCCGACCAGATCGCCGAGCTCGCACGGCTGCCGTTCGTGACCCAGCTCGACGCCGTCGGTCGCTTCACAAAGCGCGCTGAGGAACCGACGGTATCGACGCGACGCGGGACCCCGCTCCGGACCGATTCGTCCGCCGCCGCACCCAACTACGGGAGCTCCTTCGGACAGCTCGAGCAACTCAACGTGCCGGCCCTACACGATCTGGGTCTGACCGGAGCTGGCGTCGTCATTGCCGTATTCGATACCGGATTCAAGAATCTCCGCCATGAAGCCTTGAGCCATCTCTCGATTCTGACGCGGTGGGATTTCGTGAATGGAGACTCTGCGGTCGGAAACAACCAGGATCGAGGCGATGGAAGTCACGGCGGGATCGTGCTGTCAGTGGTTGGAGGCTACGCGCCGGGTGAGCTCATCGGGCCCGCTTTCGGAGCGACATTCATTCTGGCGAAGACCGAGAACACCGCCAGCGAGACTCCGGTCGAAGAAGACAATTGGGCTGCTGCCGCGGAGTGGGCCGAGGCGTGGGGCGCGGACGTCATCACCAGCTCATTGGGCTATCTGGGGTTCGACGCGCCGTTTGACGGCTACACGTATCTCGACATGGACGGCAAGACGGCTGTCACGACGCGCGCGGCGCAAATGGCCGCCGAGCGTGGCGTCGTCGTCGTCACTTCCGCGGGCAACGGAGGCTTTCAAGTCGATAGGAATACTCTCGGTGCGCCCGCCGATGGAGCTCTCGTCCTGAGCATTGGCGCAGTCGACTCCTTCGGTCTACGCGCCGATTTCAGCTCGGTGGGTCGCACCGCAGACGGCCGAATCAAGCCGGACGTCATGGCCCAAGGGGTCTTGGTCAAGGGAATCGACCCGGACTCGGCGGGGTATGTCCTCGCAGACGGTACGTCGTTCGCGTGCCCGCTGAGCGCCGGTGTTGTTGCTCTGCTTCTCGAAGCGCATCCCGAATGGACAGTCGAGCGCGTCCGCGCCGCGTTACGGTCGACGGCTTCGAATGCCTGGGCGCCGACACGTCTCACGGGGTGGGGGATCGTGGACGGCCTCGCTGCGCTCGGTTCACGCTAGAGCAGGAACCTTTGACCGACCCACGGCGCCTAACCAAAGTGAGTCTTCCACTGAAGCTTCCTCGCTACGGGTCCGCTGAATCGGTCATGCCGTCGCAGCGATGGCTCGGCAACGCAGACTATCGAGGATCTTCGAGCTGAGCGCCGGAGCGGCATAACGGACACTCGCTCGGTTTCCACAGGTCGAGCTCGCTATGTTGCAGCGTCTCCATCGGCACGCCCTGCTCGGAGAAGTGCTCCAGTGCCATATCGCCCAGCACCAA
>CAMYKY010000129.1 GCA_947259165.1 uncultured Acidobacteriota bacterium | reverse complement strand
GTGAGGTTCACCTGTTGATCGTCGACCTCAACCTGCGCGAAGTCGGTGTTCACGGTTAGGTCCAGTGCGAGGATCTGCGTCAGCCCGATCTTGGCCTCTCCTCCGATCGCGCCGTCGTAGTCGGTCGACGACTCGCGGATGAAGTCTTTAGAAGCATCGCCGAGGACATAAGGAGTGATCGTGAAGATCTTTCGAGTGGGAGCCTCGAAGCCGGACACGATTCCCGCGAGCGATACGCGGTACAAAGTGAACTGTCGCGGGATCGGCGCCCAAACCGACTGTTCGTTGCGAGCTCGGATATTGCGAGAGAAGTTCACACCCCATGTTTGGGGGCCGCCCTGCGCGTAGCGCAGCGTATCGAATGGGATGCGCAGCTCGGCATACCATCCGTTGCCGTCCGTGGAGGTTGCGACCTGCCAGGCGCCGTCCCAATTCAGGTTGAAGCCACCGCCGGAGCCGACCTGGGCCCGACGGGGACCGCCCCCTTGTCCGCCCTGACCATCTTGGGTGACCTGACCGTCGTACTCGATGCCCGCAGGGGTCGTGCCGAAAACGAAACCGTTTTGCCGGTCCCGATACGTGTCGAGCACCATGAGGAAGGCATCGGTGTTTTCGAGCGACGCGTCGCGCAGAGTTTCGCCGTAGACGATTGTCGAGGGGTCCTCAACGAACATCCACGCCCCGACATACAACGCGGAGTCGTCGTAGAGCAGGCGGATCTCGGTCCGCTCCGAAACGGGCTCTCCCTCGACCGGCTCGTTCTGAACGAAGTTGTCCAGGATCGTAGCGGTGCTCCAGGCGTCGTCATCGAGACGACCGTCGATGACCGGAGCCTCTCCTGGGATTCGGGTCGCTGTTCCCTCGGGCACAGGAGGGCGATCGGTCGTCGTTGTGGGCTCTTGGGCCTGGAGGGCGAAGGTCGATAACGAAAAGAGGATGGTCGAGAAAGTCAGGTTGCGCACGGCGTCTTGTTTATCTGCTCGAACGTTCACGATCGTTTTACAGGTATAGCTTTGGCCGCGCCACCCTACGGGGGAGCTTAGCAGAATTGAGAGACCCCGGACAACGTGGCGCCTAGTTGCCGATATCGAACTGTTTCGTGTACTTGACGATGAACTGACGGCCCTTGGGACCGCGATCGAATCCGGTGCGGTCGAACATCCCGTAGTGCTGGATGTCGTTGTACACGACGTACAGGCCTGTACCGGCGGTGTTGAGCCATCCGAAACGGATATTGCTTCCGAGGTCTTCACTTTGGTTGTCGTATTGGATGGTGGCTTGGAGAAAGATGCTCGGCGTGAACGAGTACGATCCTTTGACCGCGACGAGCGACGTTTCGAAATCGCCTTCCGCCAAGTTCACGTCGAAGTAGGTCAACCGCACCGACGTAAGGAGCTTGTCCTGGTAGCGATAGCTCAACGTCGTCGTGGTGCCGTAGCGGTTACCGGAGTAGAACCCGCCGGCGGTGATCGATGTGTCGAGAAAGATCGAGGCACTACGGTTGGTGTTGGCCCGAAACCCCCACTCGGCCCAATCGTAGCTTCCCGGCGGGATGATGACGCCCGGGCTGATCTCGAACTCCTCTTTGAGCCCTTCACCGACGAAATTGATCGCCGGTAGCTGGAAGAACGAACCGTTCGAGAACTCGAAGTGGCTGTCGACGTGCAAGAAAAACGACTCGGTGAAGCCCTCGAAGTCCCAGAACTGCTGCCACACGATGTGGGGACGCATTTCGCGAAACCATTCGATCTCCGGGAACCGATACTTGCGCAGGACGTTGGCAAAGACGTGCCGGTAGCCGCGTCGCGGCAGGAAGCCGACCTCGGGGTTGAACCCGTCACCGATCTCTCGATAGGTGGCGCGCATCGTCCAGTCTCGGGTTTCATAGGTGCTGTTGAAGCTGAAACCGTAGTCATCGTTTTCGATCTCGGGTGTGGTGGTGCCCGACGCCCAACCGACGAAGTTGAGCGACTCTCCGACCCCGTAGGTGCCGTCCACGGCGTAGGTGAGGTTGTAATCGCTGGTGTCGTCGGTGTTCACCCTCGAGACGAAGAGACCGCCGATCCGGGTGCGGTTCTCGAACTCTTGGAACATGCGCACCACCCCGAAGTTGGTGGGTTGCGCGACACGGTCGTCCTCCTCGCTCTCGTCGTCGAAGAGGTCGAGGGGCGCAGCCTGGATCATCAAGTAGCCGATCTGCATTCCCGCCAACTTGCCCGTCAGACGCGCGCCCGCTTGAATGGGTACCGCTTCGCCCGCGGCAAGTCCGATGCGTCGACTGAAAAACAGATCCGCAGATCGCGGCGTACCGACCGAGAACGAGCCCGCGTTCTCGAGAAAAAATGGTCGTTTCTCGGGAAAGAACAAAGGAAACCGAGTGAGGTTGATCTGTAAATCGTCGACTTCGACCTGGGCGAAGTCGGTGTTGACGGTTAGATCGAGAGTGAGGCTCTGGGTCACCCCGAGCTTGGCTTCGCCGCCGATCGTGCCGTCGTACTCGGTGCCGGTATCGCGAGTGTAGTCACGGGATACGTCGCCGAGCACGTAAGGCGAGATCGTGAAGATCGTCTTGCCCGGTGCTTCGAACTCAGTGATGGTGCCCGCAAGCGAGACGCGAAAGAGGGAAAAATTCCGTGGGATCGGTGCCCACACCGACTGCTCGTTGCGGAAGCGGATGTTGCGCGAAAAGTTGACACCCCACGTCTGCATACCACCTTCCGCGTAGCGCACCGTTTCGAACGGTATCCGTAGCTCGGCGTACCAGCCATGCTCATCTTGCGATGTCGCGACCTGCCAGGCCCCGTCCCAGTTCAAGTTGAAGCCGCCCGCGGAGCCGGTTTGTTGGCGCTGCCCGGGGATGATGCCGCCGCCTTGACCGTCGCGGGTGACTTGCCCGTCGTATTCGATCCCCGCCGGCGTTGTCCCGAAGACGAAGCCGTTTTGCCGGTCCAAGTACGTATCGATCACCATGAGAAACGCGTCGGTATTCTCGAGGGGCGCGTCTCTGCGCGCCTCGCCCACGATGATCGTGGATGGGTCCTCGGTGAACATATACGCACCGACGTAGAGCGCCGACTCGTCATAAAGAAGACGGATCTCGGTCCGCTCCGAGACGGGTTCTCCCTCGACCGGTTCACGCTGGACGAAGTTGTTCAGGATCGGAGCGTCGTTCCAAGCGTCGTCGGTGAGAAGCCCGTCGATGGTCGGGCCTTCGGTAACGAGCTTTGCGGTCCCGACCGGCTCCTGCAGTTGTTGGGCGGTAGGCTCCTGCGCTCCAATCGAGAGCGCGGACAGAGAGAGTACGATGATTGAGATTGTCAGAATGCGCACGGCGCCTCGTTATCAGGTTGAAATGTCTACGAGAACCAATCGAAAGCCACTGTGTCAGCCGCGTCGCCCCAAATGAAAGCTTAGCATTCCGAGAGAACCGGCGCCACGTATTCCACATGGAGTATGGTTAATAATGATGAGCGCTAGGATCGTGAGCCTCTTCGTTGCAGCAATGGCGGTCTGCTCCTGCGTTCGCCAGGCGCCCGTGGCGCCCGCTTCGAACCGCCCGAACTTCGTCTACATCCTCGCGGACGACCTCGGGTTTGGTGATGTGCGTGCTTACAACCCTGAGTCCAAGATCCCGACGCCAAACCTCGACCGCCTCGCATCGGAGGGTATGCGATTCACCGATGCGCACTCGCCCTCATCCGTTTGCACGCCAACTCGATACGGGCTGCTGACGGGTCGCTACGCCTGGCGCAGTCCATTGACGAGTGGTGTTCTGTGGAGCTACGGGCGGTCGTTGATCGAGCCGGACAGGCCCACGGTGGCTTCGATGCTTCAAGGGCACAGCTACGCGACGGCGGTGATCGGGAAGTGGCACCTGGGACTCGACTGGCAGCTCAACGAGCCGTTGGAGCGCGTCATCGAGACCGATCGGGTTACGACCAACGACAACGGGTTGGTCATGGACATGGAGCATGACTTGATCGACTCTATGAAACCTGTCGAGGGAGGACCTGCTACGGCCGGGTTCGATCACTCGTTCATCCTGCCGTCATCGCTCGACATTCCGCCTTATGGATTCTTCGAGAACAACGCCCCCGTGGCTCCGATGACGGAGCTCACCGAGGGAAACGATCTGGACACAGGCGGCACCGGCGCTTTTTGGCGCCCCGGACCGATGATGGAAGGATTCGATTTCTACCAAGTGCTCCCGACGTTCACGGAAAAGGCCATCACCTACCTCGAGTCCCGCGCGGAGAACCAAGAGCCGTTCTTCCTCTATCTCCCCCTTGCCGCGCCCCATACGCCTTGGGTCCCCACCGAAGCGCATGACGGCAGCTCGGGAGCAGGCACCTACGGCGATTTCGTGAACATGGTCGATGCTGCCGTCGGCGAAATCCTCGAATCTATCGACCGGCTACAGCTCAGCGAGAACACCATCGTCGTCTTCACCAGCGACAACGGGCCCTTCTGGGGGCCCGAGTGGATCGAACGGTTCGGCCATCGCGCCGCGGGAGCGTTGCGCGGGATGAAAGCTGATATCTGGGAAGGGGGACACCGCGTGCCTTTCATCGTTCGCTGGCCTGGGCAAATCTCTGCCGGGTCGAGCAGCGACCGGACGACGACGCTCACCAACTGGTTCGCGACGAGCGCCGACATTCTCGGAGTTCCGCTGGACGACGGCGCCGGCCAAGATAGCATCAGCATCTTGCCCGAGCTACTCGGCGAGGTTCACCCGGAAGACGATCCTGTTGTTCATCACAGCTTCGAAGGTGTTTTTGCCGTTCGGCAAGGACCGTGGAAGCTCGTGGAGGATCGCGGATCGGGCGGGTTCTCCGAGCCCGTGCACTACGAGCCCCAACCGGGTGAACCCGAAGGGCAACTCTACAATCTGGATGAAGATCCCAGTGAAGAGCGCAATGTCTATTTGGATCGCCCGGATCTCGTCAGAGCGCTCAGCCAAACCCTCGCGACGATTCGCGCTCAGTGATCCTTTTTGAGTATTCGAATTGCATTGTTTGGAGTTGCCGCTACGATGCGGCGACGGGCCCCTGCATGGCAGCTTTTTGAGAAGCAACCATATATAATCCGGCCCACACAGGCGGATGCCGAGGCTCCTTGTGGGAAGCGAGGCCTTGGGCAAAGGCTAGACGCCTCTGAAAAGGCTGCACCTACACGAAAATACGAGGGAGACAACGGATGTCACAGAAAACTCAGCTCAATCGCAGAGCGTTTTTGAGAACGGCCGGCATGACGGCGCTCGCGGGCGCGGCCATGGGAACGGGTACGTCGATGGCGACCGCGACGACACCCTTCGTCCCCGAGCCGGCGGATGGTATGTACGATTTCGACACTCCGTATAGCCGGGTTGGCACCGACTGCATCAAGTGGGACGCTCAGATCACGAAGTACGGCAAGGAGAACATCGAAGTCGGCATGGGCATCGCGGACATGGACTTCCAGGCAGCCCCTTGCATCACCAACGCTCTGGCGGAGCGTTGCAAGCACCAGAACTGGGGCTACACCTCACGTCCGGCGTCGTTGCTCGAGGCTATCGCCAAGTGGAACAAAACGCGCCACGGGGTCGAGGTTGATACTGACTCGATCGTACTCGCGTCCGGCGTTCATCCCGGCCTCATTGCTGCGTTGAAGACATTCTCTCCTCCGGGAAGCCGCGTGCTCCTGATGACGCCTGGCTACAACGGATTCTACGGCGACCTGCGTGGTAGCCAGACGTTGCCGGCGGACAGCCCCATGAATCTCGTGAACGGCCGCTATTCGATCAATTTCGCTGACCTGGAAAGGCGCATCGCCGCTGACACGCACTCCTTGATTCTCTGCAACCCACAAAACCCCACCGGCAACTGCTGGTCCCAAGAGGATCTCTTGCGGATCGGTCGGTTGTGCCTCGAACGCCGCATCGTGGTCCTTGCTGACGAGATTCACTGCGATTTCGTGATGAAGGGACAAAAGTACATCCCGTTCGCGAGCTTGCCGGACAAGGACGTCGTCAACAACAGTATGACTTTCAAGGCCATCAGCAAGACTTTCTCACTGGCGGCGATGAAGAGTGCTTATTTCTTCTCGACGAATCCTGAATATCTCGAACGGGTGCAGGTCAACCATCGCGCCGATCTCAACTTACTCGGTCTCGTGGCGACCGAGGCTGCCTACAATGAAGGTGCGCCCTGGCTCGATCAGTTGCTGCCCTACATCGATGGCAACCACGAGTTGGTCGAATCGTACATGAAGGCCAACATGCCGCTCGTCAGCTACACCAGGGCTCAAGGAACATACTTGGCGTGGATCGACGTCAGCCAGGTCGTCGACCGGATTGGCGCGAAGGCGACGGCTGCGGAAGAGACCTCGAGGCAGGATGCTTCGATGCGCGAAGTCACCGCCGAGATGGTCGTCGAGCGCTGGTTCGTCGAGAACGCGAAAGTGCAGCTGAACTCGGGCACGTCGTACGGCACTGGCGGCGCGGGGCACATGCGCATGAACCTCGGAACGTCCCGCCAGCTCATCCAGCTGGCCCTCGACAACATGGCCACCGCTCTACAGAAACTCTAACTCGAGCGTTTCGCATCGCAAGACCAGGGGGGGCCGTTGGGCCCCCTTTTTCTTGCGCCTCGGCCGTGTGAGTTTGCCCGCGAATCGCTCGACCAGATAGTATCTCGGTGATGGTCGGCCGAACTCTAGCGCACTACAAGATCCTGGAGCAGATCGGCTCGGGTGGCGAGAGCATTTACTTCATCGGCCTAGTGGACTGTAACAGTTATTCCTTGCCAAAATCGCGGGTCCTTTTGCGCTCGACAAGCTCGCTGCGGAAGGCGGCAAATATCTAGATATATCGTCGTCATCACGCCTTGCCAGCCCACAAAATGACCTCGCGATTTGCGCAACGAAAAACTGTTGCAGTCCACTAGGAGAGGGCGTCGACGACCTGTGGGCTCAAAAGCTCGAATCAGGTGAAAGCGAGTATCCGGTGACGGACTTCTCCGGACGGCGCGGGCGCATGGGCAAACACGCCATCGCGCTCCACGGCGACTATCTGTACTTCTCGTGGGAAGAAGACCTCGGCGACATATGGGTCATGGAAGTCGTGACGGACGACGACGAGTGAGTAGCCTCACCCGGGCTCTCCCGCGGCTGGCTAGTCGGTGAAGCCTTACACGACGGTGGTCGACCTCGGATCCCCAGTGTTGTGCAACTACTCAGGCCGGCGTCCGTTTGCGTTCGATGGAACGATCGAAAAAGTGCTAGTGGAGCTAAACTAGGCCGGCACCACCAAACTCGAACCATTGGATCACACGAGTCAGGCCGGAGCGGCGTCAGTGCACGGCCTGGAGCTCATCGACAGGGGGAATTATGACAGGTGAGTATTTCGATTCTGCAATAGAGTGGCTGAGAGGCTACGGACCCAACGTGCTCGCGGCGTTCGTCATTTTTGTGGTGGGATGGGCCGCGGCGAAGATCGTCCGTGGTTTTCTCCGGCGCGCGCTGAGTCGCGCCAACTTCGACGAGACGCTCAGCGTCTTCTTGAGTCGGCTCGCCTATATTCTCTCGCTCGCTTTCGTGGTGGTGGTAACGATCCAGAAGCTCGGCGTCGATACCACATCTTTCGCCGCGGTCATGGCCGCTGGAGGTCTCGCAATCGGTCTCGCTCTCCAAGGCTCTTTATCGAATTTTGCCTCGGGCGTGATGCTGATCGCGCTGCGTCCGTTCAAAGTTGGTGATTTCGTCGAAGTAGGGGGTGTGTCGGGGTCGGTCGCCGCCATCGCCGTCTTTGCGACCGAGCTCCTGACCGGGGACAACAAAAAGATTCTGATCCCGAACTCCGCCATCGCTTCGGGCACCATCACCAACTACTCGGCCAAGGACACGAGGCGGCTCGACCTCGTGGTCGGCGTCGGCTACGACGCCGACCTCCGTCAGGCACGAAAGGTTTTGGAGAACATCCTGGCCAACGAGCAGCGGATCTTGGAGACGCCAGCTCCTCTGGTTGCGGTCTCGAACCTCGGTGAGTCGAGCGTCGATTTCGTGGTTCGACCCTGGGTCAAAGCTGGGGACTTTTGGCCCGTCAAGTTCGATCTCAATGAGCGCATCAAGCTTCGTTTGGATGACGAAGGGATCAACATTCCTTTTCCCCAACGCGACATTCACGTGCACCAGGTTGGCGAGAGCAAGCTAGCCTCTTAGAGGGGCGTTTCGCCGCCCCCGTCCTTCGCAGAAATCGAGGCCGAAGGTCGGGTGCAACGCAATTGCCAAACGTCCTGAAATAGTCAGATGCTAGCTGTCGTGAATATGGCGGTTGCCGCAGTTGTCGTCGCGATCGGCATGAGTGCATCGTTCGTGGACGTCACCTATCTTTTGGCGGCGACCCATGCGACTCGCGATGGCTCTTTTCGCAATGTATTTCGTGGTTCCTGGCGCTGCTCCGGTGTGAGTTGTGCTCGACGTCCTGCTCGCCCCGCCTGGCAGATGCGTCCGGGGCAAGCAGTCCGGCGATTAGCCCTACTAAGTCGAGCTGGAAGAGCTCGACGAGCTGTTCGAGCTGGAGCTCGAAGATCCGCTCGAGCTATCGGAGCTACTCGAGCTCGAAGACGAGCCGGACGAACTGGACGAGCTACTCGAGCTGGAGGAGCTGCCGGAGCTGGATGAGCTGGATGAGCTACTTGGACTCGGGGCGCTGGACGAGCTCGAGGACGGAGCGGGACTCGCCGATGATGACGAGGATGACTCCGGTGAAGTTGGGCTATCACCGCACGCCATTAATGTTCCAATCGTCCCGCCCGTCAGGAGCAGCAGAAAATCCCGACGCTCTTCAGGTGAACGCGACATGTTCTCTTCGTTTTCCGAGCGCTTCTTGTCTTTTCTTGTCGTCAAGGTTTCTCTCCTGGGTGGTCTGTAGTGGCGCGCTGAGCTCACGTGTCGTCTCGACGGCGGCGCATGTATAGCGAAGGGCTCCTCCGTCGAAATAGGATTCGATGCGTCGAACGATCTCGTCGGCGGTGATCATGTCCAAGCAACGTGGAAAGCCCTCCACCACGTCGACGCACAACTCTTCCGGATTATCTTTGTAGTCACCATCACCCAACGCCGTGGTACGTGATTTCCAGCAACCGCCGTTGTCGCAGCATTGGAGCGCACCTACCGTATGGACGACTTGATGGTGTGGGTAGGAGCACCAATGGGGCGGTTCACGGCCACCCGCGATCACGACACAAGGTCGGTTCTTCGGTTCGCCTGGCTTGGTCTCTACGGCCGCCGCAAGGTGCATCGGTAGACTGATGGGACTGACGACACCTTGAGCGTGGTACATGAGTCTTACTAGCTGCCGAAGATCGGTTCTTCCCCGTAGGTCGACGACCCCGTCGAGAGGAGGATGATGGTGTCCGTCTTCGCCGATCTGAACGAACTCCACGCGCCCTCGAAGGGCATCGACGACTTGTTGGTACCGCTCGGGGTGCCACCACTTGATCGTGAAATCGAACTTGCCACCCGAAACCATGATCCAGTACGGCGTGGTCGTGCCGTGCTGGGATTCGATGTTTTCGAACCAACGTTCTTCATTGTCGGAGATGTGGATGTCCCCTTTGAATGCCGTCGGCTTGATAGCCAGACCTAGCTTTTCGTTCAAGTCCTCGATGAAACCATGAAGGAAGTGATAAGGGGTCTCGTTGCTTCGATGGATGAGCGGGTAGTGACATTCGATCACCTCCACGTCCGCGTCGTTCTCATCCAGCAGCGTGATGTGAGGATTGTTCTCCCACAAGGCTGGGCATGGCGTGCGGACGTCCGTAGCGAACTGCTCCGGGTAGTGAAAATGCAGATCGCGAACGGCGGCAGTCAGCATCACGATGTCGCCTGGAGATTGAAAATTCTTCAGAATCAGTTTGCGCATCAGAAATCAAAACAATGTTGGTTGCGTCGGGCAAGAAGCAACATCCGTGCCACGAACTACTACGATTCAGTTTCGATTCAGACCAAGTTACTTCGGCCATTCCATGCGTTCTGTGACCTGTCTAACAAAACGGGAGTTTGATTTTTCTGCGCGTTATTTCGAAGCGTGGCGCGATTTGCCCCAAGCATCGATTCGCAACAAAACCGATTCCGGTGTGCTCGGACTCGAAGTTGGAACTCGGTACGAAAAGAGAAATTGGTTTCGCGCTGACGGTGAGTGAGAGCGACTCGTCCCCAGGGATAACTGAGACAATCTCGAACTTGTGGTGAAGCGGTCGTCGTTAATTCTGACTAATTTGATACAATGACTTCTTTGTTCCATCAACAGCCGCGTTGGCTTTGACTTGAAAGAGGAGATAACCGAATGGCAGATACCAAGCTCGGAGGTAATCCGATCCATACCTCCGGCGAGCTACCCGCGGTGGGAACCGCGGCACCTGATTTCGTCTTGACCCAAACCGATTTGTCCGATGTGTCGCTCAAAGACTACGCCGGCAAGAAAGTCATTCTGAACATCTTTCCCAGCATCGATACCGATGTTTGCGCAACGTCGGTACGCCGGTTCAATACCGAGGCGGCCAGTATCGACGGAGCCGTGATTCTGGCAATCTCGAAGGATCTTCCCTTCGCGCACAAGCGCTTCTGCGGCGCGGAGGGCATCGACAACGTCGTGACGCTTTCGGAGCTCCGCAACGCCGACTTCGGCTCGGCGTACGGGGTCCGGCTCGAGGACGGGCCTCTCAGCGGCGTGTTCGCTCGCGCCATCGTCGTCCTCGACGGCAGTGGCAAGGTCGTCCATAGCCAACTCGTTCCCGAGATCAAAGAAGAGCCCGACTACGACGCGGCACTCGCCGCGGTCAAGTAAGCGTCGACCTGTTTGACCGATCCCGCCGGTGCACCTCGCTTATTCTTGATCGAGTGTGGGCCGGCGGGCTCGTGATACCGTCGTCCAATTCAACCACCAGTTTTCCTCGCGAGATGACTGCGGCGACTGCTCGCGTTTTGGCGATGTTTTCGAGTGGGTCGGCATCGAGCAGCACCGGATCGGCCCGTTCGGCCGACTTCGATCGTGCCCATCTCATCGCCCCCGCCGACAACTAACGCCGCGCCGCCGACGTTTCTCGTGCGTTGATAGGCGTGAACCTCTCGGAAAGCATTCGCATATTGTCTGAGCACGTAAATATGTTAATATGTTTATATGCGTACGACGTTGGACCTCCCGGACGAGTTGTTGCGCTTAGTGAAGGCAAGGGCGGCTCTCCGGGGCATGAAGCTGAAAGAGTTCGTCGCAGAAGCACTCGAAAACGCTATCTACTACGGACAAAGCTCGGGTGCCGGCTCGAGAGTAGCGGATGGACCGGACGGCGATGACGACGTCATGGTGCTCGAAGACAACTGTGTCTTCCCGCTCATTCGTGGAGAGTGCGGTCCGGAGTTGAGAAAGCTCACGGGCGGCAAGGCAACCGAGCTGCTCGAGAAAGAAGACGTTGAGCGAGCGAGCGGTCCTCGCGGACGTTAACATCTGGATCGCCTCCACCGTCTCTGAGCATCCTCACCACGAGGCCGCGAGACGTTGGTGGGCGGAGGACGTGCTTCCCTCAAGTGTGCCGGTCGCCTTTTGTCGCGTGACCCAGCTCGGTTTGTTGCGTCTGCTTACCAACAAGAGCGTCATGGGTCGGCAGCGACAGACGATCTCGCAGGCGTGGACGCACTACGATCGTTTGGCTGCACAATCGCCGGTCACCTATGTTGACGAGCCCCCCGGTCTGTCGGAGCTCATGCGCGAGCTCTGCCGCACGGGGCGTTCCTCGACGAATTTCTGGACCGACGTTTACCTGGCTGCGTTCGCACAAGGCTGCGGGTTTCGCTTTGCAACCTTCGATAAGGGATTCAAGCGATTCACCGAGCTCGGCCTGGTTCTTCTCCGCTAGTCACGAGCGTTGCGGTAGTCCTACTCAATCACCATTTTCCCCCGCGCGATGACCGCAGCGATAGTTCGCGTGTTGGCGATGTTGTCCAGCGGATTCTCATCGAGCAACACCAAATCGGCGCGTCGGCCGACTTCGATCGTGCCCATCTCATCCTGCAGCGAGAAAAACTCGGCGGGCCGAATCGTCGCGGCTTCGATGGCTTCGAGCGGTGTGAGACCGGCTTCAACGAGACGCTCGAGCTCGGTGTGCAAGCTGTAGCCTGGAATGGAGAGCCCGATCGGCGTATCAGTGCCGGCACCGATCGGTACCCCGGCGGCGTGCATGCGACCGACCAGCGACAGGCTGAACTCGGCGGATGTCGTATCCCGGAGCGCATTGTTATTGCGCCATCCGGTGATGAGCGTTTCCCATTCCTCGCGCGCACTCGCAGGCGCCTGAGCGAGGGCGGTATCCCAATCGGTGCGCTCGAACGGCGGGTGCATCGCCAGCGTATTGAGCCGCAGCGTCGGCACCTGAATCGTCGACGTGAGACTCGCGATCGTGCGCCCGCAACGCTCTTCATCGTACTGAGCGATGGCGGGCGAGCCCTGCAGCGCGTGAAGTCGGGAACGTAAATCGCCGCCCGGCCCCTCGGTATGACCGTTTAGAATCGCGAGCCGTTCCTGATGAAGCTCTTCGGCGTTTGCGGCGCAATCGAGCGCTACGTTTCGAAGATGCTCCATCGAGTCGACGGCCGGCCCGGCTTCGCTCGCCAGCATCGACAACGGGACATGTGCGGCGATCGGCAACCCGGCATCGCGGCCCGCTTTGGCGAGCGCGTCGAAAACCTCGGGGGAAACCATCTCGTAGATCTTGATGAAATCCACCCCGGCGGCCTTCAGCTCGGCCACGTTCGCTTCCGCCATCGCGGTCGTCGAGTTTTGGGTACCGATCTCCGGGCGCGACTTACCGTCGTAGACAACGAACTCACCGTCGAGCAGAGGACCGCTAAAGAACACGCGGGGTGCGCGCGCCCCCGGCGCCCTCATCTTCGCGATCACCGGCTCGAGGTTGGGAATCAGACCACCGGTGTCGCGAACGCTGGTAATCCCGTGGGCCAAGAACATGTCCGGCATCGAATCGGTGAACCTGTCGTCGTACGTAAGGTGAACATGCATGTCCCAAAGGCCGGGGATCAAATACTTGCCGGAGCCGTCGATCGTTTCCGCAGCGGCTGGGAGCTTCGCGTCCGAGGGCGCGACAGCGACTATCTCGTCACCGTCGAAGACGACCGTGTGATTGGCTCGGACGCCACCGACGGCATCGATGACCGTCACATGAGTAATCGCCGTGCCGGCAGGCGGTGTCGTCTCAGCACAAGCGAGAGCGAAAAGCGCGCTCGACAGGAGTAGTGGGAGCGTGAGTTTTTTCATAGCTGCTGGCCTTTCCAGTCCGTGAGTCGAGAAGACATCCCGCCGCGATGCCGGCCGAGATTTCGACTTTGAAGTGCGCATGGTAGTCGATCCGGGAGGCGTCGTCGACTAGCCGAACGATGGGTAGAGAAACCGAAAAGGGGACAGGTACAATTTATCTCGTTGCAGATCAAGGAGATAAATTGTACCTGTCCCCTTTTTCTGCGACGAGGGTTCGACGAGCTCGACCGCCTCGTCCCGACCGAAAACTAGCGGGAGTTCGCCTCGTCCAATGAATCGCGTCTTTCTCGTGATTCTCGAAACTTCGCGATCAGTTCGCGCGCGAACGGAAGAAGCTCGACGGGAACAGTCGTCCTACGGCTCCCTGAGAATCTCCTCCGCCTTCCTCGCGGCCACTCGAGCGGAACAAGGAGTTCTAGGCGTCAGCGGGTAGATGGTTCGCCGCTGCTTTCGTACACGGCTCCATCTCTATAGAATCCGATGCCATCGACCGAATCGATCTGGCCCGCATCGCGGCCGAGCCGGTATTCCGGTCGTGTCGAAACAATCCAACTAACTGCCGCCGGCGCCGCGGAATCGCTCGTCGTCGCTCGCGAAGAGCACGTTGAAGCTGGTCAAGCTTCCGTAACACCCGGTGATGTAGCTCTGCAGCTTGAGCTTCTGGTCGTCGGGTAGCTCCGACGTATTGATTTGTTGCTCGAGGACGCGTAGCTTGTTTCGGACCGAGACAACCTTTTGGAACAGCTTGTCGATGGGCATCGTCTTTTCTTGAAGGCCTGGTTTGCTGGGACGAAGTACCAGCTCGCCTCCGCGCCACTTTTCAGCGGGGGCCGCCGGGCTCAGACCGGCTTCCTCGCGAATGACGCGGCGGAGAAGTGATTCGAGCGACTCCTCGGACCCGCTGCTAGCAGTTCGATTCGTGTCGTCGAGCTCACTCATCGGTGGCTGGCTCCTTGGCTCGGTTGTCGCGGGGCGCGAGCTCGGCTCGACGGTCCGCTGAGCGGTTTGCTGCGGCGCGTGGCCGCGATAGTTGTGTTGGCTCCGACACGTGTCGCAGCTCACGCGCTCGGCATTGCCGTCGCTACCGACCAGAGCCACGGTGTGAGCGCGGAACGACTTACACGGCCGACACCAGTCTTCGATGGTGTGACCCACGCGCAGTTTTCGTGACTCGGATGCGTCCATCGAAGGCCGCGAGCATAGCACGGCTCCCGCGCTGAATCAGGACGAACTACGAGCTCGTGTTTTCTGCCAGCAGCCGCTCCACGATCTCGGTGATCTCGCGCTCCGCTTCTTCGTAGAACGTCCCGCTGCCCGGGCTCGGGAATCCCGCGTGGATCGCGTCAACGCGGCCGTCGCGGTTCAGTATAAATGTGGTCGGGAAAGAGGTGAGGTTCACCGCCTGCGGCACTTTCGCTGCTAGCTCTTTGGGCTCACCCGGCAAGAGCACAGTGTAGTCGATCCCGTAGTCGGCAATGAACGCGCGCAGGCGTTTCGGGTTCTCTAGCTGCTTGCCTTCCTCAAAAGATAGCGAAACGATTTCGAGCCCCTTCGCTCGATACTTGCTGTAGAGAGAGACGAGAAATGGGGCTTCGTCGTGGCAGTTGGGACACCAACTACCGCTGATGCTGACGAGTACGACCTTTCCTTGGAACCTCGTGTCGGTATTGCTGACCGTCCGCCCTTCGAGGTCGGGGAAAGAAAACCGGAACCGTTCCGAGGGATCCTTCATGGTCGTGTAGCGTCCCGATTCGGTCGGTTTGCCGATTGCGTCCGCCGCGGCGGACTCGGCACGTGCGGCGCGCAGCTCGGTCGTTTTGTTCATCTCGAGTCGGAGTGTGCCGTCCTCCTGGGGTGTCACCTCGAGGAGCAGAGGCCGTGCACCTGAAAAGTGACTCAGGACGAATCGGCCGTCGTGGAACGAACCGGTCAGGGTGCCCGTGTCCCCATCGAGGCGGAGGATCGTCGCCTCAACGTCGGCTCCGGTCTGGGTGGCGATGAATCGCCAGGCAGCCTCGTCCCTCTTGCTGTTCGCGGTGGTGATCCAGGTCCCGTCGATCGACGGAACGTTTGATGGGACGGCGTCGGGTTTCTCGGATGGGCGCGAGGCACGGAACGGATAGACACCGCGGCTCCGCTGGTACTCGCCTGCGAGCTCGCCGTCTTTCAGCGTCGCCTCGAGCGTCGTGGCGTACTGGCCGAAGTGCAGCGTCAGAGCGTTGCCGGTAAGCGCGCCCTCGGTCGAAGTGATCCGACGCTCGCCGTTGAAAAACGATCCCTTTACCGACTCTCCGTCGACCTCGATCTCGAATTTGAAAGGAACGTCCACCTCCCGGGCAACGACGATAGCGTCCCAGCGTCCGGCGATCGTTGTGTCAGCGGCGGGTGAGGCCGAAAGCGGGGACTCCGATAAGAGCAACGCGGCGAAGCCGGCCCAAAACCCAAATGATCTGACTTTCATGACTCTCTCCTTGTCTTGCGAAAAACTGACCCGAGACCGAAAGCAAAAAAGGCCCGGAGGACGGGAGCGCCTTCCGGGCCTTCAAGATTGCTCGTGCTAATGACGGATTCAGAGCATCGCGAAACCCCCGGAGGCTTTTACCCCGGGGCAACAACAAGTGCAGCTGATTGTGTCCAACACGATAGTGTAGGTATCGCACGCCGGAAACCCACTGTCAAGTTGGAGGCAAAGATTCCCCCTCACCCGACCGCGCGAGCGCCTCCGTGACACTGTGAAACTCTAGCCCTAATCCTTCGACCGTCCTGGCAGATGGTTACCACAGGGTAGTTCGATAAACAGCGCCCGTGCCCGCTCGGAGAGCGGGTCGCAGCGATCAGGTAGCACCGGGCCGATCCATTCGGGCACGCCGGCGCCACCGTCGAAAAATGCCGGTAGATGCTCGAGAATCTTGCCGCCACCACCCCCGACGTCGCTGGATCCGAAAACGACGCGTCCGACTCCATGCAGCAGCAGCGTTCCGGTGCACATCACGCAGGGCTCGAGGGTCGAATAGCAGGTCATCTCGGACGCCCGGTTCCAGGCTTCTTGCGGGACACTGCGCAGGGCTTCGATCTCCGCATGTCGACCTGGATTGTAGAGAGGGGAAGCCATCCGGTTGCCACCTTCTCCGAGGATCTGGTTGTCGAGCGTGATCACGGCTCCGACGGGCAGGTTGCCGTCGTTTTCCGCCGCGAGGGCTAGCTCGATGGCCCTTTCAACGTAGGACAGTTCGTCACTGGTGATCATCGTGTTCACTCGGCAATCGGATCAAAGAACGCGAACGGCACGCGATTCGCCAATGGGCCATCGCGCAACCCGCATCCACCTCGAGCGCCTTTTCGAAACTACGTTGGTGACATTACAAGATCTGCTCGTGAAAGAAAAAGGCGAGGCGGTCGGCGATCGCGACCTTTGGGTTATGAGGCGAATGGAGGGCAACTCATAGCGAGAAAACGCCAATGAAACTGCGGCTATCTCTCCTCCTCTTTCGCTCTCAGTATCCTTGAGTCGCCGCAGTTTCCGAACCATTCCCGCGCAGCGAGCCGGTTGTAACTGTCCGTTCGTAACGCTAAATTCTTTCTATGCCTCTCGTCCCGGGCGCGCGCCTCGGCCACTACGAAGTCCTCTCCGAGCTTGGCTCCGGCGGCATGGGTCAAGTCTACAGGGCCAAGGATCTCAAGCTCGGCCGAAAGGTCGCGATCAAAGTCTTACCCGAGGAGATGAATTCGGACTCCGACCGTCTTCGTCGTTTCGAGCAAGAAGCGCGCGCCGCCTCGGCCCTGAACCACCCGAACATCGTTACCGTCTACGAGATCGGCGAGTACGAAGGTACTCCGTACATCGCGATGGAGTACGTGGAGGGGGTCACATTGAGGGAGATGCTCGCGGGCGGCCCGCTTCCCAACGACAAGCTCATCCGCTACGTGACCCAAATGGCTGAGGGATTGGCGAAGGCGCATCAAGTTGGGATCGTTCACCGCGACTTGAAGCCCGAGAACATCATCATCAGCATCGACGGTTATGTGAAGATTCTGGACTTCGGACTCGCCAAACTTCTTCCCAAGGGTGCTCTTTCTGCGGAGGCTTCGACGCTGGCGAGGACCACACCGGGCGCGATTCTCGGCACGGTGAGCTACATGTCACCGGAACAGGCGAAAGGGCAGCCAGTGGACTATCGCTCGGACCAGTTCGCGTTCGGAGCGATTGTTTACGAGATGTCGACGGGTCAGAAAGCTTTCGAGGGGGAAACTGCGGCGGAAACTATCTCAGCGGTGTTGCGAGACGAGCCGAAACCAGCGAACATGCCTGCCGGTGTGGAGTCCGTGGCGAGGCGCTGCTTGTCAAAGGCTCGCGAGCTTAGATATGGCTCGACGGTAGAGATTTTGGAACACTTGAACGCTGCTCAGACCGAGCCAACGTCACGCGTTAGGACGTTGCGGTCGATAGCGGTGCTGCCGCTCGTCAACATGAGTGCGGACGCCGAGCAGGAGTTTTTCGCGGACGGTATGACCGAAGCACTCATTACCGACCTCGCGAAGATTAGAGGACTGAAAGTCATTTCGCGATCTTCTGCGATGCGTTTCAAAGGAACGGAGAAGCCTCTTCCTGAAATTGCATTGGAGCTCGGTGTCGAGGCGATATTGGAAGGCTCGGTGCTGAGAGCGGGGGAGCGCGTGAGGATTTCGGCTCAGCTGATCGACGCCAAAGCTGACGAGCACATTTGGGCCGAGAGGTACGAGAGGAATCTGCGCGACGTTTTGCAGTTGCAGAACGAAGTCGCGCGTGCCATCGCGGCGGAGATTGATGTCAAGCTGACTCCGCAGGAAGAGGATCGCTTGCGAACTGCCCGCGAGATCGACCCCGCCGCCTTCGAGGCGTATCTTCGAGGGCGCTACCTCTGGAACAAGAGGACGGAAGATGGTTTGAGAACCGCCCTCGAGTTCTTTCGGCGGGCTATCGATGTCGATCCCGTCTATGCCCGCGCCTACGCGGGACTGGCGGACGTTCACAATCTGCTCGCCATCCTGGCTCTCGAGCCCGCGGACGAAGCATTTCCCATGGCGAAAGCGGCCGCGAAACGTGCAATCGAGATCGATGATTCCCTCGGGGAAGCTCATACATCGCTTGGGCTCGCGTCCATCGTGTACGACTGGGATTGGGACACCGCCGAACGTGAATTTCTGCGCGCCATCGAGCAGAGTCCGGATTATGCAACGGCGCATCACTTCTATGGAGGTTACGTGCTGTCGCCCTTGGGCCGACACGAAGAAGCGCTCGAGGCACTTCTCCGCGCCCAGGAGTTGGATCCGCTCGCTCCAGTACTACGCGCCGACACGGCGTGCGTTCTCCTGTACGCGGGAAAGGCCTCCGAGGCCATCAATCAGTGTCTCGAGACGCTGGAGCGGTTTCCGGAGTTTCCGATCTCGTATTTCTACCTCGTGGATGCCTTTGTTCGCGAAGAGCGGTACGACGAGGCCATCGATGCTGCACGGCGAGCGGTAGAGCTCACAGCGAAGGACCCGAACTTTGTCGCGAGGTTGGGCTACGCCTTCGCATCGTCTGGGTTCATCAAGGATGCGGAGGCCATCCTCGCAGAGTTGGGAAATGCCGAAAGCTCCCTGGCGCCGGCGTATCCCATCGCGCTCACGTATGTTTGCCTGGGCGACGCGGATAAGGCGTTCGAGTGGCTGGAAAAGGCGATGGAGCGCCACGCGTGGGAGGTGTTGTGGATGAACGTCGACGTCCGTGTCGACCCCCTCCGCGACGACCTACGCTTCCAGGACCTAC
>CAMYKY010000128.1 GCA_947259165.1 uncultured Acidobacteriota bacterium | reverse complement strand
CCCCTCACTCGACGCGCTTCGCGCGTCGACCTCTCCCCCAGGGGGGAGAGGTTAATTGAATCAAGAACCTCTCCCCCCCTGGGGAGAGGTCGGCGGCGCACCAGCGCCGGCGGGTGAGGGGGTGCGTCTGTGGCGTTTTTCCAACCCCCGCGGAAGTTTTTGTGGGGATTCATCAGGGGACAGGTACAATTTATCTAGTTGCAGCTCAAGGAGATAAATTGTACCTGTCCCTTTTCTTGCGACGGCTATCCGACGAGAAACTGTCAGCCCCACGCCGGGTTTCAAAAAGGTGTCAGGTTCTACAGCTCGAAGGCGAAACCCAGACTGATGGTCGTCAGCTCCTGTCGCAGCTCCACCGTCGTGCCCGGAATCTCCAAAATCGTTCCGGTGTTCGTGTGCGGGAACGCATAGTAGACGCTGCCGACGAGGTCGACTCTGTCAGTCAGCGCGAACGACGTTCCGAATGCGATCGCGGTCTTGTTGATCGCGGGGAACTGAATGTTAGCCAACGTCGCAGAGCTCGGGATCGGGTTTCCGTTTTGGGAGAAACCGCCGGAGACTTTCCAGCTGACGTTGAGCGTCCGCTCGACGCCGACGGCAAATGCCCAGATGCTGTCCCATTGGAGGTTCTCGCCGCCGAAGCCCTTCGTACTCCCGTAGGCGAAATGGCGCACATCGAAAGCAATCGTCGTGTCCTCGACACCGTAGTAGCCGAATCCTAGAGACAAAATCGCAGGAAGCTCGAGATCGAACGCGAGCTCGCGAGCACTGCCGTTGGCCGTCTTCGAGTTGTATCGGAACGTCTCGAACCATTGTTTGGTCTTGTACGACGCACCGACGCTCATGACCTCGTTCGGTCGGTACAAGACGCCCCCTTGAAAGCCGAACCCCCAACGCGGCCGCCCTTGAGTTGCCGGTGGGAACAGGCCGTCGGCGTTGCGTATCGTAAAAAAAGCGGGGTCCGCGGACAAGAACATCGAGGTGACCATGCCACCAAAACCGACGGAAAGCCTCTCAGACAGATCGATCGACATCATGGGATCGATCTGAAGACCCGACAGACGGGACCCCACGGGCCCGACGCCTGCTGAGTCCGGCGGATCGAATGGCTTCAAGATCGGGTTGAACTCACTACCAGGAAAATCGATCGAACGCCCGATGATGCTTCGCATATTGAGGCCCCAGGTGTAGTCGGAGTTTTCGGGACGGCTCGCAATGGCGATCGATGGAAACGCGGCCAGACCGCTATCGCTGCGGTTACTCCCGAACTCATTGGTGGCCTCGATGGCGGAGTCGAGAAACGTGTCTGCGTAAAGGAAATCGACTCCAATGAAGATTTCGCTTTCCGTCAGGCCGGCCATCGCGGCCGGATTCCAATACGTCGCGCCCGCCGCGTCGAGTGGCGCCGCCGTCGAAGCACCAGCCATGGACCGGTGTTTAGCGCCCGCGCTGGGTCGGACGATACCTTGCGCGAGCACGCCGCTGGACATGGCGACGCTCGCGAGCAATACAAAACCTAACGATCCCCGTCGCAACATACTTATTCTTGCCTCCTGTGAAAATCGCGAGACCTTAGCATCTCCGCTCGCTGGAGTCAAGATATGGTGTATTTGGAAGAGAGATCTACAGGATGTTGGGGTGTTCGTTAGCCAAGTCGTTCGTCCAAGGCAGCCTCTGTAAGGCCCAAGGTCTCGGCCGCGACGGCGCGATCTCCGCCGCAATCATCCAAAACACGCTCGATGTAGTCGTACTGGGCGTCCTCCAGAGTCATCCAATCGCCACGCAGTGCACCATCGGCCTCGTCGACGACCTTGCCGGAAGGTAAGCCGGCCTTCAAACCGAGATAGGCCCAAACGTCCTTCCCAGCCCGCTGCTCGAACAGCTCGGCGAAAGAGCGAACGCCTCCGATCGTTTCGTCTTGGTTGACCCGCTCGACTCGATGGATCGGCAGGAACATCGTCGACAGGCCCATCTCGGTATCCCCGCGACTCACGGAGCGACTCCAATCGTCGAACGAGTTCAAGTCGATACCACGGACGGTGATGCCGCTGGCTTGGATCGACAGGAGTACTCCCCACACCTTCTCACGGGGATTCTGAAGATTGACGAGAACCGCCGTAAGCTTTTTCATGAATTGGCGCGAGCGGCGAAAAACCTTTTCACTCGACGAGCACCCTCTTCGATGAGCTCGCGCGAGCACGCAAAGCTGACCCGCAGATGACCATCGCACCCAAAAGCGGTTCCGGGCACGACCGCGACGCGCACGTCATCGAGAAGCTCACTCGCCAGCTCCGTCGTGGTCTCGCCCGGGCGCAAATAGTGCGATACGTTAGGAAAGAGATAGAAGCCTCCGCCCGGCATCCCGCAGCGAAGGTTGGGAATCTCGAGCAAACTTTCGCGGAGGCGACTCGCGCGCCACCGGTATTCCGCGATCATCTCGGCGAGCGGTGCCTGGTCGGCCTTCACCGCAGTGAGCGCGGCTTTTTGCGAGATCGAGCTCGCGTTCGACGTCATCTGGCTTTGGAGTGACCCGCACGCTTTGATGATGGCCTCCGACCCCATGGCCCACCCGATGCGCCAACCGGTCATCGCGTACGCCTTCGAGGCGGTCCCGGCGATCACGAACCTCTCACCCAATTTTTGCTGTACGTATTGAAACGCGGCCGCGGGCGCTGGCTCGAACATCAACCGCGCGTAGGTATCGTCCCACAAGAAAAGCGCGCCTCGGTCTACGATGAGATCTCCGAGAGCCCGGATCTCCTCGTCACCAATCACTGCGCCGGTTGGATTCGCAGGAAAGTTGAGGAGAAGAATCCGAGTCCGTGCGGTGATCGCAGGTGCGATCACCTCAGCCGTCATACGAAACCCGTCATCCTCGGACGTGGCAACAAACACCGGCTCGCCACCGGCGAGACGCACTTGCTCGGCAAACGTTCCCCAGTACGGTGTTGGGATCACGACCTCGTCGCCTGGGTCGATGAGCGAGAGCATCAGGTTCAAGAGCGCGTGTTTGCCGCCACTGGTAATAATGACGTTCGAGCTATCAAAGTCGAGACCGTAGTCCTCTCGATAACGATCGGCGACAGCCTGCCGCAGCTCTGGCATCCCGGCGTTCGGCGTATATCGGGTGAAGTTATCGGCGATGGCTTTTTCGCCGGAAAGCTTGATGTTCTCTGGAGTCGGAAAGTCCGGCTGGCCTGCCGAAAAGTCAACGACATCCACGCCCTCAGCCTTCAGCCGCATCGCCTCGGCCATGACGGCCATCGTGGGCGACGGCTGGATCTGCCCAATCCGGCCAGCAAGACGCAACGATTTCGCCTCGGTCATTCTCGAACTCTTTCGTAAAGGCGGGTTTCGACACGCTTCGGAACGAGACCCGCGATGTCCCCGCCGAGATTCGCGACTTCCTTGACGAGGCGCGAGCTTACATAGGAGTACTCTTCGGCAGGCATCATGAACACGGTCTCGATCTTGGGTGCCAGGCGACGGTTCATCAACGCCATCTGGAACTCGTACTCGAAGTCGGAGATCGCGCGGATGCCGCGTACGATCGTCGTGGCCTCGCGCTGGGCCGCGTAGTCCACCAGAAGGCCGCTGAACGAATCGGCCTCCACATTGTCGAGCTTTCGGAACGACTCCTCAATCATTTCGAGCCGCTCCTCGACGGTGAACATGGGCTTCTTCTCGACGTTTCTCAGCACGGCGACGATGATCTTGTCGAAAAGCGCGCTGCCCCGGTTGATGATGTCCACATGGCCCATTGTCAGCGGGTCGAACGAGCCGGGGTACAAGGCAACGCGGGATACCGACATCGCGCTCAGCCTAGCATACCCGCCGGTAAAGGGTGAAACAGCTCTCACCGGATTTGAGGACCCTCAGCTGCTCGAGCTCGCCGTAGCTCGCGCGTAGCTCGCGCTTGTGGTGATGCTCGACCACGACGAGTCCCTCGTCCACCACCAGTCGGCTCGCGCCGAGGGAGGACAGCGATCGGTCGAGTTGGTCCGTAGCGTAGGGCGGGTCCGCGAACACCAAATCGAACGATTCCCCCCGGCCCTCCAGGCTCGTCAGCGCGAGCCGAACGTCCGTCGTCACCAGCTCGGCGCGCTCTTCGAGGCCAAGCTCCGAGATATTCCGAAGGATGGAATCGGCGGCCTTCCTGGCACGTTCGACGAACACCGCCCGAGCCGAACCACGCGATAGCGCCTCGAGCCCCAACGCACCCGCGCCAGCGTAGAGGTCCAGAACCCGAGCGTCACCGAGCTCGGGCGCAAGCACGTCGAAAAGGCTTTTCTTGAGACGCGCGCCGGTCGGCCTCGTCTCGGAGCCTTTGGGGGCATGAAGCTTGCGCCCCCGAAACTCGCCGCTTCCTATACGCATGGTGCTGTCATCAGCCCGCGGCCGTGAGACCGAACCGGTCTCCCCAAAGATCCACGACGTGACGCAGCAAGCGCCCGCGCAGCTCGGCGTCGCTCGCATCGACGTCATCAGCGCCCAGGTAGCGTAGCGCCTCTTTCTTGGCTGTGTCGCGTAGTGCGTGGTCGCGTAGCGCATCAGCTATACGGAACAACGCCGCGCCGGATTGCCGAGTGCCGAAGTAATCGCCAGGACCGCGGATCTCGAGGTCACGCTCGGAAATCACGAACCCGTCGCCCGTCTCGACCATCGCCTCCAAACGCTTTTCGGCCTCAGGGGTGGGTTGCGGATAGGTGACCAGCACCGCCGACGACGGTGCCTCACCACGGCCGACGCGTCCGCGAAGCTGGTGAAGCTGTGCGAGCCCAAACCGCTCGGCGTGCTCGATGACCATCAGCGAGGCGTTCGGCACGTCAACCCCCACCTCGATCACTGTGGTCGCGACAAGGATATCGATCTCGCCCCGCCCGAAGGCCTCCATGGTTTGCTCGCGCTCATCGGAGCTCATGCGGCCATGGACGAGCCCGACCCGACGTTTCGCAAACGGACCTTCAACCAAAGATTCGAACCTCGCCACTGCGGCTTTGACGTCCAGCTTCTCCGACTCTTCGACCAGCGGGCAGACGAAATAGACTTGGTGCCCCTGGGCAATTTCGCGTTCCATCATTCTGAACACGTCTTTCAGCTCGGAGGCTTCGCGTCGCAGCGTCGCGATAGGTTTGCGACCCGGCGGAAGCTCGTTGAGAACCGACACGTCGAGATCTCCGTGCAGCACCATCGCCAAACTTCGAGGGATGGGGGTCGCCGTCATCACGAGCAGATCGCAGCCGAGTCCCTTGTCTCGAAGCTCGGTGCGCTGCAGGACACCAAAACGGTGCTGCTCATCAATGATCGCGAGGCCGAGCTCTCGGAACCGAACGCCTTGCTGGATGAGTGCGTGGGTGCCGACGACGAGATGGACCTCGCCGTTTTCGATCTCTTCGAGCAGCCGGTCACGCGCCGACTTCTTCAGCCTCGCGCTCAACAGCGCCACACGATAACCGGCGGGCTCGAAAAGCTTGCGGATGTTGGCAAAGTGCTGCTCCGCCAAGAGCTCAGTGGGCACCATGAACGCCACTTGAGTCCCGGCTTCCATGACGATCACCGACGCGAGTACGCCGACGATCGTCTTGCCCGAGCCGACGTCGCCTTGAACGAGCCGGCGCATCGGTCTCGGGCTTGCCAGCTCCTCGGCGATCGTCTTCAACACGTCGCGCTGCGCAGACGTCAGCCGAAAGGGCATCATCTTGCGCACGATCTCGCGAATCGAATCATCGACGGGAAAAACGCGCGATTTCGTCATGCTTTTGTCGGCCGCTCTGCGAAGCTCGAGCGCGAGGAAGAACAGAAAGAACTCCTCGAAGATCAGGCGCTGCTGTGCGTCCGAGCGAAACGCGTTGAACAGCTCGATCGGCGCACCCTCTTCGGGAAAGTGGACGCGCGTGATCGCGTCTTCGCGTGATGGAAGCTGGTAGCGCTCGAGGATCGCTTCCGGAAGTAATTCGGGCACGCCGTGCGGCATCCCGATCACGAGAAAATGCAAAACCCGGCGCAGAATTTTCGGGCTCATCGTGCCGATACGCTCGTACACCGGTACGATTCGGCCGGCATGGGTGGTCTCTTCCTGACCTTCCTCGACGAGCTCGTACTGCGCGTTTTTCACCTCCGGGAACAAGCCAAAGCCCGTATGCTCGAACGTGCCGTAAATGAGAACGCGCCGCCCCGGCGTCAGCGTGTCTTTGAGATACTCCTGGTTGAACCACACTGCCTTGAGTTTTCCGCTGTCGTCCTTCGCGACGAGCTCGACGATTTTGAAATTACGGCGGCGGGTCGGGCGGACTTTCAACGACACGACTTCGACTTCGACCGTTCCGTTTTGGCCCGGTTCGATATCAGCAATCCGCCACCGCCGGCTGCGGTCCTCGTAGCGAAACGGCAGGTAGAGGAGAAGATCATAAACGGTGCGGATCCCGACTTTGGCGAGAGCCTCCGCCTTCTTGGGACCGACGCCCTTGACGTATTGGATGGGTGTGGTGATGTCTAGCATATCCGCGGACTAGCGCGGCAATGCTACTTCCGGCAATGCTACTTCGCCGGAGCGGTGGCGCGCTGGCGCACCTTGACGGCTCCAGGCTGGCACTGGATGCTTTCCAAATCGAAGGGCAACGTGAACGCCTCGCCGAGACGGAAGCCTGGCGGCAGAACCTCGCTCGCGTCCTGGGCGCTGATGAATGACGCGACCATGTCCGGGGGAAGGTCGACCCCGGAAAGCGTGACCCGCTCGAGCACGAGCTTGCCGACTCCGGCCGCTGCGATGATCCGCGTCACGACTTCGACCGGCACGCGTCCGGAGAGAAACTGAAAAATCGCAGAGTCGGGGAGCTGCCCGTGAAGCTTGTCGATATTGAGAGTCGCTCCCACGATCGCGAGGCTCTCTTCGAACTTCACCCAAGGGCTTTCGATGCCCTCCGGGAGGTCTTTGAGGCTCTGCTGGCGAATGTAGCTATTCGCTTCGTTTTCAGGGATCTCGAAGTCTTTCGGCGAGTCCGCACCGTCCTGGTGCCGGCTCACGAGCTCCTCGAGCATCGCCTCGAGCCCGTCGCCCGCGTGAGCAGTCGATAACGAGAGCGCAAAAACAACGCCGAGGATTGCGATATGTCTCATAACACCCCCCATGGTACTCCAACCGGCGTGCGCACAAAAATCAAGGCGGGCCCGAGGGCACCGCTTTCAAGACACGACACCAGAACGACTGGATGAGCGAGTTTGAGCTCTAAATCACGGGCGGGGTGAGCTCTTCTTGCAGTCGTTGAGCCTCTTGATGACCCGGCTCCAGAATCAGGGCTTTTTCCACCTCTTCGGCGGCCTTCACCGGGTCCTTCAGCTCCAGGTAAACCTCGGCGAGCTCGAGATGGGTCGCGGCGGAGGGCTCCGTCCAGAGCAGCATGGAGAGCTCACGGGCGGCGAGGTCGAGGTCGCCGACTTCGCGGTGTAGCTCGACCAGCTCGTGCCGAAACTCGGTCGCGCCCGGCTCGCGGTAGAGACTCTTCTGCAGGAGCTGAATGGCTTCGTCCAACCGACCTAGGTGCCGAAGCGCGCGCGCATCGAGAAGCTCGACGAGCGCCACGACGTCTTCACCCTCTTCGATATCGACTGCGGGTCGCCGCTCGGCGTTTTCCATCGTGCGCGCCCAGCCGGTAACAGTCGCCGCATCGATGTCTTCCAAGTGCGGCGCAAGTATGAGAGCTGTCGCCCGGGCGCGTTTCGCCTCGTCCGGTCGGGCCTGAGAGAGCGCGGCGGCAGATAGCAGGAGATGAGCTTCGCCGTCCCACGGCATGAGCTCGGAGGCTCGTTCGAGCTGCTCGAGTGCCGAGGCGCCTTTTCCCGAACGCCACAGACTCCACCCGAGATTGAAATAGTAGGTCCCGAGCGAGACGTCCGCTGCGACCGCGTGCTCAAAGGCATCGACCGCAGGGAGGAATCGCTCCAAACGCATGAGCGCGACCCCTTGATTGTTGTAGCTCGCTGCCTCCAACCCCTCGACCGACGTCAGGCCTCCGAACACCTGGAATGCCGACTCGGGCTGATCCACGGCCAAGTAGGCGAGACCCAGATCGTAGTACGCGCTTCGATGGCGCGCGATGTCGTCACCGGCACCGAGGAGTACATCGATCGCCTCTCGAGGTTCACCCGCGCGGAGGAGGAGGCGACCGAGCATCACACACGCTTCGACATACCCAGGCTCGTACTCGAGAGCGCTTTCGAGTCGACGACGCTGCTCGTTCGGATCGGCACTCACGCGCGCGAGAGCGCTCGCCTCGAGCGCGGAAAGCGACAGAATCTCCCGTCGCTTCGCCCCGTCGTCGAACCCCGGTGGGGCCGTATGAGCCTCGAGACGGAACAGGTTCTTCGCGAGCTGATTCGACAGCCGAGCGAGCTCGTCGCTCGGGCCGTAGTCGTCGACGATCCCGAGCGTCGAACCCAATTCGAGATCGACCACGCGGGCTTCCACATCCAATCGGTCCGCCGAAGTTCGGAATGCCCCGACCACGAGACGTTGCGCGTCGAGCTCTTTGCCGAGAACGATGGCTGTCGCACGACTGATGGGCTCGCCAGGAACGAATCCGAGCTCAACGAGATGTTGATTTCGTGTACGAGGATCCACGACGTCGCGGCCCGCCGACTCGAAATGAGCGCTGATCGCTTCTTCGAACGCGCTTCCCTTCCAGTCATCGGCGCGATCGTTGCCGACGTTCTCGAACGGCAGAACCAATGTGCGAAGACCCGCGGCGACTACCAGCAGGCTCCAAGAGTTGAAGAGCAAACCTCGCTCCGTACGTTGTTGTCTCAGGGTTAATGGCCGCAACAATTATACACCGGGGCTGTGTGCTTTATAATGATTGAAAGCGCGATGTCCGACCAACCGAGCTCCGAGCGACCGATCGGCGTCTATCTCGTTACCCTTTACTTCGTGCTCGCGGGTTTTCTCGAATCGATCCAGAAGTACCGTGAATGGGACGCGCCGATTTCGCTCAACCCGTTGGCTGAGCATTCGCTTTGGGAGCTCTCGTTCCACACTCTGATTTACCTAGCACTTGCGTTGCTCGTGTGGAACTTCGCCGCACTCGGCCGGCTCGGCGGGCTGGTGTACGGCTACCTGACCTTTGGGACGTATGTCGTCGCGGCGTCCATCTATCTTCTATATGAGGGCGACACGCCCCTCACCGTCACGCCGCTCAGCGTGAGCATCGCCATCTATCACGTGACCACGCTGATCCCGGTGCTCGCCTACTTGCAGCCGAAACGCCAGAAAGAACTGTTCCGCGTCAGTCTCATCGAGATGCTCCTGTCGAGCGACTAACGGTTGCTGCCACGACGCTGCTTTGCTAGGATCCATAGGTCTGGCGTCGATGTGTCCCAATCGGCCAGTCGGACCCCCCAACCTGTTGCAACTATAGGACTTATACTCTCAACGCTTGGTTTGGAGGTGCCCATGTCATCGCTGCCGACACGGGGGGATTCCCGGCAGCACTGGCTCCAGCTTTTGGAGGACGCCAGTACGGGTCAGACCCACGCTCTTCGCGAGCTTTTGGAAACCGCTCCTGACGCGCACGCTCCACTGCTGCGGTTGCTGAGTCAGCTCGACTACACTGACAAGGAGGCGCGCGAGCACTGGGACGCGATCTTCGCCCATCAAGAGGGCCTCTCCGCAAAGTTAGGACGTGAGGCGTCGCTGCAGGTCGCCGCTCTCGACTACTTTCAAAACGTCGCGAGCGAGATCCGAGTCCCGAAGATTCTCGAGATGTCGACCTTCCTCGCTACCGAGAAAAGCGCTATCACCGATGGGCTTACCGGCCTCTACAATCGTCAATTCTTCGACGCCAGTCTGAGGCGCGAGCTCAAGCGGGCGCGTCGCTACGGTCTCTCATTTTCACTCGTCATGCTCGACGTCGACGATTTCAAAATCGTCAACGACGAGCATGGGCACGTCGTGGGTGACGAAGCGTTGACCCTCACGAGCAACGTCATCCGCGCCAGTGTCCGCGAGATCGACGTCGCCTGCCGCTACGGCGGCGAAGAGTTCGCGCTCATCCTTCCCGAGACGAGCCGAACCGGCGCGTACATCGTCTCCGAGCGTATCCGGCTGGACGTGAAGGATGTGTTCAGACACGAGCTCGTCAGCACGGCCCATATCGATTTATCGGTGAGCGGCGGTATTGCGATCTACCCCACGGATTCGAACTCCGCTGAAGGCCTCGTCCGTATGGCTGACAAGGCTCTCTACCGTTCGAAACATGACGGCAAGGACCAGATCACCCTCCACGCCGACGAAAAAAGGCGCTCGCCGAGGCTCGAAGCCCGAAAACTCCTCGTCTTTCGTGAGCGCGACGGACGCGACCGCCAAAAGCTACAAAGTGAGACTAAGAATCTGTCTCGAAACGGTGTCCTCGTCGAGTGCCGGGTACCGCTCAGCGTGGGAACCGAGCTGGAGATCGACGTCCACCTACCGCACAACGAGTCCCGATTTGTGCTCACGGGCCGCGTCGTCCGCCTCGAAGAGACCTCCGGCGCAACGGGCGATCCAGTCCGGTATCAGGTGGGCGTGGCGTTTGTCGCCGACACCGACGAAGATGCGCGCAAGCTCGAAGGGTTCGCCTCGGAGATCTACAGTCCCGAGCACCACGAAGCCCAATCTGAATCCTGCAGCGTGGATAAGTTCGGCTAAACACCGTACACTTTGAGGCGAGATGAAAGACTGGGACTTCTCGCCGCCACCGCGCTCCGAGCTGGGAGACCACTCCGTGCGCCCCCAAGGTCGCCATCTCGAGGGCAAGCGCGTAGCGCTCATGATCTGCGGTGGGATTGCCGCCATCAAAGCACCGTTCATCGCCCGCGCGCTGAGAAAACAAGGCGCCACCGTTGTCGCCTACAGCTCGAAGGAAGGCCTCCGCTACACAACCGAAGATGCCATGGAATGGTCGACGACGAACCCGGTCGTGACCCGGCTAAGCGCGTCGGCCGAGCATCTCAACGACGCCGAGCGCTTCGACGGCTTCCTCATCGCTCCGGCGACCTACAACACTATTAATAAGGTTGCACTCGGTATCGCTGACGGTGTACTGACCGCGACTCTCGCGGCGGCTCTCGGACGCGTGGTGAGAGGCGACGCCAAAGTGCTGTTCGCCCCGACCATGCACGGCGACATGCACACGCCCATCCTCACCGAATCGCTCGAAAAGTTGAGAGCCATGGGCGCCCGGATCATCCCGCCGCGCGAAGACTACGGCAAGCACAACATCCCCGATACCGACACGCTCGTCGCCGAAGTGTGTGCCGAGATGAGCACATCGCCGCTCCAAGGACGCCGCATCCTCGTCACCGGCGGGCCCACTCCAGTCCCGATCGACAACGTCCGCCGGATCACCAATCGCTTCACCGGCCAGCTCGGTACCGCCATCGCCGACGAGCTCACCCTGCGCGGCGCCAAGGTGCAATTCGTTCTCGGCGAAACTGGACTCACACCCCCGGCTTACATCGAGTGTACCCGCGCGCGAAATTTTGACGAGTACCGCGACGCCGTGCTCGCAGCCCTGGGCGCAGACGACTACGCCGCCGGCCTCTTTTCCGCCGCCGTCGCGGATTACAAACCGCGCGAGGTCGCCGCGGGCAAGATCCCTTCCGGCGGCGCACTCCAAAGCCTCGAGCTCGTTCCAACCGAGAAGGTGATCGACCTCGTCCGCGAGCGCTTCCCCGATGTCCCCATGGTGTCGTTCAAATACCAAGAGAACCTCGCCCACGAAGAGCTCATGCAGATCGCCCAAAGCCGTGTCGACCAAGGCCACCTCGCCGTCGTCGCCAACCGCGGCGAGGAAATCGGCCCCGATGGCGAGCAAATCGCCCACATCGTCACCGCCGACGCTGAACCCGTAAAGTTGATGGGCAAGCCCGAAATCGCCTGCGGCATTGCTGACTTCCTCGAAAAGAACCTGAATTCAGGCTAGCTTGACTTTCATTGACCGAGTGCAGATAATACTCATCCTACGTTGACGCGGGGTGGAGCAGTCCGGTAGCTCGTTGGGCTCATAACCCAAAGGTCGCAGGTTCAAATCCTGCCCCCGCCACCAGCCTTCGCTCGCTCCGCGAGCTTCGGCTGGCAAGCCAGCCACTTCAAATCAAACGACAGCGTTTCCCTGCACCTCGGCGAGCGAAGGCTGCCCGCCGTAGCCTTGGCGAAGGCGGGCTCCTCCACTACACAAATCCATCTCTCGAGATCAAGGGAGGGATTCCACCGCCAATCTCGTCTCATGAGTTCATGAGACCAAAACAAATCGTCTACTTGATTCGACGGACGAAT
>CAMYKY010000127.1 GCA_947259165.1 uncultured Acidobacteriota bacterium | reverse complement strand
GTCAACCGGATTGCTCTTACCGCGACACCCAGGGCCCGTTCATCGGTCGACCCCTCGTACACCTGCGCGGGAGTGAACGTGTCGCTTTCGATATCGATGACCAACTCGTCGCCCATCGGCACCTGGTCCAAGGTGAAGGACTTCGACCACAGATCGGCGGGAATCCGCTGATCCCACAGCTCGACGCCGTTCGCAAGCACACGAAGACGCGCTCCATCGCGTCCGGGGGCGACGGTCTCGATCTCGATTGCGCGAGGAAGATTCCGCGGGTCTAGGGGCACCGTCAACGTCGCGGCGCCGTTCGTCCATCGCCTCGGCGCACCCTCGAACTGCTCGGCTGCGTAGAACCCGGACTCGTCAAACCCGAGCACTGGCTCGGCGCCCAGGACCACTCCTTCGAAGGAGGCGGCGCCCGCCATCAATCGGACCCCTCTCACCATGATACCGAGACGCCGCTTGCGAGATGACGCGTCGCTTCTCAGCTCGATGAGCAGCTCATCCTTCAGCGGGACGTTCTCGAGCTCGAACGTTTTCGACCACGAGTCGGCGGGAATCCTCCCGCGCCAGAGCGCGACGCCGTTGGCCAAGACCTGAAGCTCGGCGCCATCTCGACCCGGAACAATGATCTCGATTCCGAGGAGCCGCGGCGGATGCTCGCGGTCAAGCGGCACCTTCAACGCCGCTGCACCATTTGTCCATCGCCCGGGCTCACCGAGGTAGCGCTCGGAACGATAGAAGCCGGCCTCCTGAATGCCGAACTCGGGCGCTATCCTGGAAGAACCCACAGCGCGTTGCCCCATCCGCTCGCTACGACGTACTTGGCTCCCAGACGGCGAGCCTGTCTCCATTTGTTGTCGCTGATGACCGCATCCGAGACCGGAACTTCGCGCTTGCGACTGTCGAACCGATTGAACACCGTGTTCGGCAACAGGTACTGAGCTCCATAAAAGACCTCAGGCTCGGGGTGCGCCGCGTCGTAGCTGATAGCGTCGATCGGGCCGACACGATTCATCTGTGAGACAAAGATGAGACGTGGCCGAGCCGCGGCGACGGCGGGCAGCAGGTAATACCGATGGTTGTACAACGCGAATAAAGCGAACAGAAGCATGAGAAGCGTCATGCCGCCGCGCTTCGTGAAACGCATGGCGACCGTGACCATCAGGAACGAGGCCATGGCGGCGAGGAACATCGAGTAGAGTTTCAATCCACCGAAGAGGCTCACGAGGGGAAAGACCGCCGGAACGGCGACCGTGTTCACTTCCGCGGGTAGGAGTAATTCTGGGACGGCCTCGGGCGCTACGGTCGGGTCGTGCCTCCTGAGGGCGTCGTCGACTTCGACGCCGATTACCGCGGTCAGGAGCAGCATCGTTGCCGCAACGCCCATCGCCGTCAGGATGAGCTGGCGATTCGGAAGTCGGCTCCGACAGTAGGCGGCAAGGGCAAACGCAATGAACAGCACGGCGAATGATTCGTTGTAACGTCCGTGAATGAAATCGGCGCCCCGAACACCGGCCGGTCCGTGAACGCTGTAAAGCTTTGCCGTGCAGGAGGCGACGAACACCGCCAAAGCCGTGCTCAACACGAACAACGGCACTCCGGTTTTCGGGCTCGCCAAAACCTCACGCGGCGATCCCGAGATCAGGCTCTTCACGATCAGCCAGATGACGGCCGCAGCGCCAACCAAGAACAGGCCGTGGGAGGCCAGGGACAGATAGAGCAACTGACCCAGAGCTCTTTCAACCAAGAGCGGGAAGTCGCTACCGGGAACGAGCCGCCCGGCAAGCTTGGTGGCCGAGAACTCACCCCCGCCGCCCCAGCCAATGGATTTGAGATGTCCGTTCAGGACTCGGGTGAGCGTGAACACCGCTCCCATCATCGCCCCGCTGAGCAGAACCTGACGTTTTGGAAGGACATGCAGGAACGCCAAAACGAGAAGATAGCCGACGATGACAGCGAGGACGGGCAACGCTCTCGGATGGATCGTATAGAGAAAACCGGCAACGAAGCCGAAGACGAGCGCATCGCGAGAGGAGCGCGATGCGAGGTACCTCCCGAAAAGCGCCGCCGCAAGGGCGTAGATTGGGATGAAGGCGTTCTCTGCCCACGCGAAGTTCGAGTAGAGCATCAGTGATGGATAGAGGCAGCATATGAAGGCAATCCAACGGGCGGTGCTCTTGGGCACATCGAGGAACGACGCGAGAATGAAATTGAGCGGGAAGTAGAGTGCGCTAACCAGCAGTGAGTTGATGGCGATGGCGGCGTGGTAGATGGAGATGGGATCGTTGAACAACCAGAACGCCGGCAGTAGGAATAGCGAGTACCCAAAATGATAGAACTGGCTCCCGTGCATATTCGGCATATGAGAGCTTCCGGAAAGATAGCGAGCATGGCCGAGATAGCCGAGCTCGTCCGCGAGAATGATCGGCTGCTCCATCTGGATGCCCGAAAGCACGTGGATGACTACCAGCGTCAAATAGGGCAGAACGAGGCTGCCGAACCGCCAAGAGAAGAGCTGGTTCAAAGCGCGGATCGCCTCTCCCATCGGGTGAGCACCAGCGGCGACACAACACGTCGGCACCCACGCACTCTCCATCGAAACGACGCACTCATCCCGCAATTATTCCATGAAGACGGGTAGATGCCGGTTGCTACAATTTTCGTGCGGATTTCGCTAGCAGCGGGTGCGCTCAGTCTCAGCTCCGCGGCGCCGAAAGGCTCGTCGCTGCCGTAAGCAACGGCTGCGTTGATTTCAATTTCATTGTTGGACATCGTATGACTCGTTCCCGTCAGCCCCGTCAGCTTCGACTCGCCTCGATTCCCACACCGGTATCACTCCGACGGCAGCGCGTGCTTGCCTTCGACGCCGAGTCCGCTCGAGATGCGATTGAGCATATTGAAGTAAGCACACACACTGTTGATGTCCGAGATGTCGACGTCGGCGAAACCTGCGGCACGGAGACTTTCAATATCGTCTTCCTCCACCGAGTGCGGTGCCTCGGTGAGCTTCACCACGTGTTCGACCATCGCCCGCTTGCGGTCATCGAGCGAGGCTGTCCGATGGTCTTTCATGAGCGCATCGACGATCTCGTCGTCTTTCGTCAGCATACGGAGAACCTCTCGCGCTCGGCGCGGCTCAAAGACGACGCCCGGCCGAACATGAGCGCGTGGTAGACCTTCATTCGTCCTTCGAGCGCATCGGGTTCAAGCTCCCGGCCCGGACCATCGGACCGATCTTGCCGCCCCCGGCTTTGGCGGCGCGATCGTAGAGCTCCTTCAGCTTGCCTTCGGCGTCGTCCGGCTCGACGAGCTGGATCCAAGCCATTCCATTCCTCCGTTGCTTAATGTCGAATCATCGGACAATTGTGTTCGATCGGGTCAAACCATCGAGAATCTCCGAGGCAATCGTCTCACAGATTAAGGCCAAATTCCTCGCAGATGAGCTCAAACCGGACGACAAACTACCTTCCGAGACCGAGTTAGCGTCGATGTTTGGTGCGAGCCGCACCACGGTTCGAGAAGCGTTGCGGTCGCTCGAAGGCTCGGGTCCATGGAGGTAGAATGAACACATGGGGAAAGCTGCAGACACCATCGATCAGCGGCGCTTTACGGTGGACGAATATCACCGGATGGCGGAGACAGGCATCTTCAAGCCGGAGGAACGCGTCGAGCTCATTCGGGGCGTGGTGCGGCGCATGAGCGCGAAAAACTACGCGCACGTCGTGGTTGCCACGAGCTTGTACCAGTTGCTGGTAAGAGCGCTTGCGGGACGAGCGAGCGTTTACAAAGAAGACCCACTCAAGCTCGTCCGTCTGGACTCGGAGCCGGAGCCCGATATCGTGGCGACTTCCAGTCCGGATATCAAACACTATGGTTCGGAGAGCTCGAGGCCGCTGCTCGTCGTCGAGGTCGCGGAATCATCGCTGCGCTACGACTTGAACGCGAAAGCACCGCTCTATGCGGAGGCGGGCGTTCCCGAGTACTGGGTCGTGAACCTCGTCGACCGAGAGCTTGTCGTGTTTCGCACTCCGGAGAACGGCGCCTATCGGGACCGCACAACGCATGGTGTCAACGACCATGTGACTCCCCATGCTTGGCCGGATGTAGCGATCGAGGTCGCCGGCCTCTTCCCGACCGCCGAAGAATCCTGACCGACTATCCATGGCACTATGACGAAACCCGCCAAGATATTCCAAAGTGGGAACAGCCAGGCTGTTCGCATCCCAAAGGAGTTTCACCTCGAGGGGACCGAGGTCGACATCTTACGAAGGGGAGACACGCTCATCCTCCGCCCAAAGAAGAAATCGTGGACACCTCTTCTCGAGAGCTTGGAGAAATTCTCCGATGGCTTCATGGAGAGCGGACGCGAGCAACCCAATGAGCAAGAACGCGACGAAGCCTTCTCATGAAGGTGATGCCATGAAGGTGATATTGGATACGAATATTTGTATCTACATCATCCAACAGCAGCCGTCTTCGGTAGTGGATAGACTCGTTGCCCTGCCTTCCGAAGATGCGGGCATCTCGGTTGTCACGGTTTGTGAGCTGCGTTTCGGTGCTAGCAAGAGTGCACCGTCAAACAAGATCACGCCGCACTCGACAAGTTTCTTTCACCGTTCGAAATCGCTTGGTTCGATGAAACTGCGTCGAAAGCCTATGGCGAGATTCGCTCGAGTCTCGAAAAAAAGGGACGTCTCATTGGCCCGCTGGATACCCTCATAGCCGCTCACGCGGTCAGTCTCAGCGCGCACCTCTTAACCAATAACGCAAAAGAGCTCGGTCGCGTCCCCGGCCTCGAGCTCGAGACCTGGACGGATACCTAACCGCCCTCATCCCTCGTACGGCACTCGGGAATAGAAGCGTGTAGAGCACCGGCACGACCAAGGGTGTCAGCGCCGTCGCCACCAGCAAGCCGACGATGAGCGCCTGGTAGAGCTCATCGACTCCTTCAAGCTTTGCCGGCCTAGTTCTCGGACGTCGCGCGCTCGAGCTCCTGGGCCAAGTTCAGGACGACGTTGATTTGGGACGGGGCCGAAGTGGTGCTCGCCAGCATCATGAACGGCGCACCCGCACTCGGATAGCGGCGCAGATAGACCTGGGGGGCACCGGTCTCGTCAGAGACATACATGCGCGAGGACTTGGATCACAATCTCGTCGCCGTTTGCTGAGACCAGCGGCTGGGCCGACGCAAGCCGTCACTTTCTAAAATCGAGATCCATCTCGGCAGCCAGGAAGAACATCGTCGCGTACGCCGCGGTCAAGTAGCGCATGTCTTCCGGAATGATCTTGTCGAAGGTGTCGTTCGGCGTGTGGTGGTACTTCATGTAGTCGTTCGAGTTCTGCATGAAACTGAGTGCCGGCATTCCCGCTCTTCCAAGCACGCTCATGTCGGACGAGCCCTTCGAGTCGTTGGCATCGCTCCAGTCGATACCGAGCGGCGCCACGAGTTTGTACATCTCGCGGACATACGGCAGCGACTCCTCGCCCACGCCCGAAATCAGCGTGTGAACACGGCCCCCACCACTATCGACCTCCGCGCCGAGAAGATGCTCGTGCAGATCGTCCTTGTGCGCCTCGTGGTACGCGTTCACGCCGTAAAATCCGATCTCCTCGCCGGCAAACAACAAGACACGAACACTACGCCTCGGCCGCGTCTCCATCTGACCGATGAACGCCGCCGCGGCCATCATCGAGCCGACGCCAGCGCCATCATCCAGCGCACCGGTGCCTTCGTCCCAAGAATCCACATGGGCACCCAGCACGAGGTAGTGGCCCGGGTCCTCACGGCCGGTGATCTCGCCGATGATATTCGCGCCTTTTGTCGGACCTGTAATCTCGGAGGTAAAGTTCATTTTCACCGTTACCGGCCCGCCGCGCTTCAGCATGTTCTGAATCAGAACGGCATCCGGAGGCGAGATTGCCGCGGCCGGAATCTTTTTCACGCCGTCGACATAGCCGTACCCGCTGCCAGTGTGCGCGTAGCGATTGTTGTCGATACCGACCGAGCGAATGACGATCGCCGCCGCGCCGCGCTTCGCGGCAGTCACATGGCCCCGGCCGCGTGCTTTACCGCCTTCACCGTAGGCGGACATGCGTCCGTCGCCTGGCTTCAGGACATAGTCGTTCATGCTGTAGGAGACAAAAGCGATCTTGCCCTCGAGGCTATCGCCCTCCGGAACGGCCTCGAGATCCGCAAAAGTCTCGAACTCGACGATCTCGCCGACGAGATCGCCCTCGGTACCAACGCTGTAGCCAAGAGCGGTCATCACGATATTGTGTGGATACGGTGACACGATCTCGGCAGTCGCTTCGCCGCGAATCCAGCCACGCTCCAGCGCGACCTCTTCCGTCCAGACCCGATCAAATCCCAGCTCACGGAACTTGGCCTGCGACCAAGCGATAACACGCCGGTCCCCCTCGGTTCCCATGCGACGCGGTCCGACCTCCGTGGTCAGCGACTCGACGATATCCACGGAAAGGTTGTCAATCAGCGCTCGCTCGCGCAGCAGCACCGCGGCGTTCGCGAGCTCGGCCGGAATAATCGAAGGGTCCACCTTGAGATCACCGACGGACTCCTCCCCGAAGAGCGCGACCGCAATTAGCAAACTACCCACCACCAGAACTATCTTCGTCTTATGCATAGCCTTCCAATCTCCTACTCGAGGCCAAAGAGCTTCGCGGCGTTGCCAGCCACTAATTTGTCTTGGTCCGCGGTCGCGATCCCCTTGAAAAGAGTAACGAGGGTCGACGCCGTCTCCGCACCCACCGAGATCGTATGCGGGAAGTCCGAGCCCCACACGACCTGGTCGACGCCGAGCTCGGGGATGACGGGAACGCTGGCCTCTTCGTCGATCAGACCGTGCCAGATTCGCGTCTTGAGATAGTCGCTCGCCTTCATTTCGAGTTGCGGCAACTGGAGGCGATTGGAGTAGACGCCCTGGACCATGTCGATGCGCCGCATGAAGTTCGGGATCCACGAGAGCTCGAGCTCGGCAGTGACGATTCGGAGTTTTGGAAATCGATCCAGAATCGTTCCAAATATGAAATCAGTCGCGACCACGTGCGGGATTTCCTCCCACGTGTCGAGAAACATGTTCGGTCCCTCTTCCCACTCAGCGACGGTGTGACATGCCATGGGATCCGGAACACGTCCGGTCACGATGTGGAGCGTGACCGCGAGATCCATCTCCTGTGCCGCCGCCCAGAATCGGTCGTAGTTCTTGTCGCGGTACGGCGGGCAACCATCGGGAGGCGCCGCATGGATCATGGGCGTCTTGAATCCCATCTTCGCGGTTCGCTCGAGCTCGGCGACCGCCCAATCGATATCATCCATGGGGATCATCGACGACCCGATGAGACGTTCGGGATCGTAGGCGATGAACTCCCCTAGCCAATCGTTGTAGACACGTGATGCGTCGCGAACGACGTGGCGATAGCCCGGCCGATTGCTCGAATGCAGTATCGACAGGCCGAGCGTCGGGTAGAGCACTTCCGCCACGATCCCCGTCTTGTTCTGGAACTCGATTCGGGCGGCGGGATCGAAGCCGGCATCTGGGGTCCCTGCCTGGGCCGCTTTCTCCTGCTGTTCCTCGAAGCGAGCATATTGTTTGCCCGTGAAGAAGAAGGGGCCTTCGGTCCCCTCGTAGGCGTCGACGACACGAGGGGTGTCATCGCCGTGCTTGTTCTCGAGAGCATTCAGCCACAGGTCGGGTGGTTCGAGCGTGTGGGAGTCGGCGCTAATGATGCCTCGCATGCGGCGATACTACCGCACCCGAAGCGATCCCGTCTGAAGCGCCCACAAGCTCTGCCCCTCCGTCGAGCTCCATCGAGCCTCTCCCCCGAATGCGGGAGAGGACGGCTCGCGGCCGACTACGCCCTTCGGGCTTCGTCGAGTCTCGCCGAAGCGAAGCGTAGGCGGGAGCGAGCCCGGTGAGGGGGCGCCGCCCGAAGGCGACTCAACACCGAACCGCGAGATCAAGCTCCCCCGCGCTGCTCCGCCGTTTCCGGTCAGACTTTCGCAAATCCCCTACCCGGAGGTGGGAAACGCTCCTTGAACGTGAATGCCGCAGGTGTTGGGCCGTTAGCCTCCAACAGATCGAGCTTTCTTTTCGCGTCCTCCACGGTTGGGAGTGCGCCCGCTGCGAGCCACCACAGGGCGAGCCGGGACGAGCGTGGCTCGAACCACTTGCCGCGATCGCGAACCACTCCGGCGTGGTGTCCGCGATAGCTAAACTCCTGGAGAGCCTCGATGCTCTCCCACACCGACATGTTCACAAGGATTCGCTCGTCGTCGAATGCACGGATGTCGGTCGCGGCGCCTCCGGATTCATCGGCGAGGCGCCATACGAACCCCGGGCTCTCGTCCGCCAAAGCGTTGACCTGAGCGAGCTGGTCCACGAAGTCCTTCATGATCGGATCATCGAGAGGGGCGAGCATGCGCGCGATGTTGACTTGGGCCAGGTGAAACTTTTTATGGGTCACGCTCTCAATGTCTCACTCACTCGAAACGGTGTCTTGAATATTCGAAATGATTTGGAACGTTTCTATTTCGCGCGACGGTACTTCGCCGGCGTCATTCCCGTTTGCTTCTTGAAGACGCGCGTCAGGTGCGACTGGTCGCTGAAGCCCGACTCGAGCGCGATATCCGCGATCGACTTGTGTGATTGCGAGAGCTGGCGCATCGCGTGACGAACGCGCAGCGCCCGGATGTGTTCCCCGACGCTGCATTGGTAGTGGCGTCGAAACAAAGTTGCGAGCTCAATCGGGTGCACCGCCACGTCGCGCGCATAGTCTCGAAGAGTCCATGAAAGAGCGTAGTCCGCTTCGATGCGTTCCCGGACCGTCTCGAGCCATTTGGGCGCCCGATCCCCTTGTTTCAACCGATGAGTCTTCGTGAACAGGTCCAGCACGAGACCTTCCAAGACCAGGGGCGTCATCTCGTCGCCGTCGACGAGCTCGGAGCGCACCCGCTCCGCCATCGAATAGCAGGTCGCCGAATGAGCGCTGAACGGCTCCTCGACGTCGAAGCCCCCGGATCGCAAAACATCGATGCCCGAGCGACGGAGCTCGACCGTTAGTGTTTGGGCACCGCTCTCCCCGAAACTCAACGACGGCCTATCCTCGGGTGGCTTGTAGACGAGATCGGACGCGGCATATTGGTCGTTGTTCTCGTGCATGCTGCCATCGAGAAAGACGCAGAGTCTCCCGGGAACGCGCTCCGGCCACTGACACCGGTACGCGGGCGCGAATTTCTTGAGATGTACTTGGAAGCTTTCGAGCTCGTAACTCACCAACGTCTCCATAGACCCACTCTACCCCGGACGGCAAGCACGTTAATATTGATGCGATGCTATTCGACGACGCGTTAATTTGCACGCAATCTTCCCACGGGAGAACATCTTGAGAATCCTCTACGGTGTCGTCGGCGAAGGGATGGGGCACGCAACCCGAAGCGCCGTCGTTCTTACCCACCTGGTCGAAGCCGGGCACGAAATCCGAGTCGTCGTCTCCGGGCGAGCGCACGGCTTCCTCCAGGAACGGTTTCGCCAGGACGAGTCGCTCACCATCGAAGAGATCGACGGGCTCACGCTGAGGTACTTCGGTAACCGTCTCGACCGTTCCGGTAGCCTGTTTTCGATCCTACGAAAGGCGCCTAAAGCCATCCGGAAGAACCTCAAGGTCTATCGGAGAGTCGCCGAGGACGGATTCCGTCCAGAGCTCGTCATCAGCGACTTCGAATCGTTCGCCGCCCTATACGCTCTTCGCCACGGCGTGCCCGTCGTGAGTATCGACAACATGCAGATCATCAATCGGTGCAAGCACCCCAAGGCGCTCAAAAAGGGGCAGCGGTTCGACTTTCGGCTGGTCCGGCTCGCTGTCAAAGCTAAGGTCCCGAACGCCTACCACTACCTGATATCGACGTTCTTCTACCCACCTCTGAGACGGAAGTTCACGACTCTCGTGCCCCCAATTCTTCGCGACGCGGTTTTGAGCGCGAAGCGCGAACCTCGGGATCATGTCGTCGTTTACCAAAGGGCTGTGGATCAAACGAGGCTCGTCGCCATGCTCAGTAAACTCCCCTATCCCTTCCGGGTCTACGGAGCGGAACGAGACGGGGAGGAGAAAAACGTCACGCTGCGAGCGTTTTCTGGCTCCGGCTTTCTTGACGACCTTCGTACCGCTCGCGCCGTCGTCGCTGGTGGGGGCTTCTCTTTGATGAGTGAGGCCGTTAGTTTGCGAGTCCCCATGCTCGCGGTGCCTATCGAGCATCAATATGAGCAGGAGCTCAACGCCAGATATTTGGAGAAGCTCAACTACGGGCGCTGGTCACGGAAGCTGACCGCGAGCGCCGTCGACGATTTCATGCAGCAGACGAACGCGTACGCCCGAGCGCTCGAGGCCTACGAGCCGGAGGACAACGGACGACTATTCGCATGCCTCGACGAACTGATCGAATGCGTCCGCAAAGGGCAAGAAAGGCCGAAGACGCTAGCCGCCGGGACCAACGCGTGAATCTTCCTTTTCTGCTATTCGTCTTGATTGCTGCTTTCCTCTTCGCCAAGCTCGAGATCGAGATCGAGGGGCCTCACGGCTGGGCGGAGAAGCTGCCAACGTGGCGCATCGAGCATCATTTCTTGCTCGATTGGCTCTTCGGGGGCCGGTCTCTCACCGGCTACCACGCGTGGACGTTCGCGTTCACCCTGTTCCTGTTTCACCTGCCTTTTTTCTGGAGTGGCACGTGGGCGATTCGCGCGGAGCTGAACCTGCTCGGCGGCTATCTCTTGTTCTGGCTGCTCGAGGACATGCTGTGGTTCGTCTTGAACCCGCATTTCGGGTGGAAGAGGTTCACCAAAGACAACGTCTGGTGGCACAAACGCTGGGCTCTGGGTGTTCCGGTGGACTACTGGGTCGGCGGTGCCCTGTCGCTCATCTTGTTGCTAGTGCCTTGATTGACCCTGGGCCCTATCACTGTTAGCCTCTAGGCTCGGGCCAGAACACGGAGGATCACATGCCAATGGAAATCGATCGTCGAGCCTTTGTTGCTTCAATCGGCGGCGTCGCCGCCGCATCGTTGCTATCGCATGAAGAACGGGCGGAAGCGCTCGAGCACTACATGATCGAGGAGATCGAGCAGCAGGATGCGCCCTCCTCGGGGTCTCAAAACGACCGGAATAAGCCCGCCAAAGCGCGCGGCACCGGTACCGTGTTCCGGATGGACGATCTCGAGGACATGCCCGCTCAGCCGACCCTGATCGACTTCTACAATAAGCGCTTCCGGACCTCCCATGTGATCCGAAGCGCGACGCGAGCACTCGAGACGGGTCAGCCCGAACGCACCGTGTTCGCCTGTCTCATCCATGACGTGACCCAAGCGCTGGTGCGCTCCGATCACGGCTGGTGGGGCGGTCAGCTATTCGAGCCGTATGTCGACGAGCGCATCAGTTGGGCGGTTCGCTACCATCAAGCACTGCGATTTTTTCCCGACCCGAGCGTCGGCTACGAATACCCAGAGATGTACAACCGCATCTGGGGTGTGGACTACGAGCCGGACGACTACATCAAGGCAGCGCACAAAGAAGCGCTCGAGCACAAGTGGTACATGGAAGCACGGCTCGTGACCATGAACGACGAGTACGGCTTCGATCGCGACATCCCCGTCGGGCCGATCGAGGATTTCACCGACATCATTGGTCGGCAGTTCAAGCAACCGAAGGAAGGCATCGGCTACGACGGAAGTCCGACCGCCCACATGTGGCGGACGCTGATCAACCCGAACCGATCACTTTAGTTTTGGGTCGCGCGGCCCGGCCAACTCTCGGCAGCCGGGCCGCCGGACTCGACTGTCGAGATCGACGCAGGATGCTCTAATCGCTCAAGGGTTGCCCGCAAATCGGGCAAGCGCCAGCTCGGCGAGCGCTCTCGCCTGCTCTGGGGTTCCGGCCCGGACGTCGATGTAGATGTCGCCCTCGACGAGCACGTGCACTTGCGTGAACGAACCACTCGTTGTCACGAACGCAGCGTCACCCAGCCCCGAGACCTCTTCGATGTCATCTCTTGCCTCGGGCATCCAGAGCTCCAGCGGATAGGCCCAGATCATCGCGTATTCGGAGGAGCCTCCACTCTCGATGGTGTAGGTGCAATCCGTGGCATATGTACCCGCGTTTGGCTCGGCAGATCCGCGAGCCCCAGCATGCCCGACAACGCCGGCGACGTCGGCGACCGGCACAAGAGCGCAGATGTCCAGAGAGCCGACGTCGCGCGCGCTCCCACTCCCGCTGGATCCCGCGGGCGCAGCGCCGGCGCTTTCGGTAGGCGGAGCGGATTGCGAGGCCTGCGGGTCCCCCGGTTCCGAGGAGCAAGCGGCGAAGGCCACCACGAGCGCGAGAACGAGAAGTCCCACGACGGTCATTCTGGCGTTGTTCAACATCACCACAATCAGCCTCCGATCTTGCGAATCACTGCCTGAGCCGTTTCGTGAAGCAGCTCATTAACGTTCGATGGCGAGCGCCACCGCCGCGACAAACATTCCTAGACAAACAATCGAGAATGTTTTTCGCATGCGAACCTCCAGCGGAGCAATCGCTTCGTAGACCGCGGGGGGCGAGAAGATTCTATCGCAGTCCGTCGCGCGTCTGTCAATAAGGCACTCGGCCAGACAGCGCTACTTTGTCAGCTCCCGGTGCACGCCTTCGATGTTCAAGTCGAAATGCTCGTCGTAACGGGTCCAGTCGGTGTAGTCACCAAGCTCGAGGGACCCCTGCATTTGCTCGAGAGTTTGACCCTTGTCGATTCCGTCCTGGACCGCGGCAACGAGGACGTTCATGTAGCCGAGGTATTCACCTACAGTGGCCTTCGTTCCGGTCGGTCCGTGGCCCGGCGCCAACACGTCGAAATCGAGCTTGTCCAACTCTTCGAGTGCGGCAATCCAGTTGTGCGGGTTCCCGCTCGCCATGTTACGCCACGGGACGACCTTGACGGCCACCGCGTCGACCATGAACGCAACGCTCCGATCCGGGATGTACACGATGATGTTGCTCTCGGTCTCCGACGGACCCGGATAAATCAAACGTAGTTCCAGATCGCCGAGGTGGACGGAGGTCTTTTCCGCAAAC
>CAMYKY010000126.1:5881-18296 GCA_947259165.1 uncultured Acidobacteriota bacterium | reverse complement strand
TCCTCCTCGGAATATCTGGATATGATCTCGTCGGGCGCCTTGGCAGCGCCAAAAATGACCTCGCAATTTACCGACAGGATCAGCGGGTCCAAGCACTAGCTTAACCAGGCGTCAAGGGTTCCTTCAAAGGAATGTGGTAGTTGTTGACAGAAGCACCCCTGCAGCGAGCGACATACGTCCGCAAGATTCTACATCAAGGAAACGAACCGTCGTCGACCTGGAGCTAGTGCTAGTGGACTGTCAACACAGGTATCGTGGCGCGTCGGACCACTTTTTCCGTCACACGTCCCAGCAGCGCGTGGGTGAGGCCTCTCAACCCGCGTGTGCCCATGACGACGAGGTCGGCTTCGATCTCCTCGCCGAGGGCGAGGATTTCATGGAATGCGTCTCCGTCTCGGATCGTGAGCTCGGCTTTTCGGCCAGCGAGCCAGCGATCGAGATGCGCACGGATCTTGTCCGGCAGCTCCGGGTCGACCTGAACCGGTAGGGCGACCGGCCCCGGGTAGAACGTCGGGTAGATGGGGCTCGCGACCACGTGGACGACGTGCAGCGAGCCATCTTCGGACAGTAGTGAAAACGCGGTATCGAGAGCGCGTTGAGAGAACTCGGAAAAATCCACGGGGACGAGGACCCGAGTGAATCCGCGGTCGCGTTTCACGAGCGGGGCTTCGAGACTCAGGGTGAGCACGTCGACGGGGGCGGCGCGCAGGATTTTCTCGGCAACGCTTCCGAGCACGAAGCGCTCGTAGCCGCGTCGCCCGTGTGTTCCCATGACGACCAGATCGGGCTCCATGGATTCGACTTTTTGGGAGATTGCTTCGAACGGAGACACTTGGTGGGAGGTCGAATAGCGAACATCGATGTCGGTCCCGATGGCTTCCGATTTGGCGGCGAGCGTTGCTTCGGCGTCATGCTCTGCCTTCTCGATGTAGTCCCGGACCACCGCCATCATGTTCGGGGGCAGCTCCCCGTACGGCTCGACGACATGGAACAGCTCGAGTAGTGAGCGGTGTTGCGCCGCGAGCTCAACGGCTTGTGCCGTTGCGTGGTCGGCACTGTTGGAAAAATCCGTGGGGACCAGGATCTTGTCCAATCGCATTGCGGTTCCTCCGGCTATTTCTATTTCAAGACGCGTGCCAAGCCAGGCCGCGGCCAGCGCGGCAAAATTGCCGCGACGCGAAGCACCAGGGTGCGGGATATCGCGCTGGAGCGAGGGACTCCCCTCCCCGCCATCAGTTCGTTAAGAAATCGATCCTTTGAATATCTCCGTCTGTCAGCACGTAGAGGAGACCGTCGGGGCCCTCCACGATGTCTATAATAGCGCCGAACCCGGAGAGAAACTGTTGGTCTTCCGTCAGAAGCGAATCGGCGTCGCTCGACAGCACGAGCCGCCGCAACGTTCCGGTGTTGTAGTCCCCGTAGAACACGCTGTCTCTGAAATCCGCAGGGTATGCAGTTCCGTCGTAAAATGTAATCCCGGTCGGCGCGATGACGGCGACGTGACAGCGTAGCGGCGGCTTTGAGCTCGGGCGATCGCTTGGGCATACGTTGCCCTGATCGGCCTCACATTGGAAAAACGGCCAGCCGTAGTTCTGACCGGCGACGATGTGGTTGATCTCGTCATGTCTCGACGGGCCATTCTCGGTGGCAACGATCGCACCGGTCCGAGGATGGATAGCGAAGTCGAAGCTATTGCGAAGGCCCAGCGCAAAAAACGCCGAGCGCGGAAACGGCGAGCTCGCGAACGGGTTGTCGTCCGGAACGCCACCCTCTCGAGTGAAGCGAAGGATCTTCCCGGCCAGTGTCCGGTTGTCCTGGCTCAAACACGGGTCGCAGCCGTTGTCGCCGATGGTGATGTAGAGCATTCCGTCCGGGCCGAACCCAAGGCTGCCGCCTTGATGGTTCCCGCAGCCGTCGCTCGGAAGCTCGCCGAGCACGATCGTGGCGTCCGCAGCGGTCTGCGACATCCGGTCGTCGCGGAAGCGCACTACGCGGTTTTGGTTGCTCGGAGCATGCGTGTAGAAGACGTAGACGAGCCGGTTCGACAGGTAGTCCGGGTCGAGCGCAATCCCGAGCAGTCCCTTTTCGGAGCGGGTCTCGACGTCGGAAAACGTGATCACGGGCTCGCCCGCGAGACGCCCGTCCTCGACGAGCCGGACGGACGCGTTGCGAACGCCGCCGAAGCCCCCCTTTTCGGTGTAGAGCAAGCGGTCGGGCCCGGTGAACACCATGGCCGACGCGAACTCCGGAAGCGCCAAGAACTGGGTGGCGACGAAACGCCCACTGCCACTGGGCGGCGGAGTTGGCGTGGAGGGGTCCGTCGGCAACGGTGAATCGGAGCAGCTCACGGCGAGCGAGCAGAGGGCAGCAAGAAATCCGACTTTGAGTAGGCTCATCATTCAGTGTCAGAATAGCGCACATGAAGAGATGGACGTTTCTCGCTCTCGTACTCCTGACGGCGACGGCTTCCCTAGCCCAGGATCCCCAGGCCGAAACCAAGCGATGGTTCAGGGAAGCGCGTTTTGGCATGTTCATCCATTGGGGTGTTTACAGCGTACTCGGCGACGGGGAATGGGTCATGCACAACCGGGAGATACCCGTCGAGGACTACGAAAAGCTGCCCGCTCAGTTCAATCCGGTCGACTTCGATCCGGTTGAATGGGTTCGGATCGCGAAACAAGCCGGCATGCGCTACATCACGATCACGTCGAAACACCACGACGGCTTCGCGATGTGGGATTCGAAGGTAAGCGACTACAACATTGTCGACGCCACGCCCTACGGGAAAGACGTGCTGAAGCTGCTCGCCGAGGAGTGCGAACGCCAGGGGATCAAGTTGTTTTTCTATCATTCGCATCTCGATTGGCGACACCCGGACTACTACCCCCGCGGCAAAACGGGGCAACACTCGGGGCGCCCAAACGAGGGTGATTTCGACTCTTACCTCGACTACATGGACGCCCAGGTCGCGGAGCTCGCGAGTGGCGACTACGGTGAGCTTGCCGGCTTCTGGTTCGACGGCTGGTGGGACCAGCACATCAACGAGGACGACAAGGCCGATCGCGCCACCCACGTCGACTGGAGGCTGAAGCAAACCTACGATCTCATCCACCGCCTCCAGCCTGGAGCCATCATCGGCAACAACCATCACGTTCTCCCGTTCGAGGGCGAAGGTTTTCAGATGTTCGAACGCGACCTACCCGGCCACAACAGTGCTGGCTACAACACAACCGCTGTCGGCGACTTGCCGCTCGAAAGTTGCGACACGATAAACGGCGCGTGGGGGTATAACGCGTCGGACCAAGATTTCAAAAGCTCGAAGGAGCTGGTCCACTACCTCATCCGCGCGGCCGGCTACGACGCCAATTTGCTGCTCAACGTCGGGCCGACGCCGATGGGCACGTTCCAACCCGAGGTCATCGAGCGTCTGCACGCCGTCGGGGAATGGACCTCGGAGTTCGGAGAGACGATCTACGGTACGCGAGGCGGGTCCATGGCGCCCCAGACATGGGGTGTCATGACGCGCACACCGGAGGCACTGTTCGTTCATGTGCTCGATGGGTCCTCGAACAAGCTCGTGCTCCCGGGTACGGCAGGGCTCGACGTTCGACGGGCGTTCGTGTTTGGGACCGAGCAAGAGGTCCCGATCGAGAAAGGGCCGGGTGGAGAGGTCGAGATTACCGTGCCTACGAACGCGATCCACGCGATCGACACCATCATCGTGCTCAGGCTATAGTAGCGGCGTTTATGCAGGAAGCAGGAGCCGAACAGCGACGCGCACCCCGGTTCAGCGCTCGCATCCGGGTGCTCTATTTCAGCAAAGGCCAGCCAAGAGCCGTCGACGCCGATTGTCAGAACATCAGCGCCGAAGGTGTCTTTGTGAAAACGCGGCGGCGGGGCCCCGACACCGGAACGCCGGTGAGCATGATTCTCAGCTTCGACGGCTCGGATAAAGAAATCATGGTCGAAGGGATCGTTCGCTGGCAAGGCGAGGTCCAAGCGCTCGATGATGGAAGCGAAGCCGCGGGAATGGGGATTCAGTTCACGGACATGGATTCGGCGATTCGCGACACGCTCGAACAAAAACTCGCTGACTTACCCCCAGAAGCCAATCACTCGTAGCGCAGCGCCACCGTCGGCTCCACCCGGCTCGCGCGCCTGGCGGGAAGGTAGCTCGCGAGCAGGGCGACCCCGATCAAGAGCACCGTGATCCCGCCGAACGTTGCCGGGTCGCTCGCGCTGACGTCAAACAAGAAGCTGCCGAGGTAGCGGGACAAAAACGCTGCACTCACGAGCCCCATCGCGAGGCCAACGCCCGTCATCACCATTGAGCGCTTGAGCACCATACCGACGACGTCGCTCGCGCGGGCACCGAGCGCCATGCGCAGGCCGATCTCACGGGTTCGCTGCGAGACAGCGTAAGCGATCACGCCGTAGACGCCCACGGAGGCCAACAGTAGGGCGACGCCGGCAAAGATCGTCAAAATGCTGCTCATCACGCGGTCGTTTCCAACCTCTTCCTGGACCACGTCGTCCATCGTCTGGATGTCGTAAATCGGCAGGTTGGGGTCGAGCGCGGCCAGTTCGGCGCGGATCGGCGCCACCAGGCGCGTCGGCTCTCCATCCGCCTTCGCGTACAGCGCCATGGCGGGGCGCCGGTTTTCGATGTAGATCGGCGGCTGTGTGGTGGGGACATAGATCTCCACACGGGATTCGGAGCGCAGCTCGTAGTGCCGGACGTGGCCGACGACGCCGACGACCTCGCGCCATATGGGCTCGGGGCTATCTCGCGTCCCGCGAAACTCGAAGGCAACTCGTCGGCCGATCGGGCTTTCGTCGGGCCAAAACTCGTGCGCCATCGACTCGTCGATAATAGCGATTAGAGGTCGCTCCTCGCGATCGCGGGAATCGAAGATCCGGCCTTGAAGCAGCGGGATGCCCAGCGTCTGGAAATAGTCCGGGCTCACGATCTGATAGAGGCACGACGCGAAGGAATCTTGTTGGAGGGGCCGCGAGTCCGGGATCGCACCGGACTCCGAGCCGTACCCGGCGAGCGGGATACCGTTATTGACGGCGGCGGATTGGACTCCCGGGATCGTGGCGACCCGCTCGACGAGGCGCTGGTAGAACCGGGACCACGCTTCGACGTCGTCGTACTCCGACGAGGGAAGCGAGATGGAGAGGTTCAGAACGTTTTCGCTATGAAACCCCGGGTCCACGCGTTGGAGCTCGGTAAAGCTTCGCAGCAAAAGACCCGCAAAAATGAGGAGGACGAGCGCGAGGCCAAGCTCCGCACTTACGAGACCCGAGCGCAGGCGATGCGTTCCGCCGGAGCCACCGCGTCCCCCTTCTCGCAGGGTCTCCTCGAGCTGAACCTTCGATGCCTGCCAGGCGGGGACGAGCCCAAACACGATCCCGGTAGCGAGGGAAACGAGCAGGCTATAGCCAAGGACGGTCGGGTCGATCTCGATGCGCTCGACGAGCGGAAACTGTCCTGGCAGCGACGCGACGAGCGCTCGAACACTGGCAAAGGCCAAGACGATTCCGACAGCGCCCCCGAGAAGCCCGAGCAGCACGCTCTCGGTGAGTAGCTGTTGCATCACTCGGCCGCGTCCAGCCCCTAGCGCGCATCGGAGCGCCACTTCACGCCGCCGCCCCTCGCTTCGCGCCAGGAGCAACCCCGCGACATTGGTGCACGCAATGAGCAGCACGAGCGTCACCGCAAAGAAGACGATGAACAAGAGAGACTCGACCGGCCCCAGGAACGCGGTGCGCAGGTCTTGAGTTCGCGGCATCCCGGTAAACTCCGTGTCTGCCTGAACCCGCTTCCCCACGGCCTCCATATCGGAGATCGCGCGCTCGACGCTCACACCGGCCTCGCGGCGGGCGATGACCGAAATCCCCGGACTATTGCCCCGGTTTTCCCAGGGCAGGCTTTCGGCGAACACCCCCATTGGCAGCCAAATTTCGGTGTTCGGCGTTGGGTAGTAGAAATCCTGCGGCATGACGCCGATGACGTCGAAGGGTTGCCCATCGAGGGTGATCGAGCGGCCCACGACATCGGAAGAGCCGCCGAGACTCCGCTGCCAAAAACCGTAACTCACGACCGCCTGGCGCTCGGCGCCTCGCAGCGTCTCGTCCCGTGTCAACACGCGACCGAGATGAGCCGGGCGACCCAACGCACCGAAGAAATCACCCAAGACCTGCTGCGCCTGGAGGCGTTCCGGCTGCTCTGTTCCCGTGAGGTTCACGCTGGTGAAACGGCTCGCTCCCATTGCCTCGAACGCCGACGACATCTCTTCCCACGAGAAGTAGTTTGGGATGGAGACCGAGGTGTCGAAACCACGATCGGAGCGCGCTTGAACGAGCACGAGGCGCTCCGATTCCGGCAGCGGCAACGGCCGCAGGAGTACACCGTGGATCACGCTGAAAATCGCGGTGTTCGCTCCGATCCCAAGGCCCAGGGTGACGATCACAGCGATGGTGAACAGGGGCTGCTTCAAAAAGCTCCGCAGCGCGTACCGTAGGTCTGTCAGGACGCTCATGATGGTACAGACGAGGCGCACACTGTTGAGGTTCAATTCTATTCGGCCCAGGGACCCAGTAGAATCTCTAATATGAGACAGCTCGCCGTCGCCGCCTTGCTTCTCACCGCGACGCTATCCGACGCGGAAAACTGGCCGCAGTGGCGTGGCCCCATGGGCGATGGAACCTCGGCCGAGAAGAACCTCCCCCTCCGCTGGAGTCCGCACGAGAACGTCCTTTGGAAAGAACCCCTCGAAGGCCTCGGCACGTCGACGCCCATCGTCTGGAACGAGCTCATCTTCGTAACATCCCAGCTCGGTGTGGGGCCGCTCGACGGCCGAGGCGCCGAGTTTCCCAACTCCGTGACCGCACGGGACTACGCCCTGAGCTCGGACGACATCACGTTCGTGGTTCGAGCACTCCATCGCGAGGACGGGCGCTCCATGTGGGAGTATCGCTTCAACGCGGCAGAGCCGAAGGCGAAGCTTCCCTCGGTTCACCCAAAACACAATTTCGCCAGCCCGAGCACGGTGACCGACGGCGAGCGCGTGTACGCCTGGATGGGAACGGGCCAGCTCGTCGCACTCACCATGGATGGAAAGCTCGCCTGGGAGAGACACATCGGTCGCGACTACGCCCCGTTCAACGTGTTGTGGGGTCACGGAAGCTCCCCCACGCTCCACGGCAACGCCATCATCTTGCTGTGCGATCACCCGTCCGAGGCCTACCTGGTCGCTCTAGACGTGTCGACGGGAAAAGAGATCTGGAAGGTCGATCGCGGCAAGGGTCTACGCTCGTATTCGACCCCGTTTGTCCTGCGGACGCCAGACGGTGACGAGCTGGTGGTGAACTCGAGTCACCGTATCGAATCCTTTGACCCGACAACCGGCGAGCTCTTGTGGCACGTGGGCGCGCCGGTGACTCTCGCGATTGCGATGCCGGTGCATGCTAACGGAGTGCTTTACGCGAGCCGGGGTTATTCGAGCGGCCCTTATTCAGCGATTCGCGTCGGCGGCCGCGGCGACATCAACGAGACCCATGTGAATTGGCGCGTCCCGACCCGGGCGCCCTACATCTCCTCGCTTCTCTACTACGAAGGGCTCGTGTTCATGGCCACCGAGGGGGGTATCGCGACCGCCGTCGACCCCAAAACTGGAAAATCCCTATGGCGAGAGCGGCTCGGGGGTGCGTTCACGGCGTCACCGGTCGCCGGCGACGGCAAGGTTTATTTCATGAACGAAGGCGGCGAGACGTTCGTGCTCGCAGCCGGAACGCCCACGGAAGTGATAGGGAAAAACACGCTCGAAGAGCGCACGCTGGCCTCACCGGCGATTTCCGACGGTACGTTGTTCATCCGATCCGACGCGCATCTCATCGCGATCCGAGAAAACGTCAAACGCCCGTAGCGATCGCGTAGACCCAGTTCACGAGCAAGGCGGCGACAACAGCCGCCCTCGCCCATCCAGGGAGTCGGCTCGGGATCTCAGGTGGCGTCCGTCCCATGAGGGTCATGGCCGCTGCAGTCAACCCGCCTCCGAGGAAGACGATCCAGCCCACGGTTGGCAACGGGTACTGGGTCATCGCAGTGACGACGTCAAAACGTGCCAGCGCCAAGGCGGCGCGGGTCGTGCCGCACGTCGGGCACGCGATCCCCGTTAGAGACTTGAACGTGCAACCCCAAAGCCCGCCGGCAAACTGCGAGGCCCACGGCGAGAACGCGATCAGCAACGCTGCGACGCCGCCCCAGAGGAGAGCCACTTGGCGCCTCACTGGAATCCACCCTGCTGCATGAACTCTTGCACAACCGCGAAGATCACCGCGCCGAACATCACTGTCGTCCCAACGATACAAACACAGCAAACGATCGTCGGGATCAACGCGGCGGCCAGGGCCCGGCCTTGACTCGTTCGGTGCACGGCGGCAAAGCCAATCACCAGCAGCACGATGTGCCACAACGTCGCCACCAGGCTTCCCGCAAACGGGATGAGCAGCGCAAACCAAGAAACCGTAGCGTAGATATAGACCTTCAAAGTGCCTTCGAAGCCTTGCTCCGAGCTCTCCATCGCGCCGACCATCATCAAACTGAGGTGCAGGACTCCGGCACCGATAAATGCCATCACCACGAAGATGATGGGCCACACCACCATCATGCCTGCGATCGCGAGCAGCGATGGCGCCTGAAAGAGCTCTTCGAAACCTTCCATGCCGCCAAACACACCGCGCACGCTGCTCGAGATGAGAATATTCCAAAGCTGCGACAAGAGCATGCCGACCCAGGAGACGATCATCCCGAAAAGCATCGGGCTCGTGAGGTCTCCATCAGGTCGAAGGCGAGCGAAAGCCTCTGTCGGCTCCATCACGAGCAGACGGACGGTCTGAACGATGGCTTCCACGAAGCCAAGCCGATCCCGCTCCTCCCACGGCAGGCGAGGCATCCTCACGGTCGGCGTCTCGTCCATACCCGGCGGCAGCGGAGGAGGCGAACTCATACGAGTATTGTAGAACGATTCGGTGAGAACGCGCAGCGGAGCGCAGATTGGAGCGCCGCGCGCTTAGCGCGAGGAAGCTATCGCCGCGGCGGCGGCCACCGCCTCGGGCTGCGAACCGGGCGTACAGGCGTCGCTGCAACGCAGGACCAGCGTGCGCGACTTGTACCGGACATCGAGCTTGTGTCTCATGCGGGCGAGCTGTTTGTCGAGGTCGAACTCGATCTGTTCATTAGCAGTGACAATTCCCCAAGGCGTGACGGCCAGTCGGCCAGTAAACTTATCTCCATTGATGCGGGTTCCTACCACGCGCACATCAGCTTTCGCGGGCTCGATGCGCCCGAGTGCTGGATAGAACGTGAACTGAAAAATGCGCTTCGCCGGCATCAAGCTCACGGCTTGCTCCCCCTGGTACAAGACTGCATCTTCCAAGTGTTCACAGAGTTTGAATTCCACCGGAACGTAAATACTTCGAGTAAGAACGTTGCTCTTGTCATCCTCGGCTAGTGCGGTCGTCGCAGCAAACGCGACGAACGACACGAGAATCAGTCTTCTCAGGCGAGAGTGATACTTCATGGCAAGCTCCCCTCTTTCATCCAGGGCACGCTAGAAGGCAGACTTCGGGCGTGCTTCTGATAGCGGGTTTGCCGTCTCTATTAAGTTGTATTTGGGACGAACTACCTTTTTAACAAGCAAGATGAGTGCCAGTCCGGAAATCGCTCGAAGTGATTGAAAAGAGGTTCGTCGCCCGCAAATCGGCGTGGGGAAATCACCGTAGGCATCTGACAACTTTTGTGGGTAAGATCACGGAGCATGAGAACGCTGGACGAGCAGAACTCCCGCTCCTTCTCGCTACGTACCCGTTTGGTGAGAGACTTCAAGCTGTTGCTCCGGATCGTGTCGATGGCGAAGAGCTACTTCACAACTGGGACGGCGATCCGCCGGAGCTATCGGGAAAAGGAGCGACGCGGTGAAATCTATTACGTCGATTGAAAACAGGAGCGGCGCGTACTAAGCGCCAGTTGATGAGCCTCAAACCGACGGATCTCTTCAACTTTATGGGAAAGCACGTCGCAGGCCAGAACGAGGCGCTGCGCTACGTTTCCGTCGCGATCTTCAAACACTTGTGTGGTGAGCCGGTTGGCAACCTGCTCATGATCGGCAACTCCGGCACTGGCAAAACCACGATCATGCGGGCCGTTGAGCAGATGTACGCCGCCAACCCGTCGTTTCATAAGCATCGCGTGGTGGCTCGCATGAACGCGAACACGCTCGCGAGCGAAGAAGGCGAAGTCATCACCGGCCGGCAACTCTTCAAGACGGTCCAGGACCGGGCGGTTCAGATTCTCGGCAAAGAAGCGACTCCGGAAAGCGTCAAGACGCTCATCGAGCACGCAACGATCTGCATCGATGAAGTGGACAAGGTCTCAGCTGTCGTCGGTGGGCGGTCCAATCCGACGGGCATCCACATCCAACAAGCGCGGCTCACCCTGATGGAGGACGAGCGCGTCACCTTCGACACGCAGCTACTCGACGGAAACGAGTTTCGGCCGTTGCGGATGGAGATCGATACCCGAAAGCTGCTCTTCATATGTGCGGGTGCCTACGATGCGCTCTACGACCAGGTGTACGCCAGAATCTTCGAGGAGAAGGGCCAGGAAGAGATGACCGAGATGACGTCCGATTTCGACGGGAATGTCGCGTTCGAGCAGGTCTTCTCGCTGTCGGAGCACCTCACCCAGGAAGACCTCTTCAAATACGGGATGATGCCGCAGTTTTTGTCTCGATTCGATACGACCCTGGTGCTCGGAGAGCTGTCTCCAGAGATCCTCGAGTCGATATTCGCGGGAACGAAAGACTCGATTTTCGAAGCCTCGAAACGCTTTTTCGAGCGATTCAAAATCGAGCTCCGCATCACCGACGGTGCGAAGAAGCTCATCGCGCGCAAGGCTGCGCTACAGTCGCGCGTTGGCGCCCGTGCGCTCAAAGACGTCTACAGCCGCGTCATCAAGCCTTTCGAGTTCGACCCATTCTCGCGAGGCAGCGAAGGCGGAGGCGGTAGCGTCGAGAAGCTGGGCGACGACGGCCGCCATTCGCTCACACTGACCGAAGAGCTGGTCGAGGAACGACTGGCATGAAACTCGACTCGCCTCCCGATACGAACTACGCCTTCGGCTATCGCACGCCGCCGGAATCCGGAAGCGCTATCAACGGCCATGGTGAGACCACCAAACGCCGCGCCCGTCACGTTTTCCACAACGCCACCGGGGAGAAACTTTCCTGGGAAGCTATGGACGATTTCTTCAGCTACATCAACGCCTGGGGAGTTGTCCGCCACATTCTCGCCAACACCTGGCAGCTGAGACGCCAAGACGGCCCGGTCGCTAGCGCAAAGAAAGACGTTATCGACCCCGCGGCCATGGCAGAGGCCATCAAAGACAAAGCAAGAGAGCTCGGCGCTGGGCTGGTCGGGATCACGGGCGTGACGGAAGGCGCGTTGTATGAAGGCTGCGAAGCACCGCATGCAACCGCCATTTGCATCGGCTTGCCCATGATTCGCGAAGAGATGGAACACGTCCCCCACGAGCGCGCCGCCGTCGAGGTCATGCGCGCCTATCGGGTGGTGTCCCGAATCGCGATCGAGCTCTCCGAACATATTCGCGCGTTGGGGTGGCCGGCAAAAGCTTACGGCAATCCGAACAGCACGGAGATTCTTCACATTCCTTTGGCCATCAACGCGGGCCTCGGCGAGCTCGGCAAGCATGGGTCGATGATCTCGAAGGAGTACGGCTCCAATTTCCGCCTCGCCGCAGTGCTGACGGACTTACCGCTTGCCTACGACGAGCCCGTCGATATCGGGGTCGATGACTTGTGCCTCACATGTCGTCGTTGTGTGATCGACTGTCCGCCGGACGCGATCCACGAGACCAAGCAGTGGGTTCGCGGTGAGCAGAAGTGGTACGTGGACTTCGACGAGTGCATTCCTTATTTCGTCAAAACCTTCGGGTGTGCGATTTGCATCGAGGTGTGCCCTTGGAGCGAGCCGGAACGCGGGCCGGGATTGTCGGAAACGTTGCTCGCGAAAAGGCGGTAACGGACTGACCCTCTCCCCCGAGCGGGGGAGAGGGCGACGTCGCGACAGCGACGTCGGGTGAGGGGGCGCCGGCCGAAGGCGTGCTTCGATGCCAATGCTAAAGAACGCGATCTCCCCGCACCGCCACTGTCTTGCTAGACGAGTGCTCTCGCGGTGCTCATTGCTTTTTCGGTGCCTTCGGGTCGGGACGGTGCTTTGCGGGGAGGCGGGTTTTTTTCAGGTCAGCGTCGCACTCGGCTTCGGGCGGCGCCCCCTCACCGGGCTCGCTTCGCTCGCCGTCCTCTCCCCCGAGCGGGGGAGAGGGTCTATG